>JAFDZQ010000076.1 GCA_018266895.1 Bacteroidota bacterium
TCCGTCTCCGTTAATATCTGAATTTATATAACCGCTTGCATTTTCTGACATATCATTTTCAACAATAGAAATATCTTCAATATCTATTGTTCCATCCCTGTTAACATCACCGCTGTAAAGACACCATTTGCCGTCGTTAAGAATAAGATTATTTCCGAATGCATTCAGTCCGGATGCTGTGAAATCAAAATTCAACCCGGCAGAGCTGCTGTAAACGACAGGGTTTTTGCTCCATACTTCAACAGAGTTCCTGTGCCTGATGTCTAAATAGTAATTACCGGATGAAGCATTTTTAAAAATAACCTCCGTAAAGAAAGTAACAGAATCAATATTACCTGAAGCAGAATCAATAATTGAAAATGGCGGCTGCGGGTTTCTCAGATATATTTTTAAAGTATCTCTTAAATTTAATGTCCGGCTGATTGTATGCAAAAGCCCTTCCGGTATGGCTTTAATGTATGATTTCGATTTAAATTCCACTAAAGAAGTAAACGCCTGATATTCTTCATCAATTGAATTATCAAACCAGAAAGGAAATACATTGTTAACGGAAGAAGTTACTCCTATTCCAGTACCAATGTAGCCGGGAATTCCGAAAAGCCATTTTGACGGGATCATCTGCTTTAGTTTGAATTTGTGGTCGGAAACAAGAATGTCTTCAAATATCCGGCCTCCGTCAGTTGACCTGGAAAGATAAACCTGAAAAGAATCATTCGTTACTGAATTTCTTGTATCATAATATACAACGTTCAGATTACCGGAATTGTCAATATTGATCGCAGGAAAAATCTGATAGTGATAACTGCCGGAGTCTCTGTTGACTCTGTATTTGAACGGCCAGGTTGTTCCTTTATCTGTTGAGCAATGAACTGTAATATCACAGCTGTCATATGCTGGGCTGTTTGCATTTAGTCTTTCTGAAGATACAATATAAATCCAGCCGTTTCTGGGACCACCTGAATTGTCAACTGCTACAGAAGGCAAGCCGTTTAATTTCACAAGATTAAGATTTAACCGGAAATCAGATTTAACCGGATAAACCGGAAAAGAAGTGTCTGTTGAATTCCAGGTTAGTCCTCCGTTTGCAGACCTTGCAAAACCAACATACTTTTCAGAATCTTTTAAGTATGGCCAGGTAACATAAATTTCACCGTTCTGACCAATTGCAATAAAAGCTCCTGTCCTTACATAATAAACAGGAGGACTGATCATCTTTGCAACAGACCAGGATTTTCCGCCGTCAGTTGTACTCGAAAAATATACCCCTCTTCTTTCATTATAAACCATGTAACTGTTTCCGTAATACGGACTGCCCGGAACATCATCGGTTGCGCATATGCTTTTATCGGCTGTATCAATGCCGGGAATATAAACTGTTCTCGACCAGTATAATCCGTTATTTGTAGAATAGCTTGCTCCTACTTTGAAATCTTTTGCTCCGGTGCGGGGGGAAGGAGCGATGAATGTCAGAATAAATGTACCGTTCACATCAATTATTATCTTTGGATTTCCTACGGTTGTAATTATCATTCCCAGAGAATCTTTTATGGCATTTTTCCCCTGCCAGCTCAAACCGCCGTTGGTTGTAACATATACTCCCGTTGTATATCCGCCCGGATAAACGTCTGTCACTGCTGCGCCTGCCATGATCATTGGATTCAGCGGATGAGTTGCTATAGTTGTTTCTACCTGTGTCACAGTATCAGGGAAAACCCTGAAATTGTTGTGAACGATAAAATCAGAAGCAAAAGCTGATTTAAGATTATTGAGAAACAGAAATAAAAATATAAGAATTATTACGGTCGGGTAACTCACTAATTGTGAATCCGAAAGTCTGAATGTCCCCATAATATAAAATTTTTATTTAACAGTAATTCGGAATTCAGATGTAACCTTTATCTGAAAATCCATCATTTAAAAAATTTTAAAATGAATCTTATTAAAAATCAAACTTTTTCTTGGGGTAAAAAAATTTGTGCTGGATATTTTTGGGGTTTAACTTTTTATTTGTGATATCTATTTATGGGGTTAATAAATATCTCCTTTTATACATTCCGGGAATGGATCTGATATAAAAGGCTGTCTGCTTTCTTTATGATTTAAATTTTAAAATTTGATTTTATAATTTAAATTTATTTTGAAATCCAAAAAATATATATGCAGGATAAAATTTCGGATTTCTGCCGGTAAATTTTTCTGTACAAAGTTAATTAATAAATTAATCACTATCAGTACAAAAAAAGAGGAAGCTGATCGCTTCCTCTTTATATTTCAAAATTCTTATTCAGTCAAAAACTGTATTAAGTCTGAATTACTCCGACATTGAATTTTTTCATTTCAGGATTGTTGTTCGCAAGCTCTATGCAATACGATACGATCTTTCTTGTATCCGAAGGATCTATAATCTCATCTACCCACAAACGTGATGCAGCGTAAAGAACATTTGTCTGTTCCTCATATCTCTTTTTAATTTCATCAAGAAATTTTTTCCTGTCCTCTTCAGTTATTTCTTTGCCCTGTTTCCTAAGCTGACCAGTTTTAATGTCAAGCAGAACATTGCTTGCCTGCGATCCGCCCATTACGGCAATCTGTGCATTCGGATAAGCGAAAATAAATCTCGGATCATAAGCTTTCCCGCACATTGCATAGTTTCCCGCACCGTAACTGTTGCCTGTTATAATTGTAATTTTGGGTACGGTGCTGTTTGCAACTGCATTTACCATCTTTGCACCGTCTTTTATAATCCCTCCGTGCTCAGATCTTGAACCTACCATGAAACCTGTTACATCCTGAAGAAACAGTATAGGAATTTTTCTCTGATTGCAGTTCAGAATAAATCTTGCAGCTTTGTCCGCACTGTCGGAATATATCACACCTCCGAACTGCATCTCTCCCGATTTGCTTTTGACAATGCTTCTCTGATTTGCCACTATGCCTACAGCCCATCCGTCAATCCTTGCATATCCGGTTATAATAGTTTTTCCGTATGTGGGTTTGAATTCATCAAAATCACCGTCATCGATTATTCTGCAGATTAGTTCGTATGTATCATAAGGTTTTGAGCTGTCTTCAGGAATTAGTCCGTAAATTTCAGTTTCATCATAAGCTGTATTTCTGCTTTTCACTCTGTCAAATCCCGCTTTAGCTGTTTCCCCGAATTTACTTACGAGTTCTCGGATCTTATCCAGGCATTCTTCATCACTCTTCATTTTTTCATCAGTTATCCCCGAAATCTCAGTTGTCACCGTCGCACCACCGAGGGATTCATTGTCCGTGATTTCTCCTATTGCAGCTTTTACTAAATGAGCACCGGCAAGGAAAATACTTCCGGTTCCTTCTACTATCAAAGCTTCATCGCTCATAATCGGCAGGTATGCGCCTCCTGCAACGCAGGGACCCATTACAGCGGCGATCTGAGGGATTCCCATAGAACTTATCACGGCGTTGTTTCTGAATATTCTTCCGAAATGTTCCTTATCAGGAAATATCTCATCCTGCATCGGAAGAAACACACCTGCTGAATCGACCAGATAAATAATCGGCAGTCTGTTTTCAATGGCAATTTCCTGAGCTCTGAGATTTTTTTTGCAGGTTACGGGAAACCATGCTCCTGCTTTGACAGTGGCATCATTTGCAACAATAACACAGTTCCTTCCGTGAATTTTTCCAATACCGAAAATAGTTCCTGAAGAAGGCGCACCCCCGTGTTCTTCATACATTCCGAATGCAGCAAAGATACCAAGTTCCATGAAAAAAGTATTTTTGTCAATCAGGAGATCAATTCTTTCCCTGCAATGAAGCTTCTTCTTTGAATGGAGATTATCAATTGCCTTTTTGCCTCCGCCAAGTTTTATTTTATCTCTCTCCGCGTTAATTTTGCTGAGAAGATTATTCTGATACTCTTCCCTTGAAGTAAAAGTCTTGTCTTTTTTTAAGACGGATTTTAGTTTCGACATTATATAATAGAATATTTATTGTATTAACATTGATTTGGAATAACGATAGGATTAAAATCTCGGGATATGAAATCAGAATCAATTTAAGGAACGTTTTTATGCAATGATTTTTCTGTTATTGCTCAGATAAACAGGTTCTTTTTTTTCTGTAATAACTTCTCTTGTAATAATGCAGTTTGAGATGCTTTCTTTCGAAGGAATTTTATACATAATGTCAACCATAATATTTTCAAGAATCGAACGAAGAGCCCTTGCTCCCGTTTTTCTGGTTAAGGCATAATCCACAACTGCTTCAAGCGCATCTTCGGTAAATTCAAGATCGACGCCTTCCATTCTGAAAAGCTTCTGATACTGCTTTGTAATTGCATTCTTCGGTTCTGTCAGTATAGAAAGCATTGTTTTCTTGTCAAGAGAACTGAGATTAGTTATCACCGGTAGTCTTCCGATAAGTTCCGGAATTAATCCGTAATGTATGAGATCATCCGGCTCTACCTGCGACATTATCGTGTCAATATCTATATCGTCTTTGGAATACAGATCAGATCCGAATCCCATGGAACTCTTCGCAACTCTTTTCTCAATAATTTTATCAAGTCCGTCAAATGCTCCGCCGCAGATAAATAAAATATTCTTTGTATTTATGTTGATCAGCGCCTGTTCAGGGTGTTTCCTGCCGCCTTTCGGAGGAACGCCTGCTACTGTTCCTTCGAGAAGTTTTAATAATGCCTGTTGTACTCCTTCCCCTGAAACATCTCTTGTTATTGAAGTGCTGTCACTTTTGCGTGAAATTTTATCAATTTCATCAAGGTAAATAATACCTCTTTCGGCTTTGCTAAGATCAAAATTAGCATTCTGCAGAAGATGCACAAGAATAGATTCGACATCATCGCCTACATAACCGGCTTCAGTAAGAGTTGTAGCATCTGCAATGGCAAATGGCACGTCCAGCAATTTAGCAAGTGTCTGCGCAAGAAAAGTTTTCCCCGTTCCCGTAGGTCCGATCAGAAGAATATTGCTTTTTTCAATTTCAACGTCATCAATATAATTGAAATCACTTGAGTCAATCCTTTTGTAATGGTTATATACAGCAACTGCAAGTGATCTTTTAGCTCTGTTCTGCCCGATAACGAATTCGTCTAAGAATTTCTTAATTGCCTGAGGGGTGAGATTTGATCTTACTTTGTTTATGGATTTGGTCGAACTGAATAATGTATTCTTTTTAATGATCTGCATTGCATTACTTACACAAATCTCACAAATGAAAACATCTTTGCCATTATGATCTGCCGGACCTTTGATCATATTCGTGACTTTATCAGCATTCCTCCCGCAAAAGGAACATCTTGCAGTAGTATTTTTTGTAGTTGATTTAGTGTTCATTTTTTTAAAATGTCTTAAGTGAGAAAATTAATTAAAAACATTTCGAATACTATTATTAATTTGGCGAATAAGTGCGCGATGAGGGAGTCGAACCCCCACGGGTCACCCCGCTAGATCCTAAGTCTAGTGCGTCTGCCAGTTCCGCCAATCGCGCTTCTATTTTCGATTACAAAAATAGTTAAAACAATTTCTATTTACAATCAATTTAATGAAATGTCATGCTGAATATATATCACATCCGTCCAAAATATTTTTGAATATGTAATTTTCATTCGTTTTTTAAATGTAATTCAAATTTAATTATTCTTAATTAAAACAAACCCGCC
>JAFDZQ010000077.1 GCA_018266895.1 Bacteroidota bacterium
GAAATTTTTGCTTAACGCAATTGCTCAGAATTTCTTAACGGCAATTTCTCACAGGCGGGTTCTTTTTTCTAAATTAAAAATAAATCTAATTATGTGATTTAAATAAAGATTATTTTTCATTTCAAAATTGTCTTGGACGGTAGTTATTTTTTTACTGACCAGTAATGCTTCATTATTTCTTTTGACCATTCAGGCTGTTTAACATTTCCTTCAGGCAGAAATTCTTTCATTACCGGTTTAATATCTATAACCGGAGTTTCATTTATTGCATCAAGTCCTGATACGGTAAGAATATTCTTTTCGGCTTTAATAAGCTTCACTATTGCAGAGCCCAGCATATTCGGACGGGCTTTTTTTCTCTGGGCGAATATGCCCGTCTTCGGCAGTTTCTTATTGCCGCGGGGATGTGTAGCTGAGATGCTGATAGCAGAAGGATCAGCAAGATGAAAATAAAAGATAATTTCAAGATGAGAGAATTCTTCAATTCCTTTTATGCTCGCTTCTGACAATTTGTCGCTTATGATAATTTCCGATATAACATTCCCCCAGTAATCATCTTCTGCTTCGGTTCTGTTGTTCTTTACGAATGCTATAGGTTCAATCGTGTACATGACTGTAGTATAAATTTATGATTTTTTTAATTCATTTATTTGCTTTGTAATTTCGAATATTTCATTCATCAGAGAAGGATCACCTCTCATATCCGATCTTTGTGTTTCGAGTTCTTTTAATTTGAATTTTTTAATAATATCTTTTGCAAATTTCAGATTATACTTCTTTCCTGTCACTCCGGTCAGAAGCATTTCCCTGGAAGTATTTTCCGGCTGACTGACTTCATGCTGATTCATTGCTGCTTTGGAAACTAAAACTCTGGCTTCCTCGCTTTGAATATCATTCAGGGCTTTTGAAAGTTCGATTTTTCCGTGATTGATGTATTCGTCAAGAAAGTATTCTGTGATTACTGATACTTCCTTATTTTTAATAAAATCTATTTCAAGATTGTTCTCAAGATAAGCAATTGCTTCTTCATTCCCGTTTATGAACAATTCCAGAAGATCCATTTCCTCCTGATAAATTTCCTCACCTTTTTCTTTTTTACTGCTGTTCTTTCTTTGCGGAAGTATAAGGGACGATTTCGGAAAACTTTTTATTTTATTTTCCTTAATTACTTTTTCAAGTTCATCTCTCATATCCGATTCGTAAAGCGAATATTTTCTTGCAATATCCTTGATATAGAATGCCCTGACGATTTTGTCCGGAATCTTTCCTATATATCCTATGATCTCTTTTATGAATCCGCTTTTGTCATTAACTGTTTCAAACTTTCCTTCCTTAATATACAATTCAGAAATAAAATCGATCACTGTCTTTTTGTTATTCAGATACTTCTCAAACTCTTCCTTGCCGTTTTTGTTAATAAAACTGTCCGGATCTTCACCGTCCGGAAGTGATACAACATTCAGATCCAGTCCGGCTTCGAGAATTATTTCTATTCCTCTTTTTGCCGCCTTTATTCCTGCAAGATCCGAATCAAACAGCACGCAGATATTCTTTGTGTATCTTGAGATCAGCTTTACCTGTTCTTCCGTAAGGGCAGTTCCGCTTGATGCAACTGTATTTTCAATTCCTGATTTGGACAGTGATACTATGTCCATGTAACCTTCAACCAGTATGACATAATCATAATAACGTATCTTTTCCTTTGCAAAATTAAGTCCGTACAATATTCTGCTTTTCGAATATATTTTAGATTCGGGAGAATTTATATATTTTCCCCCAAGGTCATCTTCATACAATTTTCTTGCTCCGAATCCCACTACTTTATCGCTTTCGTTGAAAATCGGGAAGATCAGTCTTCCTCTGAAGCGGTCATAAAATTTATTTTCATCTTTATCGCTTCTGATGATAAGTCCCGCTTTTTCAATATCATCGTTATTAAATATGTCTTCTTCCCTGAAAAAACTGAGAAGTCCGTCCCAGTTCTTAGGTGCATAACCTATCCCGAATTTTGTAATGAGCTGTTTTTCAATCTTTCGCTTATCAAGATAATTATATACGAATTCCCTTTCACTGCCGGTGAGATCCGTAAGATTTTTATGAAAATATTTTGCAGCTGATTTATTAATTTCAAAAAGTCTGGTCAGTTCGTTCGCATGATCCGGACGGAGTAAATTCTTTTTTAATTCTATGCCCGCTCTTGCCGCGAGTTTTTCCACAGCTTCCACAAAAGTGATCTTCTCATAATTCTGAATGAAAGTATAGACATTTCCGCTTGCCTTGCATGAAAAGCAATGATATACCTGTTTCTGCTGCGATATATGCAGTGACGGATGTTTATCGGGATGAAAGGGGCAGAGCGAAAGAAATGATTTCCCCTTTTTTTTTACTTCAATATAGCCGGATATAACGTCGACTATATCATTTGCCTGAGCAATCTCTTCTATTTTTTCGTTCGGCAGATTCATTTCTGTAAAATATATATTCTAATATTAATTTTCTTTTGAATTATTTTTTGTCTGTCTTTAATTTTACTTCCTTGCAGGGGTCCTTTTAATGTATTCAATAGAATCTTTCCTGCAAAATTGGTAATTTAAAAAAATACTTTATGAAAAAAGAATTAATCTACGAAGGTAAAGCCAAGAAGATCTTCAGTACCGAAGATAAAGATGTTTATCTTCAGGAATTCAAGGATGACGCAACAGCTTTCAACGGAGTTAAAAAAGACAAGATACCTCATAAAGGAGAATTTAATAATTATATATCATCTGAAATATTCATTCATCTGAAAAAAAACGGCATACCTAATCATTTCATCGGAAAAATTTCTGATACTGAAATGCTTGTAAGAAAAGTTAATATTATCAAGATAGAAGTTGTATGCAGGAATATTGCCGCCGGAAGTCTGGTTAAGAAATTCGGTTTCAGTGAAGGCGCTGTTCTGGACAAACCCATCGTAGAATTTTATCTGAAGTCAGACGAACTCGGAGATCCTCTTTTTACTGAAGATCATATATATTCGCTTGGTCTTGCAGACAGCCATGAATTAAGCACTATTAAAAAGATGACTCTGATGATTAACAGTATTCTGATAAAGTACTTTGCGGCAAAGGGGATCAGGCTCGTTGATTTCAAGCTTGAATTCGGAAAGGATAAATCCGGGAACATTATTCTTGCAGATGAAATTTCTCCCGATACCTGCAGACTCTGGGATTCGATTACCAATAAAAAGCTCGACAAGGACAGATTCAGGTTTGATTTGGGTGAAGTTGAAGAAGCTTACAGGGAAATTAAAAACAGATTAACTGCACAATAAAATTGATAAGACTCACACGTTTCGGCAGAGATGTAATTCTTAAGGTATTTATACTTGTTTTCCTTCTGACATTGTCAGCACTGTTTGTAAACAGCAGTGTTTACGTATTTGCTGCAGTTTCCATCTCGGCATTGCTGTGGATATTCACTTTGTATTTTTTCCGTGATCCTGAAAGAAAACTGCCCGATGGTTATAAATTAAATCAGCTTTTATCTCCGGGCGACGGCAAGGTAGTTGTCATTGAAAATATCACTAACACTGAAAAGAATATTTTTGAAAAAGGGGAAGAACTTATTCAGATAAGTATATTTCTTTCACCGCTTAATGTACATGTAAACAGGATTCCTCTTACAGGCGAAGTGAAATATCTTAATTATATTAAGGGAGATTACATAGTTGCATTTGATCATAAATCTTCTGAAAGAAATGAGAGATCAGAGATCGGAATAGAGGATAACATGAACGGGAATAAGGTTTTGTTCAAACAGATTGCGGGTTTTGTTGCAAGAAGAATTGTTTATGACATAAAGAACGGAGACAGAGTAACCGCCGGGGACAGATTCGGAATGATAAAATTCGGTTCGAGAATTGATATTCTGATAAGTAAAAGTTCGAATGTGCTTGTGAAAATCGATCAGAAAGTTACAGGCGGAGAAACCATAATAGCAGAGTTTTAAATGTTCATATCAAAAAAATTCATACCAAGCTTATTCACGATTTTAAACGCCTTCTGCGGATTTCTTTCTGTTATAAATTCCGCAAACCATGAATTTGAAACAGCCGCTTTGTTTATAGTATTTGCAACTTTATTCGACGCAGTAGACGGATTAGCCGCGAGACTGACCAAGTCATCGAGCGAATTCGGCGTGGAGCTGGATTCTTTGTCAGATGTTATTTCATTCGGACTGGCTCCTTCATTTCTTATTTATGGAATTTATTTGAAGGAACTCGGAGACATCGGAGTTGTTATTTCTTCTTTCATTATGGTTTTTGCCGCAATACGGCTTGCACGTTTCAATGTTCAGCTCGTTGGATTCGACAAAGACAAATTCAACGGACTTCCTGCACCTATGGCAGCTATGACAATCGTTACATATATTTTATTTTATCACGAAAAAATCCTGTCACAATCATTAAGCGTAAATTTCATTATCGTGCTTGCAGTAGTACTTCCGGTTCTTATGGTAAGCAGAATTAAGTATGCAAGTCTGCCCAGACCTTCTTTGCACTCGGTTAAAAAAAATCCGATTGTCTTTATTATACTGTTAATTGCGGTTATCATTACGGTTGCAACTGGTGGCGAAGGATCTTTTTCATTCTGCCTGTTTTATATTTTCAGCGGTATTATAATAAGTCTTAAGAATTTCATTTTCAGAAGGAGCAGGACTGAAGATGACAATATTCCGGATGAAAATCTTAACTTAAAAAAATCCAAATAACTTATTTTTATTTAACAATTTCTTTCAGACTTTTGAGAAAACAATCAGTTTCCCCAAGAGTGTTTTTTCTTCCGAAAGAAATTCTGAGAGAGCCGAGAGCCGTGAGTCTGTCTCTTCCCAGCTCTAGCAGCACGTGTGAAGGCTGATGAGTTCCTGAGGTGCATGCTGATCCTCCTGAGACTGCTATGCCTTTAAGATCAAGCTGTATCAGAAGCATCTCCCCGTCATAATCAAGTTTATCACTGTCAAAAGAAATATTGACTATGTTTGGGAGTGAATTTTCATTTTCAGCAGAATTAAAAATCACAGCATCTCCGAAGTGCTCTTTTAATCCTTCCGCCAGATTTTTTTTCAGAGAAGAATAATGACTGACATCTTTTTCAAAACGGGAATTCAGTAACTCAACAGCTTTTTTAAATCCGGCTATGGCGGCTATGTTCTCCGTACCTCCCCTCTTGTCTCTTTCCTGCTTCCCTCCATGAATGTATTTATCAACCTGTGTTTTGTCCTTAATGTATAATGCGGAAATCCCTTTTGGTCCGTAGATCTTATGAGCGGATAAAATGGCAAAATTCACATTGAGATCTTTAACATTAAAATTAGTTTTCCCTATGCTCTGAACGGAATCCGTATGCACATAAATGCTATTTTCATTCGCGTCAGCAGTAATATTTTTAATATCATTTATTATTCCGGTTTCATTATTGGAATGCATGACTGAAACAAGAAAAGTATGAGGAGTATAATAAGACCTGACAGTACCGGCAGATACCCTTCCGTCACTATCCGGTTTTACATACGTGACATTGAAATCAAATTTTTCTTTTAAATATTCAAGAGTATCAATTACAGCAAGGTGTTCTGTCGAGGAAGCAATGATATGGTTTTTGTCCGTGCCTAAAAACCGGAACGCAGTTCCCTTCAGAGCGAAATTGTTTGATTCGGTACCGCCGCTTGTAAAGAATATTTCCCTTGATTCTGCTCCGATGAATCCGGCAATCGTATCTCTCGCGTCTTCAAGAAGCACTTTGGCTGTCTTTCCGAAAAAATGATTTGAAGATGCATTTCCGAAATTTTCCTTAAGATAAGGCATCATTGCCTGCAGAACTTCTTCGTCTGTCTCCGTTGTAGCCGCATTATCAAAATAGATTCTTTTCAATAAGGGAATTATGAATTTATGTTTAGTTTTATTGATTAAACTTTTGAAAGAAGTTTATTCTGCTTTTCCGGCGTGCAGCCGCAAAAGATAATTTGATTATTACTTTTTTTTTATAAATTGATTATTTTCAATATGTGAATACTTCGAAAGAAATTTTCTATTTATCGAATTTAATATCCATTTTGAGAATATTACTGCTGATCCCCGTCAGTTATCTTCTGCTTAATGACTTTACAGAACAAAATACACTAATAATAATTTTAGTTCTATGTATGTATTTTTCAGATCTTCTTGACGGATATCTGGCAAGGAAATTAGATCAGGTGTCAGAGACCGGAAAGATAATCGATCCGCTTGCCGATAAAATTTCGGTGATCGTGATTTCACTTATATTGTTATATCTGGGAAAAATTCCTCTTTGGTTCGTATTAATTGTTGTTTTCAGAGACCTTTTTATTCTCGGATTCGGAATTTATCTTGACAAAAAGAAAGACATACGGCTAATGTCAAATTACCCGGGAAAGATAGCTGTTTTCAGCATAGGTGTTATTATTTTATTCGCTGTCACAGACAATTCCTTTTTGCTTAAAATCAATAATTATCTTTATTTTGTTTCTCTGATACTTATATTCTATTCTTCATATTTATATTTTATAAGATTTAAAAAATCGATTGATTCGCAAAATGGCTGAAAAAAAACGGGTAAAGACATACACAAGGAAAGATATTGAAGCAGTTATTGAAGTTAAGCTTACGGGCAAACAGCTTACACAGAAAATTATTGTCGATTCTTTTTTTGAATCTATACGTGAACTTCTGATGAAAGCTGATCCGGTGGTCAGAATTGAAATAAGGGAATTCGGAGTCTTCGAGGTTAAGGAAACTAAGCCAAAACCAAAAGCAAGAAATATTCAGACCGGAGAATTTGTATATGTTCCGGGAAGAAGAAAAATGCATTTTAAACCGGGAAAGATACTGAAGCAGTTTTTAAAAGAAGAATACAGGAAAGATAATTTATAATGGTGCCTGATACAAAATTACTTGCGCTGGATTTCGGAGAAAAACGGATCGGCATTGCCGTTTCCGATGAAAAACAGAAGTATTCGTTTGCAAGAGATCACATGCAGAACAACGGAGATTTTTTTCCGGGGATTTTAAAACTTATGAAGGAAGAAAATGTCTCGGTGATTATCATAGGTTATCCGCTGAACTTTAAATCAGAAAAGACTATTCAAACAGAAAAAACAGAAACATTCAGAAACAAACTTGAAGATTACCTTATAAAACACTCATATCAAACGGATATTGTTTTTTATGATGAAAGACTTACAAGCAGGATCGCAGAATCGGGGATTTTAAATTCAGGAATGAAAAAAAAGAAAAGACAGGAGAAAGGTCATGCTGACAGTATGTCAGCTCAGATAATTCTTCAGGATTACATTGATAAATTAAAAAACCGGGAAGAAAGAAATTAAATGTATTTAGTAGAACTTAATGAAATGATCGAAGGCGGTGAAAATGACAGGGTGGAATTTAAAAGAAAATTTTCTTCACCCGAAAAAATCGCCAAAGAGATGATTGCATTCGCAAATTCAAAAGGAGGAAGCATTTTATTCGGCATAGACGATGATAAAAGCGTTGTCGGCGTTGAAAGCGAAAAAGGAGAGCTGGAGCTTATTTCTACGGCGGCAAAATTTTACTGCGAACCGGAAGTCGAATTTCATACCGACATTATGCTTCTTAAAAGAAAAGACATTGTTGTCGTCAGTATTGAAGAAAGCAGAAAGAAGCCTCACAGATTAGTGAAGGATAATGAATCTGATGATATAAAGGTCTATATTCGTCTGAATGACAAAAGCATACTTGCTTCAAAAGAAACAATGAAGATACTCAGAAACTCAAATCATGATTCGCCACCTGTAAAGATCTCCATTGGCATGATTGAAAAATCACTTTTCGATTATCTGCAGTTAAATGAAAAGATCACGGTAAAAGGTTTTAAAAAACTTGTTAACATATCCGAGCGAAGAGCAAGCAGAACCCTTGTAAATCTTGTTAAAGCAAAAGTGATCCGCCATCATTATTTCGGTAATGAGGATTTCTTCACACTGGTTTAATGCGCTGTGTTTTTTCCGACAGAAAATTTCCCGTCGCTTGAATTCATTTGATCAGATCCAGCTTTTTCGTATCCGAAAATTCACCTGCTGAACTAATTGCCGTCATTTTGTAAAAATAGACCCCGCTTGCAAAATTAGTTCCGTTAAAAGAGACAGAATATTTTCCTTTTTCGTAAAAACCTTTAACAAGGGTAGAAACTTCCTTTCCGGTGATATCATAGATCCTGATAATGACATCCGAATTTTGAGGGACTGAGAATGAAATTTCAGTGGACGGGTTAAAAGGATTGGGGAAATTCTGATTAAGTTCGTATGATTTTACATCCGGTCCGCCGTATCCTTTCCCGGTCAGAATAAAGTAATCAATCCAGACATTATCTGAAGATAATCCTGTCGGACCTGCTTTGACAAGATAATAATTTACAGCGAAGTAAATGTTTTTTCCCCTGAATGCTGACAGATCAAAAGACTTTTTATGCCAGCTCCCGGCCGGTCCGTCAACTTTAAAATGATCAATTAAAATAAAACTTCTTAATTCATTGTCGGTTTCGGAAATATATATTTTAAGAGAATCCTTAAATACTTTGTCAATTGCGCCGCACCAGAACGATAAAGTATCGTTTTCCTGTATGTTGTAAAGCTTTGGAGAGATTATCCAGTCGTCAATAATATTTTTTGAATTTGCGCTTTCAAAATCCATTTTAATAAAATAATTCCCCTTATAGGAATTCTGACGTGATAAATCAAAAAATTCGAACGGCGTAAAGAATCTCATTGTTCCTGCGCTGCTGTCATTATTTAACAATTTCCAGCCATTTGAAACAACATCGACAGGCTCAAAATTATCTTCCCATTTTAATCTCTGAGAAAAGGAGTATTGTGTAAGCAATAAAAGAAAACCTGCTGTCAGAAAAATTTTTACCGAATTTAAATTCATGAGCATAAGAAAGATACTTTCAGGATTTTTAATAATTCAGTTAATAATGACATACCGTCTTTTACGGTCTTTACACTGTCAGGCAGATTTCCGTTCCCGTAAGCGTGAGCATAGGCAAGACCGATAATATCCCTCTGGAACTCTGTGAGATTTTTATTAAGGAAAAATTCCTTGTCTCCCTGAACGCTGTCCTGCCTTGGCGTTATTTCCGGATATGTATCAAGCTGACGCTTCTGGGTCAAATTAAAAATATTACTGAGATCCGGAGAGTTAAGATCTCTTAAAGTGAGATTTCCGAGTCCCCATTTATTTGACATTGTTTTTATGACTGAAGTATGAGTAAGACTTTCATTGATAACCGTTCCTTTCTTGATGTAGGGAGAAACTATGACAGTCGGAACTCTTACCCCCAGCCTTTTAAAATCAAAACCCATTTCTCCGGGTGGCTGCGGATCATAAGGAGCGGCTGCCGAAGGGGGCTGAACGTGATCGTAAGTTCCCCCGGCCTCATCATAAGTTATGATGAACAATGTGTTCATCCAGTTATTGCCGACAGGGCTTTCAGACTGTTTGATAATATTATAAACCTTATTGATCAGAATTTCTCCCGGAACGACACTTGACGGAAAAATGCTCCATCTGTCTTCACCCAAAAGCGGCGAAGGCGGATGTTCGTCATTGTGCGCAAAGATCAGTCTCGGTTCTATAAAAGTATAATGCGGAAGATTTCCTTTAAGGCAGTCATCTTCAAAATGATCGAAACTGCATACATGCGTGGAAGCAAGCGGTCTGAGTTCCGTAAAATGTATCATCATTGACATCGGTAAAATATCCCTGTGATCGAAATATATTTTCCATGTCTTATTGTGTTTCATAAGTCTCTGGAATATTGTCTCCTGAGTGTTCTGAACCCACTGCGGGTAAGGCGAATTACTTACGAATCCTGCGGAAGCCCCGCTGTTGAAAAAAGACCTGTTGCAGAAAGTCTGACTGGGCACGGAACAGTGCCAGTGATCGCATACTGCAAATTCCCTTGCAAGAGTGCTTATAACCGGCACTACCTGAGGAGGAAAACAGCTCATGATTATTTTGTACTCATAATATTCGGGCATTCTTCCCTGTGTTGCTCTGAAATTATTTATGTAATCCTCCAGAAAACCTTTCATAGGATAAATCTCAGGCAGAGTGTCAGGAAGATTAAACGGAGCTGTCATAAACTCGGAAGTCTTAAACCTGTTTGAATCCGGAATGACCGTTCCGAAAAAAGATGTGTTTATATGAGGATACTCTTCACCGGGATCGGGATTAGGATGATTCATTACCGAATCTTTATAAACAGGAATGCTTCCCACAAAAGATGAATCGGCATAAGGCGGAATCGGGTTGGATAAATTCCTGTATGCTACGCCTTCAAAAGACTGTCCGTCCCGGGGAGGATTATCAGGTGTATAAAGATATCCAAGAATGTTGTCGAATGAACGGTTTTCCATCATCAGTACAACTATGTATTCGAACTTGTCGAGGTTGTTTACTACATCTTTATTCTTTAGTATGGAAGGGAATTTTGAACCGAGAGTGCCGAGCGCTACAGACGATCCGGCTATCTTTAAAAAATCTCTCCGCGAAAATTTATTCATGAAATTTTTTTTTTACAACATAAGAAAATCAGATTTTAAAAAAAAGTATCGTATGAATATTTTTTCTTTCTGTATAATTCTGACAGTGCAAATTTGCTAATTCTATCATAACAAATCTCCGGAACATAGAGATCATTCATCTTCAATTTCATAATCACTTCTCTTCTGTCTGCCTTTTTCCGGATGTTTCACATATCTGATTAGTTCCTTGGTCCGGTCATATTCTTCCACATATTCTATATGCCCTTTGATGGTATTCTTTATTTTATCCTTCATCTTTTTCAGCGATTCATCGGATACATTGTTTTTATTAAGTGAATTAGCTTTTTTATAAATAATATACCATGCTATGTCATCTTCAAGATTTATTATCGGATTAAGCCAGGTTGCATTTCCGTTTTCATCATCGGGATAATCCCAGGGCTGCATCTTTTCCTTTTTCTTCAGATACTTAAAGCATAATGTTTCAAGGCTGTCATCTTTTCTTATCCTTACCCTGTATTCTTTGCAGCGATTATACATAAACCCGCGGTTAACTCTTTTCAGGATAATACCGAACTCTTTTTCGAGGTTGTACTCTACTTTTTTCATAATTTTTTAATTTTAAATTAGCTTTCATACTAATATTATTTTTAAAAATGAAGCATTATTTGAGTAAGAAAATGTGTAAATTTTTTATGTAACAAATTCATACTTAATCTAAGATGTCTTAGTAGTGTCTGAATTATAAATAAAAAAAGCCCTGAAAATTTCTCTTCAGAGCTTTTGAATTTATCAGTTAATATGTTTTTATCAGACTGTTGCTTCGTCTTTCTTTTCTTCTGTTACAGGTGCGGCTGCGGGAGTCTCCGAAACTTTTGCCTCTGTTTTCATTGCAGCTGCTTTGACTTCAGCAGGCACTTCAACGACCGGAGGATGATTCATTTCAGGAACATCTTCACCGATAATATCCTCAATCTTAAAATCAATCTGCTCTGATTCAAAACTTCTTGTCTTCTCCTGAATATCTTTAGTAGAGAATTTTTTCGGAAGTTTGAATCTGTTAATGTAATCATCTATCTCTTTATCATCTTTATCTTTCAGATATTCAATAACTGAAAGTACAACCTTCTTATTTGTCTTGTCAAATTCGATCACTTCTGCTTTAAGCTTATCCCCGACTTTAAATAACTCACCAAAGTTCTTTACAGGAGTCGTGGACAACTGCGATGCTGGAATAAATGAATCCACCTGATCAGGAAGTTCGACAATGATTCCCTTTTCAATAGGTTTAATAACTTTGCATTCAGCTTCAGTTCCGGCTTTGTATTTATCTTCAAGCGAATCCCATGGATTTTCGAGAAGCTGTTTTCTTCCAAGTGAGATCCTTTGATTTGCTACATCCACTCCGAGGATTACTACTTCGAGATCGTCTCCTACTTTTACAAAATCGCCTATATCGAATATCTTTTTTGTCCATGACATATCTGAAATATGTACAAGACCATCAACGCCTTCTTCAAGTTCGACAAATATTCCGAAGTTGGTAATATTGCAGACCTTTCCTTTATGTTTCGTACCAACCGGAAATTTATCTAAAAGACTCTGCCACGGATTCGGAGTAAGCTGCTTCATTCCGAGAGATAGTTTCTTATTGTCAGAATCAATCGTAAGTATCTGTGCCTCGACTACCTGTCCCATTGAAACCATCTGTGTCGGATTGGTAATATGCTGTGTCCATGACATTTCACTGATATGAATAAGACCTTCTATGCCTTTTTCGATTTCAATGAATGCTCCGTATTCTGTCAGAGAAACTACCTTACCTGAAACTTTATCCCCGATGTGATATTTATTCTGTACATCATCCCATGGATGTTTCTGCAATTGTTTCAGACCAAGATATACTCTCTGTTTTTCAGGATCAAACTCAAGCACAAAAACTTCAATATTCTGATCAAGCTTTACTACATCGCTCGGATGATTTATTCTTCCCCATGAAAGATCAGTAATATGAACTAATCCGTCGAGTCCGCCAAGATCTACGAACACACCGAAGTCTGTAATTGCTTTTACAACTGCCTTCAGAGTCATTCCTTTCTGAATAGTCTTCAGAAGATCTTCTCTCTGTCCCGCCATTGATTCCTCAATCAGGACTTTGTGTGAAATAATTATATTTTCGTTTTGATTATTAACCTTAATAACCTTAAAGTCCATTGTCTTTCCTACATATTCATCATAATCCCTGATTGGTTTTGTATCAATTTGCGATCCTGGAAGGAATGCTGACAATCCGCTAAGATCCACTACAAATCCGCCTTTGATCCTTCTGATACATTTTCCTTTTACAACTGTTCCGTCTTTCTGCGCATCCACTATTCTGTCCCACATCTTCATCGAATCCGCTTTCTTCTTTGAAAGTACAAGCTGTCCTTCCCTGTCTTCTATTTTCTCAAGGAAAACTTCTATTTCATTTCCGACTGCAATTTCACTTGCATCGCTGAATTCATTTACGGAAACTCTTCCGTCTGATTTTGAACCAATGTCTATAAGAACATCCTCGCCGTTGATTGCGACGATTCTGCCTTTCACGAGTTCATTTTCCTTTATGACATTAAATGTTCTTTCATAAAGAGCAAGCATTTTCGTATATTCATCCTCATCATAATCGCTTACAAGAATTTTAATCTTGTCCTTATCTTCTTTTGGATTTGCTGCAATTTTATCGGTTGGAGCAATCACCTTTTCTTCAACCAGAATTTTTTCTGTTTCTGTTTCTGCCATTTTTTATTATTTCCTTCTCATCGCCGGACTTTTCCGGAGATTGATTTTTATCTTCTGAATTTTAGTAAATCATTTCAGAAGGGTTTAAGTTAGTTAATTCCCGGTAACGGGCTTTGTTAAAAAAATTTATATAATATCAGACTGAATTTCTTAGTCCAGACCTTTTACTTTTCTTAATAAATAATTCACCTGCTCTTCAATGATCATATTTGTCGTATTTACTTCAATCGCATCCTTCGCTTTTTTTAGCGGACTTTCCTTTCTTGAAGAATCTATTTTATCTCTTTTACTGAGTTCCACCATGATTTTTTCTATAGGTATCCTCAGACCGTGGTCTATAAAATCCTGTCTTCTTCTGGCAGCTCTTGTTTTAAGGTCACAGACAAGAAAAAACTTAAAATTAGCGTCGGGGAAAACAACAGTTCCAATATCCCTTCCGTCCATAACTACACTCGTGTCCTTTGCAAATTCTCTCTGTTTATCCACCAGCACTTTCCTTATTTCCTTTATTGCGCTTACGCTGCTGACCTTATTAGTTACTTCAAGAGAACGGATCTCTTTGGTAATATTTTTGCCGTTGAGAATAAACTCTTCGCCTTCAAAAGACATTTTTGAATTCTGTGTAAGCTGAAGGATCTTTTTTATATCTGTCGGTTTGACATCATTTGCCAGCAGTTCATAAGTTATTGCTCTGTACATTGCCCCGCTGTCTATATATAAAAAACCTAATTTTTCCGCAAGAAGTCTTGCTGTAGTGCTTTTGCCTGTCCCCGAAGGTCCGTCAATGGCAACGATAATTTTTTCCATATAAGCTTAATGTGTTAGTTCTGATTAACTTTGTTTGTCATCTGCAAAAATTTACAGTATCAGTTTATTTTAAAAAATAATTTTAAAATCAGCAATATTATGTAATCTGAAATTTTCAGTATTGCTTATAACAGTATAATTATGAATAACCGAAGTGGATAATTTTTAGCGGTAATTGCTCCGGAAAGCTGTCATGCAATTAAACTTACTCTTAAGACCTTTACCTGATAAAATTAGTTACTCTATAGCTTAAAATTTTAAAAGAGTCTTGTATTGTAATATTTCTTTTAAACTGAATTCAAAATCGTAATTTTAATGTTCAGTTTCAAGATAAAAGATTGACAGTTGATCTGCCGCTTAATTCTGTACATTTAAGCAGATAATATTTTTTTAAGTGAAAACAGGTATATATTTTTAAAATTTAAACTTTTACTAAACACTTGTAGTTAAACTTAAATCTTACTCTCTGGGATTAAGAAAATTTATCCCTGGAGTATAAGCTGGAAAAAATTTTTAATGTAATATTTTAATTAAGTTTTAACTTTCTTTCATTTGAATTAGATTATACTACAGATCATGATTAAATTTTCTTCAATATTATTTTTCATTCTCATTCCCTTTTTCTGCTTAAATGCTCAGACTAAGATCTCATCTATCGAAATCAGCGGTAATGAATATCTTACAAAGAGTAACATACTTGAACTTATGCTTTCCAAAAAGGAAGGTAATTTCAAAGAAGAGCAATTCAGGATTGATCTTAAAACTATACGGGATAAATATAAGTTTTCCGGTTTTCTTTTTACAAAGTTTGAAGAAGAAAGCGTACTATATAGTGACGACTCTTCTTTTGCGGATATTACCCTGAAAATAAATGAAGGAGAAAAAGTTGTTATCGGAGAAATTCTGATTGACGGAAATACTGTTTTAACTGATATTGAAATTCTGAATTTATTTGTAACAAAAAAAGGCGATGTGCTTAATGAAGCGATTCTTAGTGATGATTTATTGGAGCTTCTGAAAACTTACGAAGCTAAAGAACTTCCTTTTGCTAAAATCAGCGTAAAGGATATTTCCATATATAAATCAGGAGAAAAGAATAAACTTAAATTAGAACTTTTTGTAACTGAGAATTCCAGAGTCAAAATTGATCAGATTAAGATCAAAGGCAATGAAACAACAGAAGAAAACGTTATACTGCGCGAACTTCATCTGGACAAGAATAAATTCATTACTTCAAAATCTCTTCAGGAAATGAAAGAGCGTCTTGACAGACTTAATATATTTGAGTTTATAGACGATCCGAAAATTTATTCAGAAAGAAATAAAACCGGATCGGGTCTGCTCATAGAAGTTAAAGAAGGCAATACAAATACATTCGACGGGATCATCGGATACAATCCTCCTTCCGGTGAAAATGACAATGGATATTTTACCGGATTGGTCAATGTATCTTTCAGGAATTTATTCGGAACGGGAAGAAGGATTGATGCGAAATATCAGCAGGAAGTAAAGGAAACTCAGGAACTGGAATTTAAATATCTCGAACCTTATTTTTTTAATTTCCCGCTGAATCTGAATTTTGGTTTTCTGCAGAGAATTCAGGATACTACCTATACGCTCAGGAATTTAGATCTGAAAGGCGATTTTCTTTTTTCAGATAAATTTACTGTTTCACTTATTGCGGGATATAACAGAGTTATTCCTTCAGATATTGCAAACCCTTCTTTTCTGATAGCTGATTCACGGACATTTTCTTCCGGAGTCGAATTAAGATATGACAGCAGGGACAATATATTTGTTCCGTCAAAAGGTTTTTTATATAAATCGTTTTACTCTTACGGAAATAAAAGAATTTTCAATATTTCCAGTCTTCAGAATTCAGGTTACAGTGATAATTATTCCCTGCAGAGGTATTACATCGAACTGGATTTTTACTCTTCATTCCTGAAACGGCAGACAGCGCTGATAAAACTTTTTGGAGGGGAAGTGAGATCCGATAAACTTGAAGACTCTGATTTTTTCCGCATAGGAGGTAACAAATTTATCCGCGGATACAGAAACGAACAATTCCTTGCTTCAAGAATTGCTTCGGGAAATGCTGAACTCAGATATTCAATTTCAAGGAAAGGATTTCTTTTTGGATTTTTTGATGCCGGATATTTCTTCCGTCCGGAAGACGTGATTAACAATTATTCTTCTCAGAGCGGATTTCTTTACGGATACGGATTCGGGATCAGACTTGAATCTTCGCTTGGTATAATCGGCGTTAGTTATGCTCTCGGAAAAGATGACGGGATTTTAGACGGAAAAATAAATTTCGGATTGATAAATGATTTTTAATATAATAAAAAAAGGTGTCCGGTAAACGGACACCTTTATGTTATTTTATTTCAATTTAACTTCTTAACTAAACCAGATCCTTGACTATCCTCATTTTATAGAATGATCTCCAGACAAAGTATAAAGCAATAAATAAGAAAACTAATCCGACTACAGGAGCGGAATCTCTGAATGCTTCAGTTATTGCAATCTCCATAGCAAGTAATCCGAACAATGTCGTGAATTTAATGATGGGGTTCAAAGCAACGGATGATGTATCTTTAAACGGATCTCCTACCGTATCGCCGACTACAGTCGCATCGTGAAGAGGTGTACCTTTTTCCCTGAGATCAACTTCTACAACTTTCTTTGCATTATCCCATGCGCCTCCTGCATTTGCCATAAATATCGCCTGGAACAATCCGAACACTGCAATTGAAATTAGGTAACTAATAAAGAAACATGCCGGAGCATTATTTCCATTCGAAGGAGCTGACATGAATGCAAATGCTATTGCAAATGAAAATACTGCAATAAAGATATTGAACATTCCTTTCTGAGCATATTTTGTACAAATCTCTACAACTTTCTTCGACTGTTCAGTCGAAGCGCTTAATGAAGCGTTTTCATCCAGGTTAATGTTTTTCTTAATATATTCAACTGCACTGTATGCGCCGGTAGTAACTGCCTGAGTAGAAGCGCCTGTAAACCAATAAATAACTGCGCCTCCGCAAAGGAATCCTAAAATAGAATACGGATTCAGTAAATTCAGAACGGTTTCCGGTTCGACTCCAAGTACATTTTTCAAAACAAGAATCAGAGAGAATATCATTGTCGTAGCGCCAACTACAGCTGTTCCTATAAGAACAGGCTTAGCAGTTGCTTTAAAAGTATTTCCTGCGCCGTCATTTTCTTCAAGGTATAACTTAGCTCTTTCCCAGTCAGGTTTGAATCCGAAATCTTTTTCAATTTCTTTTTCTTTCTGTTCTTTATTTTCTTCGATCAGCGACAATTCATAAATTGACTGTGCATTGTCAGTAACAGGTCCATAAGAGTCAACGGCAATCGTTACAGGTCCCATTCCAAGCATACCGAAAGCTACAAGACCAAATGCAAATATCGTATGATACTCCATCATTGCGGTTGGAATCATACCCGAAGTTACATAAGCACCGTACATTAAACCGAAGAAAACCATTCCCATCCAGAAAGCGCTGAAATTTCCTGCAACAAGCCCGGAAAGAATAGTTAAAGATGCACCGCCTTCTCTTGATGCGGTCACAACTTCATTTACGTGTTTGGATTTTGGTGATGTAAAAATCTTTGTGAATTCAGGAATAAGAGCAGCTCCCAGAGTACCAAAGCTGATGATAATTGAAAGTGTTACCCATAGATTATCAGGAAGATCTCTGATTAAGAAATAACTTACGATGAATGTAACTACTATAGAAAGTATGGATGTGATCCAGACCAGTAAAGTAAGAGGAGCTTCAAAATCTAATTTGTCTTTCCCCGTATATTTTGCTTTTGAAATTGCGCCGTTGATGTAGAATGCAGTAATGGAAGTAATGATCATCATGATTCTCATTACAAAGATCCACACAAGAAGAGTTGCCTGTAATTCTACGCCTGTTACTGCCAAAACGATAAAGCTGATAAGTGCAACGCCTGTAACTCCGTATGTTTCAAATCCGTCAGCCGTTGGTCCGACTGAATCACCTGCATTGTCACCGGTACAGTCTGCGATAACACCGGGATTTCTGGGATCGTCTTCTTTAATTTTAAAAACAACTTTCATCAGATCCGAACCGATATCGGCTATCTTTGTAAAAATGCCTCCGGCAATTCTCAGTGCAGAAGCACCGAGGGATTCTCCGATTGCAAATCCAATAAAACTCGCACCTGCATATTCACGGGGAACGTAGAGAAAAATTACAAGCATCATTATCAGCTCAACACAGATCAGAAGAACACCTATGCTCATCCCTGCATTGAGAGGAATGGTAAGGAGTTTCAGTGGCTTTCTCTCAAGTGATGCAAAAGCCATTCTGCTGTTTGCAAGAGTATTCATTCTTATTCCAAACCATGCTACTCCGTAGGATCCAAGTATTCCGACTACTGTCCACATCAGAATTAAAGCGACTCCCCCGAATGACTCACCCTGTAATATTCCGAAGTAAAATGCTATACATGCTCCGATAAATAAGAACAAAATGAACAGGAACTTTCCCTGCTGAAGAAGATAAGTTTTACATGTTTCAAAAATAACCTGTGAAACTTCAAGCATTGATTTGTGCGCAGGTAATTTTTTTACCGCCATGTATTGATACACTCCGAATAATACCCCGAGTAAGCAAACAAAAATACCATAGATCAAAAGTTGATTCTGGTCTTTGTTCAGTTCGGGAATTTTTAGATTTGCCTCGCTTGCAAAAGTCATAACAGGAGCTATGATAACAAGAAGGATACTTAATAAATATTTCCGCATTTTATTGTTTTAATTTACTGAATATTTTTATAAAAAATCCCAATAACTCAGTATTATCGGGACAGTTATGGAATAATTTTTCTATTTATCTTTTGCAATATCAGGTGATTTCTCTTTTTCAGGTTTTAAATCAATAAAGGATCTGTTGAAAGTGTTCATTGTTTTTGCAATTCCGTCATTTATAAAACTCATTATGCATTCTGAATACTTTGGCATCAATTCTTTCAGAATCTTAGATTCGCCTTTTGTAAACTTTCCGAGAACAAAATCTATAAATTCGTTCTTTGTAATTTCGTTCTCTTTTCCT
The DNA here is from genome assembly GCA_018266895.1 of Bacteroidota bacterium. Taxonomy (GTDB): domain Bacteria; phylum Bacteroidota; class Ignavibacteria; order Tepidaquicellales; family Tepidaquicellaceae; genus JAEUSI01. The sequence continues at coordinate 19,287 of JAFDZQ010000077.1, forward strand.
ATTCCTATTCTCATCCTTGGAAATTCATCCGTATTAAGATGATAAATTATACTCAACAGTCCGTTGTGACCTCCGTCACTGCCTTTCTTTCTTACTCTTATACTTCCAAGACCTATTTGAAAATCATCAACGATCACAAGCATATTATTGTAACTTGCAGATTTTAACTCTACTGAACCTGTCTGTTCATTGATTCTGTCCATAAATTCCTTTATGGCAATGCCGCTGTTATTCATATAGGTCATGGGCTTTAAAAGAATTACTTCCTCATTATTTAAATTAAGTCTGCCTTCAAGCCAGTCGCCTGTTGATTCTGAAAATTTTATTTTAAAGAGCTCTGCAAAATGATCAATTACAATAAATCCTGCATTGTGCCTTGTAGTTTCGTATTTTGATCCCGGATTACCTAATCCGACTATTAATTTCAAGAATGAAAATTAATTTGAAAATGAATTACTCTTCGTCTTCTTTCTTGGATTTGGTAATAACTTCTGGTTCTGCCGGAGTCTCGGTTTCC
>JAFDZQ010000078.1 GCA_018266895.1 Bacteroidota bacterium
GGAGAGATGGTCTGAATGCAGTTCCCAATCAGGAGATTGGGAACGAGGAGAGATGGTCTGAATACCGTTCCCAATCAGGAGATTGGGAACGAGGAGAGATGATCTGAATACCGTTCGCAATCAGGAGATTGGGAACGAGGAGAGATGGTCTGAATGCAGTTCACAATCAGGAGATTGGGAACGAGGAGAGATGGTCTGAATGGCATTTCCGGTAGGGAGATCGGGAATGAGGTTGTGATTTATTTCATAAAGCCTTTTGATTAAATTCTTAAGGCTTTTTTTATTTCTGAAATGCACGAATACTTATTCATGAAAAACGCTTGTTAACAAAAAAGTAATTTGGAATTTGATTTTAGAAGTATTAATTTGTTAAAAATTATAACTTAAAATAACAGGAAATTACTTGTCTCAATTCCGGGCATGGCAGTTAAATCATTATAATTGAATGCCATTAAAATCAATTCCGGTTACCTCCCCAAAAAATAATAATCATATGTTGATATTAATTCAAAGGAAGAAAGATTCTGTGGTACTGTAAAATTCAGAATTCAAAAAAATCAAAAATATTATTTCTCAAATCTAATTTAAATCAAAATGAAAAAAACATTTACAATTCTGATTCTTGTTTTTCTGACAATTGCTCTGCGGGGTTATTCCCAGATTAATACTTTCCCTTATGTTCAGACAGGAGATCTTCCGATCGGGTGGAGCGTAGTTCAGTCAATTCCCTTGTGGAGTCTTTATCCCGCCGCGGTTAATCCGGCAGGAGTGCCAAACGATGCGGCGATAGTGTGTAACTTCTTTTCTTATGCCGCCGGTCCGACCGGTCTTGTAGTTTCACCTGCATTTGATTTCACATCGCTGACAAGTCCGGTAGTTAATTTTTACACGGCTTACAGATCGTACAGCACGGAAAATGATTCACTGCAGTTCCTGATTTCTACCGACAACGGGGTTACATTCGGGAATGTTCCTACTGCATTCAGAAGATCATTCAATTCAACGCCGTCTCTTGCGACCGGTCCGTCACAGACCACTCCTTATTCACCGACATCTGTAAATGACTGGAGGCATGAAACCATTGACCTGAGCGCATATGCAGGGATGAATAATATTGTGTTTGCATTCAGAGGAGTTTGTGATTACGGAAATAATCTGTGGATCGACAATTTTGTTGTCAATAATAAAGACGGATACTGTCAGACAAATGTAACTTCGGCGGGAAGTTTTACATGCGGTGAAGCCGTCGTTAAATTTAATACAATAGGCATGAAACCTCTTTCTAAATCAGATAATCAAAACGACAATCCCGGCGGCGGAGTCCTTTCAGTTACGCAGCATGCGAATCAGTCACCGCCGACATTTGCTTCTCCTGAAATTCAGCCTAATTTTACGGCAACAAATCCCGGTAATAACATCTCGACTCCTAATGTTATTTATCATGATTACTGGTATACAGTTTCTTATACCGGCAACGACAGATTCGGATATGCAAATTATGATTTAAAAATTGATGTATCTTTTTTCTCCGACATAAGCACACTTTATATTCTCAAGAGAGCTGATATGACTGCATCATGGGTTTGTCTTAATACAGTTTCTTCCGGTAACTTTATCGTTGCAAGCGGGCTCACTACATTTTCTGATTTTGCGGTTGGAGGAGATTCGGCATCGCAGCCTCTTCCTGTTGAATTATCATCATTTACTTCTTTAATAAATGGCAGGGATGTTACTCTTAACTGGACTACAGCTTCAGAGTCAAATAATTCCGGTTTTGAAATTGAGAGGTCAAATATCAAAGGTCAGAATTCAAACGACTGGATTAAAGTCGGAAATGTTTCAGGGAAGGGGAATACAAATTCCTCAAATATTTATTCTTTCACAGACAGAAATATTGCTACAGGAAAATATAATTACAGACTTAAACAGACAGACTTTAACGGGAACTTCGAATACTTCAGCCTTGGCAATGAAGTTATAATAGGCACACCGGATAAATTTTCGCTCTCACAGAATTATCCTAATCCGTTTAATCCGTCAACAAAAATAAACTATGATCTTCCGTTTGACGGCAGGGTAAGCATAAAAATATTTGATATGACAGGCAGGGAAGTCGCATCTTTAGTAAATGAATTCAAAACGGCAGGTTATTATACTGCTGATTTCAATGCTTCTGCTCTCTCAAGCGGAGTATACTTTTATACAATCAGTGCAGATAATTTCACTGCGACAAAGAAGATGATTCTTGTCAAATGATAAATGTCAAATGTAAAATGAACATGAATATATTTTAAATACGTAAAAGAGATTTAACAATTTTAAATTTAAGATTTAAGATTTAAAATTTTTTTACACACTTAGTATTGATTATTTAAAGTATGTGTTTTAACTTGCATAAAATTATTTAAGGAATAAGTTATCCCGCAGACCGGATATTTAAATCCGGTCTGCAAATTTATATTTTATAATTCACAAATTAATTAATCTTAAAACAAGAAAGGAGTAAAGTTAATTAACAAAACAATTCTTTTGTTTTAAATCGGATTTATTCCTTACATCACTCCTTAATAATAATTCTTAAGAAGTAAACGGAATTAATCAAATGATCTTCAACAAAGTCTTAAAATGTTTTTCTAAATGTTTTTAATTAACCTAAACAAAGTCTATGAAAAAAATTTATGCACTCTTATTTGCAGCAATATTATTTTTTGCAGCAAATAATTCGTACTCGGCAAATGTTGATGTTTATAACAATGCCGTATTAACCGGCGGTTATGCATCTCTCGATCTGGCACTGGCTCAGGTAGGTGTTGCGCCAAACACCGGAACTGTTGAAGTAAGGATCAATACCGGACACGTACTCACAGCATCAGCAACAATCGGAAACTCAAATTTTACATCATGTAAAATTTTCCCGACTGCAGTAGTTGCAATTACATCAGCAACACTAAACGCTTCAATGATTCTTCTCAACGGCGCCGACAATGTAACAATTGACGGCAGACTCAACGGCGTTGATGTGATCGGAAACGGCAACTCACTTACCCTTACCAGCACAAATACAGGTTCAGGCGTAAGATGTATTCAGACACAAAACGGATCACAGAACACAACAATCAGAAACGTAAACTGCAACGTACCTGTAGTAGTAACTGCAATTAGCGGCGGAAGATGTATTAACATCGGACAGTCAACATCAGTTGCACAGGGCGGACAGGATAACTCAGTTGTTAAATACTGCAACATGAGCGGCGGAGACAGAACATACCAGACATTCGGTTCAGCAGGATTTAATGCTAACGTTAACCAGACCATCTTCGGTAACAAAGTAAGAAATTCATCTTCAATAGGTATCTTCATCGGATCTGATGTTTTAAATGTAACATGCGATTCAAATGAGATATACGATGACGTACCCGTTTACAAAGGAGGAGCTGTCGGAACATCATCCAGATCAATCGGTATGCAGGCGATCGGTACAGTTCTGATCCAGAACAACAGAATTCATGATATACAAGATAACGGTGTAAGGACTACATCAATTTCTTTGCAGGGAATAATCAGCATTCCTTTCAGATCATTAGCTCCTTTAGCAACACCGGTATCAACTATCACAATTCAGAATAATTTCGTAAGAATGGCTCAGAATAACATAAAAGCAACTTCTATCTATGGAATTTACGTTACAAACCTAGCTTCACCAAGCGGTCTTGACCACAATGCAAGAGTTTATAACAACACATCGCTTATCGGCGGTACAGGAACACAGGTAGAATTTACTTATGGATATATATTCTGGGTTCCAAGTGCTTTATCTGCAAATGCACCTTCAACAGCTACATTCTACAATAATGTCTCTATGAATCTGAGAGAAGCAGCAGCAACTTCACAGCACGTCGGAATGGATCTGGAACCTGAAGTAGGTGTTACAACCTTATCTGATTACAATACATGCTATTCAGACGGACTTACAGGAGTTCACTTTGATGCAACAGACGCTTCATTCGGATATACATCAACATTCGGTTGGAGAAATGCTAACTGTGCCCTCGGACTTGAACAGTCTTCAGCAATGCATCCTGTAAATTATGATGCAGGTTATCAGATCACAGCAAACAATTACGGTGATCTTAACGGAAAAGTAGGTGCAGGAATTCCGACAAAAGACATGTTCGGAGTTACAAGAGCAGGAACTTATCCGTACAGAGGCGCAGTAGAAGGTCCGGCATTGAAAGTTCTTACTGTTACTGCATCTTTAGAAGGCAGAGCAGGTCCGGAACCTTCAAATATGATCGTTGCTCTTTATAACTCAACATGCACATTTGTTGATTATGCCTGCGGTTACATTACTGATACGGATAATTCACCAAAGTTCATATTCTCGACAGCAGTTGCAAACGGAACAGCTTATTCACTGCAATGTCTGACCGCTACTCATCTTGAATCATGGAGTGCGGGTACAGCAACATTCACGGCAGGTGCAGGTTCCTATGTATTCAACAGCGCCGGTACTATCTTCGGAGGAAACGGAACACCTTCAGGCGCATTCTTTTCAGCTGATGTAAATCAGGACGGAACGGTTGATGCAGGTGATCTTGCTCCAATAGATAATGATGCTTCTCTCGGTGTATTCGGATGCAGACTTAATACTGATCTGACTTATGACGGTGGTGCAGACGGAAGCGATATTGCGATTGCAGATAACAATTCTGTAGCCGGTATATTCGCAGCTCCGAAGTGTTCACCGACAGCTTCAGTTTCTAAAGTACTCAGCATGAACAAAGAAACAGGAAAAGTAAAACTTTCCGCTGATTCAAAAGGAAGCTTTAAAAATGATTTAGGATTCTAAATAATTAACAGCTGCTTTGCCCGTGAAGAACGGGCATAGCGGCAGTTTTTTATATCGTTCTTTTTTGTTAAAGAAACATTAAGACTGTTAACGTAATGTTAAATTATACTTTAATAAAATTAATGCAGTGACATTTGAATTAATCGTATGTAACTTGAAACGGTTAGTTCTTTAACAGTCAGTATAAATTATTCTATTGTTTAAAAAAACTAAAATAAATTTTTATAAATTAAACAGAAAACAAACAAATGAAAAAATCAGCTAAACTTTTCTTCACATTGTTGTTCGTAGTGTTTGCAATTAATATGGCAAATGCTCAGATTCAACCAACATTTAATCTTACCGCCTCTAATTTCAATTTTACTGATTCAATAGGTAACGGCGGGAATGATGCAATGACATTTGATATAATGATATTGCATACAAACTTAGCTCAGTCAGGCCCGTTTGAATTTGCTTTGGGACAGTATTATTTTAATTTTGACGGAACTTCAGGTGTTACTCCGGCAGACTATACTTACTTTTTGGTTCCCGGTACAACAACATTTACTAATGTACTTGCAGTACCAAGAAATCCGACAATTGTAAATCCTGATGCTACAAGTCCGACAGGCGGATCTTTAAGAGTTAACAGTAACACAGTTCTCGGAACAGGTAACGGTCCGATCGTTTCAACTTCATTCCCCGGAACAAGAGTATCTCAATTTAAACTGAAAAAGAAAGTTGGCAGTATGCCGATTTCCCTAAATTTTATGAAGCCAGGAACTAGCGGATATGCAGATACTGGGTCCAGTGCATGGAGATTAGCATTACCAAATCCATTCACAAAAATATTTGCTTATGTAGGAACACTGAACACCGATATTTCTTTACAGGGAACATATACAGTAGAGACCGGTGGAGCATTGCCTGTTGAATTAGCGAGCTTCACAGCTGTATCAAACAGAAACACTGTAACCTTGAACTGGTCAACTGCAACAGAAACAAACAATGCAGGTTTTGATATTGAAAGAAAAACAGTAAACTCAACAGAGTGGACAAAAGTAGGAAATGTAGCAGGAAGCGGTAATTCTACTGAAATAAGGAATTACACATTCACAGACAGAGCCAACACCGGAAAATTCAATTACAGACTGAAACAAATTGATGTAAACGGACACTTCGAATACTTCAATCTTTCGAGTGAAATAGAAGTAGGCGTTCCGAACAGCTTTGACATGTCACAAAACTATCCTAATCCTTTCAATCCATCAACAAAGATCAATTATGATCTTCCTGTTGACGGAAAAGTAAGCATCATATTATATGATCTTACTGGAAGACAGGTAGCGAACCTTGTTAATGAAGTAAAGACCGCAGGATACTACACAGTATCTTTCAACGCTTCAAACCTTGCAAGTGGAATGTATTTCTACAGAATTACAGCCGGCAACTTTGTATCAACAAAGAAAATGGTTCTTGTAAAATAAGAAATAGTTAAATATCTGATTTCTATAAAAAGACCGGATAATTATCCGGTCTTTTTTTTGTGCTTTCAGGAATTCCTGATTTACTTTCAGGTATTAAAAATTTCACAAACGCAGCAGGAATAATTCCCATAGTACAGGTATTTGCTTAAATTAAATCAATCAATTTAATCTATTTTTATTTACCGGTTTTTTTGAGATTTTTTCTTTACTCGCTATGAGGTTTATTGAAATTTACAAGTAACCTTAAACCCAACTGCCAGGGGATTTTTGAGATATATACCAGAGCTCACCATCGATTTGAATTGCAAAAATTGTAACGCATCCATTACCCTGTTTTGCAATGCAAAAAGTCTTTGCATTAGATCCAAGCGGTTCCCAACCTATGAAAGGTCCATTTGGAACTGACTGAATATTCCTTAATATCCCAAAATCCTTAGCAATTGCAATCAACTCAATTCTTCCATCATCATTTTCTACGCTTTGAATTTGTCTCACGCTTCCTCCAAGAAAATGCCACCCGGCAAACGGACCATTAGGCGATTTCTGCCATCGGTGATAAATTGAATTGTCCAAGCCCTTTGCGAAAATTTCCATACGGCCATCTTTATTTCTTGCTACGGTCAGACCATCTATATTTCCGCCAAGAGAATGCCAGTCTGAAAAAAATGAATTCGGCGCAGTCTGCCATCTGTGATAGACCGAACCATTAGGGCTATGAATAAAGATCTCTAAACGTCTGTCCAAATTCATTCCGGCAACTGCCTTATTTGCTGATCCTCCAAGCGAATGCCATGGCGCGAAAGGTCCATTAGGCGTGACCTGCCATCTGTGATGAATGCTTCCATCACTCCAGATCACAAATATCTCGATTCGGTTATCTGAGTTATGAATTGCAAAACCTTCTTTTATGGAACCCTCAAGCGAGTGCCATTGAGCGAAAGGACCATTCGGATATACTTGCCAACGGTGCAAAAGCACACCATGAATATCTCTTCCAAAAAGTTCAATCCTTCCATCCTGATTTCGAATGCTAAAAAGTTTAGTGACATATCCATCCATGAGGTGCCACTGGTCGAATGTTCCGTTCGATGCCTTTTGCCACCGGTGCCACAAAGTACCATCTGCACGTCCGGCTATGAGCTCAATTCGGCTGTCTTGATTTGGAATAGCAAGGACTTCTTCAAACTGTGATCCCGCATTAGTCCATTGTGCCCTGGATCCTGAAACCCAATCTTCATATTTAATCGCCGCTTTTACGTACAGCCCGTCATTAAGCATAAAAGTTTCACCGCTTGCCCAACCGTGTTTACCATTATTATAATAATCCCACTCGCGTTCCCAAATTGTGTGACCATTCACTATTGTCATAAACCCATTTTGTAAAGGGTCGATCCACCATACTTCCCGGTGTCTTCCAAAATCCTCACCTCCCCAAAGCCAGCTTTTAGCTGAATTAACTTCCGGAAAGTTTTCGAATCCGCGCGAAAAAGGTGCCATGAAGTTCTGAACAAATGCTGCTCCCTTCCATTGCGTACCATCTGATATACACTTCACTGCCTTTGTCACAGGAATTCCCGGATTAAGACCAAGTATCCAGCTCAGGTGCGCAGCTGCGAGTTTTTCAATCTTGGGATTTCCCGTCATGATACCGAGCATTACCATATCATCTGCCATGGTTGCGAAAAAAGTTGAATTGTAAAAATGCCTTCCATCCGCAACCGGACGATCTGCTAAAGGAACGTATTCCATATTATCCCAATTCATTGTGTGCTGGCTGGATTTGTCACCACTGGATTGCGGTATAACATGAAAACCATTGTTAGCAAGCAAATAATCAGCAAGGTTTTCCGCAAGTTCTTTTAATGGACAATCCCAATGCAAAGTTCTCTCAGGAAAAGTTGTTCGTAATTCATAAATACCCTCAAGCCATGGGATCATTTGACCGGTATCTCTTGGAAGAGTCCGAAGCGTATTAAGATTTGCAAATCCGGAACCTCCGGTTCCGATTAAAAAATCTTCACCTGCATTTATGGCAAGTGTATCAAGCCAGTTTGATACTGTAACCCCGGGTGGAGGCGGAGCATCATTCATAAAATTTGGATTGAACGAAGGATCGCGATACGCGGAAACAGCAAATTGATGATAGAGGAGGGCTTTAATATAATTTGGCAGAGCATTTCGATTTGTGAGCCATTGTGATCCATTCCATGCATGTCTCAGAGCAGTTTTTGCAAGGTTGATATCAATGTCATAAGCTTTAGCAGCGAATGCAGCCTCCCCGTAAACTCCGGAAAGTGTGAGGTATGTGAGATACTCGTTTGAGTTTTCCAACTTATCGTATCCTCCTCCACGGCCGGGTTCTTCATGTTTATACCTTCCGGTTCCGCCGGCTTCATAATACAACCGCTCGAGATAATGAACCGCAGTAAGAATAGCCCGCCGTAATTGTTTTAGTTCACTGCTGCTGAAATCATCTCGGCGTGAAGTCCATGTTTCTGCAAGCCCGGCAAGGAAAGCCCCGTGTGAATTCGACTCCGCAATATAATTGTTACAATCATGAAACCCCCGTCTTTGAGTGAAGAGCGGAGAGCAGAGCCTTTTACTTTCGGTTCCGTCTGCCATAAATACCGAACCATCGCATGGAGACAACGATCCTGCAAGCAATGGATGTTCAATCCAGACACCAGGTTCTATCTCTAAACGCCGAAACTCTACCCCCGGTCTCCAAGCTGCTACGTTTTCGAATCTTGCCGATCCACTCCATACCTTGAGTCCAAAGGTTTCAGATTCCGGTTGTAATGGAATAGTTACTTTCATTCTTTGCGTACCGTCTACGAACACAGTTACTGATCCCCGGCGTTCTACCTTGATTCTCAAATCATGTGGAAACCCGGCGCGTACCGGATTATCTGGCGGGAAAGTATAAGCTGCAAGAGTCTGGAATCCTGTAAATAAACCCTCTGAGTGAAGTCTGACAGCTCCGGAGCCTCTGCCATGAATGCATCCCCCGCCTGAACCGGCTTGTAATGTCACACCATAACGATAGTTCGATCCTATTCCGAACTGGAGTTGTGCATCACATCCATTAAGAATTGTTATACGACCGGTTAAAGTATATCCATCTGCGAATTCATTATTTGGTATTCTGCCGAGGTAACCGTTCAAGGTGCGTTCTATCAAAGATCCTTCATGATCATTGGCATTATCTACACGGAAAGCGCCGTCAGGCTCAACATAGAAGCCCGGAGTTCTTTGCACCCAGTTTTTCCGCAGGTCTTCCTCAGCGGCATTTCGTGCTTCCGCATTCAGGATTGTTAATGGCTTCAGCATACGTCTGGTGAATCCCCTCTCTTCTAAAACAAAAGCCGTGCTTTCCAAATCATGCATCAATGAGCCGGTAGCAATATGAACACTTAAAATGTACGTTCCTGGTGTAGAAAAAGAAGAAAAGTCCGCTTCCCAAAGTTGCATTCCATAAGTATTCTTTAGTTGAATTAATGAACCTTCTTTTAAAATCTTACCTTCCGGAGTTCTGATGCTGAAACCGGATTGTTTTAAATTGATCCCGCTCTCAAGATTGTTAAGTGTTCTTACGAGTGCACGTTTAGTTCCTCTTAATGGACTTCCCATGGTGTTATAAAGTAGTGAGAAGTTACTTCTGAATTCAGGATTTGTCGTTGCGCGAACATTTGAAAAAGAAATCTCAGCATTCGATCCTGATACTCTATATGCGTAGAGACCGAATCTGCCTGCTTGGAATGAGTCAATCTCATCTTCCACAGAAATTTCAAAATTATTCACTTTGACATTTAAGACAGATCCTGTTGCTTTAATGCTTAGCGAGTGCGGAACATTTGCTGCGAGATTAATTCTTTTGTCACCTTTTGGAAGGAGTTGCCAAGAGTTCATCATTTGCTTATACACACGAAAGCCGCTCTCACGAAGACTAACACCATAACAGCCTTCATCCGATATTCGAAACTGTAGATGCCCATCACCGCCTTGTCCAAATTGGATGTTTGCCGAGTAATTGAAATCTACGCCTATTACACCGGGTCGCTGTGTTTCCGCATGTTCGTCCATAGAAGCAAGTTTAGTAAAACCATTTGCCACCAGTCCGGAACACTGAGGGTTACTCGTCCACACTCCAAAGTGAGGTTCGAAGCAATTACTTTGGTTAAAAAGATCACTCATAACATACATTACTATTTGATGGTTGAATTATATAAAATTCAAATATAAACAGCAATGTTATTTACAACTTAATAAAGTTGTTTTGAAATAAGATAATCTCAGGTGATTTTTATTACTTCTGTTTATTATCTTCATTCTAATCCTGCAATTGAAATTTATACTTATCTGTCCCCCGACACAAACACCTTCAGCGCCTTCTCCAGCACTTTGTTCCTTTCCTTAAGCTTTTCACATTCCCTGCTCAGCTTCAGATTCTCTTCCGTAAGCTTCATTACTCTCTGATTCTCGTCCTGGATGGTCTTCTTTCCGGTGATCAGAAAATCCATGCTCACGTCAAACGTCTTTGAAATTCTGTACAGTTGCTCTGCCTGTCTCCAGGAATTATCAGCTCTGAGTGTCCTGTTGATTGAGCTTTGAGTTAAATCCGCTTTTTGTGACAGCCGGTATGCGGTAAATCCGAAGTCTTTCATAAGCTTTACGATTCTTTCCGATATTTTATTCATGATTTTTTAATTAGCCGCAATCTGCAATTTTAGTATTAATTTATAAACAAAATGCTATTATAATTATTGTAAGTTAAATTAATGGATACAATTTACAACTAATTAATTTTAATTAACAATCATTTATTCATGTCAGACAAAAAAATCCGCAGACAGTTCGTCAACAGGTGAACTTCATTCCCTTATGGTAAGATATCTTTGAGAATAGTTTCAAGTTACAAGTTACGAGTTAGATTTTTTATTCCATAAAATAAAAATTAATGCAGATACCAGAGAGGAGGTCTTTTGTCAGGGAAGGATCTGATACAGTAAATTCAGTCAGCAAAGCTTTTAACTGTTAAATAAATTCTTTCAAATAACTATTATTTTAAAGCTGAATTTTATTAAAACTTCACGGCGAAATTCAGACCAAACAATTAAAGGATGAACAATGAAAAAGCAAGAAACCTCTAAAGAAAAACTTACTTCTAAAAAACAAACAGGTAAGAGAATCACCTCAGTACAAAAAACACCAAAAGCAAAATTACAGGCAAAGCGACAGAATCAGAACCATGCAGCGGAGATTTCAAAAATATACAAAAAGCTTAAAGCAGTCTGCATAAGACTCTATAAAGCAGATAAGGAAAATCAGAGACTGGTCTGTATTATATTGCGGGGAGGGCAGAGGAGAGAAAAATGGAGACAGGGTCGGATACGGGGGAAGTAGCAGGAAGTTGTTTGCGGCTATGTAGTTTCAGGATAAGTAACTATTTAAGAGGGTTTAACCGGAATGGGAAAAAACTTTAATTAGTTTATTGTATTGCATAAATTACAGTCAGGAAGTTTTATGAAAGGTTTGATTATGGTTTAATTGATAGTAATGAACAGCTTTGTGAATTGCTTTCATTTGTATATATAAATAAACAATTACAAAAATAATATAATAAGGAGAATTGGAATGAAGGAATACACTAAATACATACCACTGTGGGCTGGTGACATTTTATTTGTACAAGAATTGGAGAAACTGGGTACCGATTATGTTGATCAGTATCCACAAGATGAAGAAGAAATGATTGGTGAAATATGTGTCCAGGCACATATCAAGGAAATTGTGT
>JAFDZQ010000079.1:0-20183 GCA_018266895.1 Bacteroidota bacterium
TTACACAAAAAAATTTACAGTCTCGACTTATCTGCAGAAATCTATATTATTTTGTAATTAATATATATTTCTATTAAAAAATTGAATAAAATGTAAACTTTTTGAAACAACCCCACCCTGCCCTCCCCTTTGAAAAAGGGGAGGTTTGGGAGGGGTTTTTAGCAATACAGTAAGTTTTTCAAAGAAAATTTAACTAACCAAATAATTATATAACCATATTGAGAAACGTTTTGGACGGATGTGTATAGAAATCTAAATAAATAAAGTGTATGGACTTGAATATTTAAATCATAATTCATAATTTAGCACTCTAAGCAGGAGACTGCTAATCACAAACAGATAATTAATAAAAAATAAACAATAAACGAAAGGAATATTCAATGAAAATTAAACCATTAAGCGATAGAATTATCGTGAAACCTGCAGAAGCAGAGGAAAAAACAGCTTCCGGTATCATAATTCCTGATACTGCAAAGGAAAAACCAATGAAAGGTGAAATCATTGCAGTCGGAACAGGAAAAGTTTCAGACGACGGCAAAGTAATTAAGATGGAATTAAAAGTCGGCGATCAGGTTCTTTACGGAAAATACTCCGGTACAGAGATCACTTACGAAGGTCAGGAATATCTGATCATGAGAGAATCAGATGTTTATGCAGTTATTTAAGCTGGGCAGGAAATAGTTTCATAAAAATTAAATTATAAATTAAACAGGAGAAATAATAAAATGTCATCAAAAATCATAACCTTTAATTCAGAGGCAAGAGCTGCGTTAAAGAAAGGTGTTGATACACTTGCTAATGCAGTGAAAGTCACACTGGGACCAAAAGGAAGAAATGTAGTTATTGACAAGAAATTCGGCGCACCTACAGTTACAAAAGACGGTGTTACAGTTGCAAAAGAGATCGAACTCGAAGATCCTATTGAAAATATGGGCGCACAGATGGTGAAGGAAGTTGCTTCCAAAACATCAGATGTTGCAGGAGACGGTACAACAACGGCAACTGTTCTTGCTCAGGCAATTTACAGAGAAGGTCTGAAACACGTAACCAGCGGCGCAAATCCGATGGATCTGAAAAGAGGAATTGACAAAGCAGTTGAAGAACTTGTAAAAGGTCTTAAAGATCTTTCTTCAAAGATAAAGGGAAGCAATGAAATTGCTCAGGTCGGCTCTATCTCAGCTAACAATGACAAATACATAGGCGATCTTATCGCTCAGGCGATGGATAAAGTCGGAAACGACGGCGTCATTACTGTTGAAGAAGCAAAAGGTACTGAAACAACCGTTGATGTTGTAGAAGGTATGCAGTTTGACAGAGGATATCTCTCACCTTACTTTGTTACAAATGCTGAATCAATGGAAACCGAACTCGAAGATCCGTACATTCTGATATACGATAAAAAGATATCAACAATGAAAGATCTTCTTCCGATACTTGAGAAATCAGCTCAGACCGGAAAGAGCATGCTTATCATTGCTGAAGACATAGAAGGTGAAGCGCTTGCAACATTAGTCGTGAATAAATTAAGAGGCACGCTGAAAGTCTGCGCAGTTAAAGCTCCCGGTTTCGGTGACAGAAGAAAAGCTATGCTTGAGGATATTGCAGTTCTGACTAAAGGAACTCTGATCTCAGAAGAGCAGGGATTCAAACTGGAGAATGCTACACTTGGATATCTTGGTACAGCAAAGAGAGTTGTCATAGACAAAGATAATACAACGATCGTAGAAGGCGCAGGAAAATCAGAAGACATTAAGAAAAGAGTGAACGAAATCAAAGCTCAGATGGATAAGACAACTTCAGATTACGATAAAGAAAAACTTCAGGAAAGACTTGCAAAACTTTCAGGCGGCGTAGCTGTATTAAAGATCGGCGCATCAACTGAGATTGAGATGAAAGAAAAGAAAGCAAGAGTTGAAGACGCTTTACACGCTACAAGAGCGGCAGTCGAAGAAGGAATCGTTCCGGGAGGCGGCGTTGCATTGTTAAGAGTCAGTTCCAAACTTGATAAACTTACAGATGATAATCACGATATAATGACCGGTATATCAATAATCAAAAAAGCAATTGAAGAGCCGATAAGACAGATTGTTGAAAATGCAGGACTTGAAGGATCAGTAGTGATCAACAAAGTAAGAGAAGGAAAAGGAAACTTCGGATTCAATGCAGCTACCGAAATTTATGAAGACCTTGTAAAAGCAGGTGTCATTGATCCTACAAAAGTAACGAGAGTTGCGCTGGAAAACGCATCATCTGTTGCAGGGTTACTGCTTATGACGGAAGCTACAATCGTTGAGAAACCTGAAAAGAAAGACATGCCGATGATGCCTCCGGGCGGAATGGGCGGCGGAATGGGAGATATGTATTAAACAGTTAGGCAGTTTGGAAGTTAGACAGTTAACAATGATGAATATTTAAATCAACAATCTAAAATCTAAAACACAACAAACCTCCCGGGTTATTTCCCGGGAGGTTTTTTTGTTGCTGTTGAGGAACTCTCCTGGTCATTCATTTTACGTTTGTTTCAAATACTGGATTTCCGCTAAAACCGTTTTTAAAAAAGTGAATAAAAGAAAAATTATCTGAGATGAAGCTGGAAAATTTCTGTGATTGGGATAATTGTCAGTAATTTCGAAGAATATATTACGTAAAAACTATTAAATCTTCCCTTTTTGAAAGAAATTATGTGATTTTAGTAAAAATCAGCTCTGTATTTGGATTAACAAATTCTGACATTTATAAAGATTCATAAATAGCCAGCTAAAATATCAATTTGTGACCAAAAATGAATAAAATCATATAAATAATATAAGTCACCTGTCCGTTAATCACAAATTTACAATAAAATTTTAGCAAGGGCAAAATACATATATTTACTTTGAAGTCCGTTCTTATGATATTTTCACAGTTAGAATTAAATTATTATGACTTATTATCATCAGCAAACTAAATTCACCTGCGGACCTGCTTCAATAAGGAACTGTCTCCTTGCTCTTGGTTATATTTATTCCGAAAAAAAAATCAGGGAATACACAAACACGAGCAGAGATAACGGAACTAATGAGAGAAAGATTTTCAAAGCATTGAAAAGACTTGGCTTTAGTTATAAAGAATTTTATAATAAAAGCGAACAGGCATTCAGACAAAGGGTAATCTATAATCTGAAAAAGGGAAATAAAATAATAATACTGACCGACCATGAAGATCACTGGATCAGCGTTGTCGGTTATTCCAATAAAAAACTTGAAGTGATAGATCCTGAGCGTAAGAGGATCAGAATTGAACTTACGCCCGGTGAACTCGGCAAATGGTGCTTAAACTTCAATAAACATTCCAGGATAACTTATTATTACGGAATAATAATTCACAAACCTGAAGATTAATGCAGTTTAAAGCTTCTAATCACAAAACAAATTCAAACATTCTCTAAAACTGAGTAATATAAATATTTTGTTAATTTTTGTGAATCATTTTTAAAAAACATCTGATAAATGAGCCTAAAACCAGTATTGCAATAATATTTATGCTAAGCAAATAAAAATTCAGGTATTTCTTAAAATCCTGCTCCCGAAATATAAAATTCCTTACATTACGGATGTATCATATGAATATTAAATCCAATATTGTTTTCCACAATACTTACATCATTACCATCAGAAATCCCGTCGTTGTTCAGATCTGACGGCAGATATCCCGGTGTCATATTAAAAACAGAGTTATCAGTATTGCTGAGATCCGAACCGTCAATAATACCGTCCTGATTTACATCTCCGGAATATAGATATGCAATAGAATTTATCATCTTAAGATTATTTCCGTAAGCCATAGAGGAATCAACTGAAAAATCATAATCCATGGAATATGAGCTGAAAGTTTCTCCGTTAAGCCTGCTCCATATCTTGATTGAATTCCTGTGTTCAACAATAAGATAATATCTGCTTTCCTCATCAGGCAATGTAAATCTGCAGCTTGCTGTTCCGTCCGAATTAACGTATATTTTTCGTGTTTCAATTTTTACAGCGGGATTATGAACATCTGAAATAGAGACTCTTACTGTATCTCTTCCGGGATGAATTGCTTCAAGCAGAACTTTTAAATTAAGATCAGAGCCTTTTGAATTAAGTTTGTTAACATGCTGCCCGATCTGCAAAGCAACTGATGAATTGAATAACTGACCTCCCGTAGTTACAGTTAAATTATCTCTGTATCTGTATGTAATCGAATTCGTTCCGGAAATGTTTTTCATTCCCACAAGATGAGCTGGAAGCGTATTGCTGTAATATTTATTCAGGAAACCGTTTCCTGTTCTGTCCTGATTGAACTGAATAACTATATCGGAATTTGACAGCATTGAATTTCCAATCTCAAGATTAACCTGAAAACTTACATAATCATCCGGTCCTCCTGATTTCAGCGGGGCTTTATCATAAGTAATAATTAACTGGTTATCAGTGACTTTATAACTTAATCTGTTATCCGGAACTGCTGAATTCTGATAATCCAAATCAATCCAGAATGAAGCAATAGCAGGTACGGGTTGTATCATAAGTAAAAACACCTGTGACGGATCATTTGAAGTAAGAATGCTGTTCCTTTTAAATCCTATAATTCCGTTTGTCGTAATAAAGACGGAATCGTACTCGGAATTAAAAAATTTTATTTTTTTACCTGCAGGGAGTATACTTCCAAGACTGAAATAACCGTTATCAATGCTGCCCGTAAATTCTCCCGGTCTGATAAGATTTCCGTTTAAAATAAGATTTGAAGATGATGATGTATCTCTCCAGTTGAATTTCGGGTGAGAAGGTGCGCCGGCAGAGCAGTCGGTGGAATTCGCGAAGTAATAGTTCCCGTTTGATGACGAACCTCCGCCGTAATTCGAAGGCGAAAGAGTAAAAGTCGATGAAAGAGTATCATTGCTGCGGTTAAGATCACTTTCAAGACTTGAATATATTTTCACGTTATAAACGCCCGGAACATTTATACTGTTCAGTGTATCAAAATAGATAGTCTTTGTAAAATTTCCCGATATTGTATCAGACCTTGTGCTTGTATATGAAACAGGTCCTGTTATTCTATAAGTTACATTAAACGGTGTGTTTATACCGGAAGAACCGAAATTTTTTAAAGTTGCTCTCGGTACAAATCCGGCAAGCGTGCAGTTTCCCCATAATCCTTTCGGGAATATATTATCAGTGATCCCGACTTCTCCAGGGATATCATTGCCCACTTTAATCTCATCTATTCTTATATTATCTCCGTCACGGTTTTTATGTACAAATCCGATCCATATGTTTTGCCCTGAGTAAGCATTAAGGCTCAAAGCGACTCTGCTGTATCCTGATATCGGCGGATAGTTAAGTCCGTCAATCATTGTAAGCAATACAGTATTCATTCCGGAAGGAAGCGAATCAGTATTAGATATTTTTACCTGGAAAGTATCGCTGTAGACGTTCCAGAATGTCTGCCTTAAAAAGAAAACGAGCGAATCTCCGGGAGACGGTATTATCCTTTTTGTTACAAGAAAATTCGAAGAAGCTGACGGGGAGAAATTAGACACCGCGCAACCTGCTCCGAGTCTTGTAGTTCTGAAAGACCATGTCCACTGCCCTGCTGAAGAACCGATGTTGTATGTATTCCATCCAGCAGGAGGGAAAACAGGTCCGTCAAAAGTTTCATTTATTTTTATCTGTGCGAAACTGATATTGATTTCTAAACTTACCCCAATACAAATGATAAGCAGAAGATTGTAAAAAATTTTCATTAAATTTCTCCGACTTTATTAAAGAATATTATTTATTTTTTTGGGGATTACTTAGAATTTTATATTGAGGAGAGCGATAAATTGCCCTATAAAATGCCATTCATAAAACTGTATTTAAAAAGATCCTTGGGTGATCTTTCTTTTTTATACATGTATACAATTTTGTGAACGTAAATATGCGCATTTATAAATTTTAATTCAAGATATAGTTTTTTGTTTAAAGAAAATTTCTATGCTTTTAATAATTTAAGATAAGAGTTTAAGAACGAATTGAATTTTTCCGTTTAATGTTTAAGCAGGTTAATTCCGCAGCGGCATATTTCAAAATCTACTTTATTTCTGTATATAAAAAACCCTGCTGATAAAATTGCTTTACGCAGGGTTAATAAAATGAGCAATGAAACAAAATTGAGATAATTCCTGCCAGAGTGTCAAAGCGAGAAAATAATTACTTTACGGAACGATAGTCGAAATACCATTCGTTGCATTGTTATCGGCTATGGCAAGATCCTGAGCATCCACGAAATCATCTCCTGTCAGATCCGATACTACATATCCTGACAAAGAAAGCGTTGCATCATTGTCGACAGCGCTGATATCCGATGCATCAACAGTTCCATCCCTTACTACATCTCCTCCGTAAAAGACAAATTTTCCGGACTTAAGCAGCATATTATTTCCGAATGCCTGTGCAGCACCGGTTGTGAAATTATAGGTTTTCGTTGTACCTGCAGTGAATGACTGAGGTAATTTGCTCCAGGTCTCAATTGAATTTCTGTGAACCACTGCAATGTAATAATTACCGCTAGGAGCTGTGCTGAACTGCAGCGTACCCGTTCCGGCAGAGTTGAGTTTAACTTTTGCCTGATCAACAATTGCATAAGGACTTGTCTGATTCCTGAGATATACCTTTACTGTATCCTGATTCAGTGCAGTTCCGTTCCAGAAGCCTTCCATAAGTGAAGTAAGACTGAGAGTTACCATTGGAGCCGATGCATTTATTACTCCTACCATTCCGCCTGCACCGTGTGGAATGCATTTGTAATTGTATGTACCCGCAACTGTCACTTTATACGCAAATGTAGTACTGACTGAATTAATATTTGAATTCCATGATGCTGCTCCCGGAGGACGTGAAGTCAGCGCAGACCCGTCACATGTCGTTGTATGACTGCCGTTCAGCCAGTTCCATCGGACTGTATCCCCTATCAGTACAGAAATACTTGAGGGAGAGAATTGAAAGTTTGAAACAGAAACATTCACCGTTGTTGAGAAAGAATTTTTACAGATAATAAATAATGCAAAAAGGAAAAGAGAAATAATTAAATTTTTGCTGGATTTTTTCATATAATGTTATTTTAATTTAAACTAAAATAATGATTTATAATTTTATTTAACAGACTTGAACAGAATTACAATCAATTAACTTTCTCTCAGGAACAAATGAAATGTTAATATCGAAACCCTGCAGGAACACTTTCCCACAAGGTCTCTCTAAAAGATATGTCTTCTGAGTTAAATATTATATCAATCAGAGTGAATCTGCTGGATCAATGAGGTTTTTAAATAAATTTCTAATTATAATTACATTGTTTAAATTAAATCAAATGAATGACTTTCATAAAATATTCAAAAACAGGATCGTCCTGGCTCCGATGGAGGATGTGTCCGAACCTCCGTTCAGACTTATAGCAAAACGGCTCGGAGCTGATATAGTGTATACTGAATTTATATCGGCAGAGGGTCTTATCAGAGATGCCAGAAAAGCCCGCGCAAAACTATTCTTTTATGAAGAAGAGCGACCTCTGGCGATTCAGATTTTCGGAGGAAATGAAGATGTCCTGAGTGATGCTGCCAGAATTTCCGAAAGCGTTAATCCTGATTTCATTGATATCAATTGCGGATGCTGGGTAAAAGACGTGGCTATGAGAGGCGCCGGAGCAGGACTTCTCAAAGACATTCCGAAAATGACAAGGATCGCCGACAAAATTATTAACAGCGTAAACCTTCCCGTAACTTTGAAAACAAGACTCGGTTGGGACGAGAATTCTATAGTGATAGTGGAAGTGGCAAAGATTCTTGAGAAAACCGGTATTCAGGCGCTGACTGTCCACTGCAGGTTAAGACATCAGGGAAACAAAGGGGACGCAGACTGGTCATGGGTCAAAAGGATTAAAGATGCGGGAGTTATGATCCCGATAATATTAAACGGAAATATTAAAACTCCCGAGGATGTAAAATATGTTTTCGATACTTTCAGTCCGGATGCCGTAATGATCGGACAGGCGGCTATTCAGAATCCGTGGATATTCAGACAGTCGAAGTTTTATCTGAAGAACGGTTTTCATGAAGAAGAACCTTCCGTTGAAGAAAAAATTGATGTCTGCATAGAACATCTGAGATTGTCAGTCGAACTCAAGGGAGAAAAATACGGAGTCCTTGAACACAGAAAGCATTACTCGGGCTATCTTAAAAATCTCAGGGATGTAAGCAAATTCAGACTCGAGCTGATGCAGTTTCATGAATTCGAACCAATAAAAGAAAAACTTTTGAAATTCAAAGAAGAATATTCTTTGCTGGAACAGTAAAGAAAAAATTTACATATACACTTATCATTCACAATTTTCTAAAAATAAAAATTTAAATTATGGAAGCAGTAGCAGGATTACTTTTCGGATTCGGGGGGATAATAGGATTTATATTACTCATTGCAGTGCTGAGATCTTTCAGGGTACTGAATGAATATGAAAGAGGTGTGATTTTCCGGCTGGGAAAATTTTCAGCAGTGAAAGGACCGGGACTTATAATATTGATTCCCATTCTTGACAGAATGATAAAGATCAGTCTGAGAACAATTGCTCTTGATGTTCCGGGTCAGGATATTATCACAAAGGACAATGTTTCCGTAAAAGTAAATGCCGTAGTCTATTTCAAAGTCATCAATCCTCAGCTTGCGATCATTCAGGTCGAAGATTATATGTACGCTACTTCCCTTATATCACAGACAACTTTAAGAACTGTTACAGGTCAGGGTGATCTTGATGATCTTCTTGCTCACAGGGAGCTTGTGAATTCGCGCCTCAAGGAGTTAATAGACAAATCTACTGAACCCTGGGGCATTCAGGTTATGAATGTGGAATTGAAGAATGTCGACCTGCCGGTAGAAATGATCCGCGCAATGTCAAGACAGGCAGAAGCTGAAAGAGACAAAAGAGCAAAGATAATTAACTCGGAAGGCGAATTTATGTCCGCCCAGAAACTTGCAGAAGCAGGAAAAATTCTCGGAACCGACCCGAACGCTTTACAGCTGAGATATCTTCAGGTAATGACGGAGATCGCCACGGAAAAAACCTCGACTATGATCATTCCCCTGCCAATGGAAATAATGAGGTATTTTACCAGTATGACTGAAAAGTACGAAAGGGAAAATAAAGAATTAAATAAATAATCAGGCTATGAATAAATTGTTCTCGATGAATATAATTTTTTTAACTTTTCTGATCTCACTTTTCGGATCGTATGAATTTATGGAAAAAAATCCTCCGGATAATTCAATCAACGGAATTCAAACTTCGGATTTGTATTCGGAATCAAATCAATGGACTGAGAATAAATTAAGATCAATGACACTCCGTGAAAAGGTCGCGCAGATGATAATTACTTACTCAGACGGATTCGCTTTAGATAAAAGTTCAGCTGAGTACAAAAGACTTTCTAACCTTATTAGTAATGAAAAAGTCGGCGGCATAATTTTTTTTAAGGGAAATTCACTTCAGCAGGCGGAACTTACCAACACACTGCAGTCATTATCTGAAACTCCCCTGCTTATCTCAGCAGATTATGAACGCGGCACAAAAATGCGTCTCGATGACGGAAGTCTTTTCCCGAGCAATATGGCTCTCGGAGCTACAAGAAATCCTGAGCTCGCATATCAAATGGGTTTACAGATCGCTAAGGAGTGCAGAAGTATCGGCGTTCATCAGAACTATGCTCCTGTTGTTGACATTAACAACAATTCTCTTAACCCGATAATCAATGTCAGATCTTACGGCGAAAATCCGGGGCTTGTGTCTTCTATGTCTGAGAAACTGATCAAAGGTCTTCAGGAAGGTAATGTAATAGCTACTGCAAAGCACTTTCCGGGACACGGTGACACGGAAATTGATTCGCATAACGATCTGCCGGTACTGAATTTCAGCAAAGAAAGACTTGACAATCTTGAACTCATTCCTTTCAGAAATGCGGTGAAAAATAATGTGATGTCCGTTATGATTGCTCATTTGTCGCTGCCTTCACTTGATGCAGAAGCTAATGTTCCTGCATCCCTGTCGAAAAATATTGTCGAAGGGGTACTGATCAATGAAATGAAATTCAACGGACTCATTGTTACCGATGCTCTTAACATGGCAGGCGTCATCAAACATTTTTCGACAAAAGAAGTCGCATTGAGATGTGTAAATGCAGGAATAGATCTGATACTAATGCCTCAGGGCGAGACTGAAACAATTAATTCAATAGTAAATGCCGTCAACAACGGCACAGTCAGCGAAGAAAGAATTAATCTGTCGGTAAGAAAGATACTGAATGCAAAAAGCTGGCTCAAGCTTGATGAGAATAAAATGACTGATCTGAGTAAAGTATCTTACATTGTAAATTCTGATGATGCAAAGAAAATTTCACAGCAGATCGCTGATGAATCAATTACTCTTGTAAAAAATGATAACAGTATTATTCCATTTTCAAAAGCAGATGAATTATCCTGTCTGATCGTATCAATGAACAACGGGAATGAGAAAGCAAATTCAGATTACTTCTTAAGCAGATTCAGTGTCAAAAACAAATTCAAAAGCACATCTTTTTATGATCTGACAGGTGAAGTAAGCAATTCAAATGAGATCATAAGCGAAGCATCCTCTTATGACATTGTTTTAATTCCTGTTTATGCAAAAGTAAAGATAAAGACAGGAACAGTTGGGCTTCCGCAGTCACAGCTGGATCTTATCAATTCACTTAATTCAAAAGGAATAAAAGTTGTCGTGGTTTCTTTCGGCAATCCTTACCTTATTCAGGGCTTTCCTGAAGTTGATTCATATATCTGCGCTTATGCCGATGCAGAGACTTCCATTAATTCAGTAATTGATTCCTTTTATGGAACTATAAAATTTAAAGGCAAATTACCTGTATCTATCAGCAATGAATTCAAATACGGTGATGGGATTACAAATTAGAATATACAGAACTCTGCTTTCAGGTTTAGTTTTTATCCTGCTGCTTTCCGGGAAAAATTTTTCTCAGGATCTTGTTCAGAAATTCGACGGAATAAACTTCACTCTGAACGGAACTGCTTCATACGCTCCTTTCAACGGCGGACAGAATAATGCACGCTATCAGTTTATTGACATTGACGGTGATAATGACTTCGACCTGTTTACTTTTGATAACGACACCACTCTGTATTTTTACAAAAACACAGGAACTCCTCAGATTGCGAATTTCAAACTTATCACAACACAATTTGAGAATCTGAATTTCAAGAACTGGTTTTACTTCGTCGATATAGACAATGACAATGACTTTGATCTTTTCACAGGCGGTGACCTTCAGACAATTAAGTATTATAAAAATACGGGAAATATAAATGTACCTGCATTTACACTTATTACCGGAGAGCTCAGGACAAATTCGGATACTGTGATTTACAGTGAATCGAACAGTGTTCCCGTTTTCTGCGATATAGACGGAGACGGAGATAAGGATTTTTTTACAGGACAAGCATTGGGGACGATTGTTTATTATGAAAATATAGGAACGGCTTCTGACTTCAGTCTTAAATTCATTACGGATTTCTGGCAGAATCTGCTTATCATATCACCTGCATTGAATGAACGTCACGGAGCCAATTCGCTCGAATTCACTGATATTGACGGAGACAATGACTACGATCTATTCTGGGGCGATCTGTTTTCTAAAGGAATTTATTATATCAGGAATAACGGTACACCTGCAAATCCGAATGTAGCAATTGTAGATTCTGTTTATCCTCATAACTCTTCATTCATTTCACAGGGATTTAATTCTACAAGATTCGTTGATATTGATGCTGACGGAGACAAAGATCTGTTTATTTCAGTTCTTTATTCTTCACAGAATCAGAAGAATTTTGCTTTTTACAGAAATGACGGAAATGCTGCTGCTGCAAATTTTACCAGGATAACTGACAATTATCTCAGGAATGTAGATGCAGGCGGCAGCAGTAATATTGTATTCACGGATATTGACAATGACAATGACAAGGATCTGATTATAGGAAATGACATTCCTGCAAAGCTTACTTTGTTCAGAAATACCGGCACAATATCCTCGCCATCATTTAATCTGGAAATTGATTCAATTCCTCTGAGATCAAGTCCGTTTAATTTCACTTATGCTCCGGCATTCGCTGACATAGATAATGACGGTGATCCTGATCTCTTTTTAGGAAGTTACATTAAAGATTCACTCTGGTTTTTCAGAAATACGGGTACTGCCTCTGATTTTGTTTTTACTTATGCAGGGACAGGCAGGCAGAACGGAATAGACTCAATGGGTCAGAGCAGTGTTCCAGTATTTACAGATATTGACAATGACGGTGACAAAGATCTTTTTATAGGCGCTTCTAACGGAAGGATTTTTTATTATGAAAACACAGGGACTCCTGAAGTCTTTCATTTTACTTTAAGAACTGCATTTTATAATTCCATAGACATCGGCGATGATGCCGTTCCGAGATTTTTTGATATTGACGGAGACAATGATTTTGATCTTTTCATCGGCAGACGGGACGGGAAGATCTCATTTTACAAAAACAACGGCAGTCCTTCAGTACCTCAGTTTAATCTTGAAACAAACGAATACAAAAACATTGTTAACCATCAGAACGCCTGCCCTGAATTCATTGACATCGACAATGACACCGATCCTGATCTTTTCATAGGAAATGTAAAGGGAGGGATTTTCTTTTATCAGAATCAGAAAGTATCTTTTGCGGAAAATAATTCAGTTACTGTTCCGGACAGATTTTTTCTGTATCAGAATTATCCCAATCCGTTCAATCCTGAAACTGTAATTAAGTTCGGGCTGATTAATCCAGTGAATGTTACTTTAAAAATTTATGACATTAAAGGGAATGAAGTTGCAGTTCTTACAGACGGATTTAAGCCTGCAGGAGAATACAGCATAAGATTCAATGCCGCAGAAAAAGATAACAGCTTATCCAGCGGCATTTATTTTTACAGACTGACGGCAGGTGATTTTACTGAAAGCAGAAGAATGTTGTATATTAAATAGAAAAAAAGTAAGTTGTATACAACAAGCTACCCCCCAAAAAAAATTTTAACTTAAATTATATGGAAAAAAAATTACAATCACTGATTGCTGTCATTTTATTTGCAGTCACACTGACAAATGTTTCTGTTGCAGGTGACAGGAATATTCTATTAGAACGATTTACAAGTTCAACCTGCGGACCTTGCGCGATCGCAAATCCTTCTTTGGATGCATTTCTTACAGCTTCGGATCCCAACAAATTATCCAGCATCAGTTATCATATGAACTGGCCCGCACCGGGAGATGATCCGATGTATCTTGCCAATCCGGTGGATAATACAACAAGAAGAACTCAGTACGGCGTGAATTCCATTCCTTACTGGTTTATGGACGGTACTTATATTAATGGTACCTCACAATCAGTTCTGCAGTCTGCATATAATTCCAGAACAGACGTATTAAGTCCGATAACAATTGTCGTAACTGAAACTGTAAACGGAAATAATATCACAGTTAAGGCAGACATATATTGTGAATTCGGGATTCCGAATCCATCTGCAGTGGTTCATTTTTCAGTCGGGGAGAAATTAATTACTTATGCATCTCCTCCGGGAACCAATCAAGAAAGAATTTTTAAAAATGTTTTCAGAAAACTTTTCCCCTCCACAGGCACTCCGGTAACATTGCTGCCCGGAAAGAAAATAAGTATTGAATACAATTATACTTTAGACCCGTCATGGCAGCCTGATCAGATCGAAAATATTGTTTTTGTTCAGGGGTTTGCAAATGAAATTTACAATACCGGGAAAAAGACACTTGATTTTAATCTTACATCAGCTCCTGCATACAAAGTAGTTAATCAGGGACAATCTCAGAGCGCTGATTATAAAGTCAGGATTCCTGTGATTGCATCAGGTTTTAATTCAGCTGTTACCTTTACTGCAGCTCTTGAAACCCCCGTCGCAGGTATAACAACTGAATTTCCGAACGGGAATGTTTTAAGCAGTTTTCCCGATTCACTTAATTTCAGGGTTAATTCAGCTTCATCAGTTCCGGCAGGAATTTACAAAGTGATTATAACCGGTACAAGCGCCGGAGGCAAGGTTCATAAAACCATTGTGAATTATCTTGTAGGAAAGAATTACGCTCTCTTTGGAATGAACAGAACACAGCCGACATACAAAGTAGATAACGTTTCTTACAATACTTCAAAATTATTTACCTGGGATATAGGATCAACACATTCTGTCGAAGCCGTTACACCTGTAACAATAGGCAATACAAGATATGAGTTTGTAAACTGGAGCAACGGCGGACCTGCATCGCAAAGCATAGTTGTCGGAACTCAGGATATCAATATGTTTGCTACATATAAGATTCAGTATAAACTTCTGGGTTTAGTTAGTCCTGCGGAAATTCCTGCAACTGTAAACGGAGGGAATGTATTCTACGATTCAGCCGGTATAGCATCAATCTCTCCGAATCCTTTGCAGCTTCTTTACAACGGTAAAATTTATTATTTTCAGAGATGGGAAGGGTCGGGAACAGGTTCATATACCGGATCAAATCCAAACCCGTCAATTGCAATTAACAATATTCTTGTTGAAAAAGCAATTTATGATACACTCGATGTAGGAATATCAAATTACAATTCAAGTATTCCTTCTAAATTTGAATTATATCAGAACTATCCGAATCCGTTTAATCCTCAGACAAACATCAGGTTCGATATAGCAAAATCTTCGTTTACAACTCTTAAAGTTTATAATGCGCTTGGTTCGGAAGTTGCTTTGCTTGTAAATGAAAATCTCAGTCCCGGAAGCTATCAGTATTTCTTCAATGCGGGTAATTTTCCGAGCGGCATTTATTATTACAAAATAAGCACTGATTCTTATAATCAGATAAAGAAGATGATTCTTCTGAAGTAAATTTTTTTATGATCTGTTATAAAGCCGGGGAATTTATTTTCTTCCGGCTTTCTTTATTTAATAGCAGCTTTTTACCGGATTAAATTATATTACCTCTTTTTTATAATACATAATGATTCAGATTAACTGATAAACAGAAACACTATATAAATGAATTTTTTCAAGTTTAATTTAAATATAAGGAAACCTAAACAGGATTTTTTCGTCTAAACTGTTAACCCGGCATTTAAATAAATTAAAAACATCATGATAAAAAAAATTCTAATTGTACTTTCTCTTTTTGTTACACAATGCCTTTCAGCACAGAGCAACACAGATTACACCAATAGCTATAAGCGCTTCAGATTATTTGAAAAACCGTCAATAGAACTTACTTACGGAAATTCCGACATAAGACTGAGCGGAGCTGACGGAAGTTTTTCAAATGCAGGAATGATAGAACTGAAACTCGGATTCACGACAAAGAACAAAAGCTATTTCGGAAAAAATATAACCGGATTCGAAAACAGGTATTTCTTCATCGGCAATGCATCCAATAAGATCAGTTATAAATCCACTGAGAGCGGAAAAATAAAAAATGATCTCTGGAGATTCGGCTTGGGAAACAAGGATGCATACGGACTTAAAATCGGTTCGATTGAAATTATGCCGTACAGTTCAAATTCATTTTCCTGGTCTAAGTTCAGCTTTGAAAAATCAGCCGGAATAAGCGGGGCTGATCTGAATTCATTTGACAAATTCAATGATGCATTCAGATTCGGAACATCGACAGAAGGCGGAATTAACCTCCAGCTTACTCCCGGTTTTTCCATTCAGCCGCAGTTTGAATCTTCCGTAATATTTCCGAGGCATCTATTCGGAAAGCAGCTGATGAGCAGCATAATTGAAATGAGCGGATATTATCTCATAGACAATTTCACAAAAAAGATAATGAGGAATGCGCCTGCGGCGGGAACATTCGTGAATTTCCTGCTTAAGAATGCCTATGAATTCGGATATTATCAGCTTAGAAAAGACAAAATGAACTGGCCTTTCAACAGCGAAGCGCCGATGAGATATTATACTTATAAGATCGGAATGGCTTTTACTTTCTGATCAGAATGCGTTTTCAATGTGACTGATCTCGGTATTATCATCAGTAAGCAAAATACTGATAACATCAATCCTCATATCATGATCAGAATACTGAGGGAAATTCTTTACGAAACCAAGCGCGGCTTTCCTGATATTATTCTTCTTTGAAAAAGTTATGGATTCTTCAGGCAAGCCGTATTTTTTATTCCTTCTGGTTTTTACTTCGGCAAAAATAAGCATTTTGTTTTTTTCATCTTCAAAGATAAGATCAATTTCAGCTCTTTCGTAACGGTAATTTGATGTTATGAATTTATAATTTTTATCGGTGAGCAGATTTTTTGCCAGCACTTCGCCGTTTTTGCCTAACCTGTTTTTATAAATGCATTTCATTCAAAATAGATTTAATCCGGAATTAATGTTTTTCAGAAAACTTTTTCTGTGAATACAGCATATCCCGTTAAGTCTTATCATTTCGTAATGCTCTTTCGTTGCATATCCTTTATGTCTGTGAAAATTATATTCCGGGAATCTGATGTGATAACCCAGCATCATTTTGTCTCTCGTAACCTTTGCAAGTATTGAAGCGCAGGATATTTCAAATATTATGGAATCCCCGTCTATTACTGTCTCATAGTTCATATCCTTTTCATAATTAATGGGAAGTCTGAAATAGTTTCCGTCAATAAAATATTTATCCGGCTTCAGTCTTAAATGCATAATGGAAGAATGCATTGCCTTCATCGTAGCCCTGAGAATATCCGTATTGTCTATTTCATTATTGTCAATAACGGTAATTCTGTAGGCGAGACAATTGTTAATTATCCTGTAGAACAGTCTTTCCCTTTCGGATTCCTTCAGCACTTTGGAATCGTTTACTTCTTCTATTCTGAAACCGTTTTCAAAAACAACAGCCGCAGCCACAACCGGTCCTGCCAGCGGTCCCCTGCCCGCTTCATCTATTCCGCAAATAAGCATTCTGCTTTTTTTTTGCAAAATACCCTTTATCATATCAAGAATAAACTTATTTTATGATTCGGATTGAATGGAATATTATGCAACGCTTTTTCTCACGATGTTAAAAGAAGTGTACAGATATGTTTTGCAGTCAGTAGTAATGTTAAGGATTTTCCGCCTGATGAGTGTGGCACTAAATCCTTTTCATTCCCGGACACACAGACCGTCCGAAAATGAATTTAAGTTAAACCTCAAAAGCTCAAAAGGATCTTTTTTTGAAAATTTTTAAATTCGGGTCTTAGAGTAATTGAGTTTATTCCTTTGTTTTCAGACAGACTGACAGGCTTGGGAAAGTTAAATTCCTGATAATACATTTTGTATTTTCCGGAAAGTGATATTCAACAAATGGCAAATACAATATTATCTTGATTTAAACTGAAATTTATTAATTACATGTGATGCAAATACTTATTGACAAGCTTCCTGATCTCATCTTCTTTTCCGTACAATTCCACCCTGAGATTTTTATCGTTAAATGATCTTAGCTTATTAATAAATCTGTCTATGGTTCCTTTCGGAAACACCATATTCTTTTCGAAAAAACTTCTGTCTTTTTCAAGTGCGTCGGCGGAATCAGAACAGGAAAAAGGCAGCTGCTCAAACTGGAACGAAGTTCCTTTTTTTTCTTCTTTGAAAATATCAACACCTGCATATAATTTTTTTGAAAGTTCAAGTGAATCAGCATTTTCGAGTCCGGACTGTGCTGCCATTATCAGTCCTGCCATCAGATGATAGAGATCAGCGGAACCGTCAGGCGTGCGGAGTTCAACTGTCTGCTTACCGGGAATATAAGGCACTTCATACTTTTCAAATGGATTTGCATCTCTTACCATATTTGTTTTTGCGATCCATCCGAGAGGAACCCTCACGAGAGCTGAACGGTTCGTATCGCCCCAGCAAATATTAACAGGCGCTTCCTGATTCGGGACAAGTCGCAGATAAGAAAGCGGGACAGTATTTCCGAATGCGGTCAGTTCTTTCGCCTTGTTAAGAATTCCGGCTATTATTCTTTTTGCAACATCGGTTATGCCTTCATCATCTGCCATTAAATTCACACCGTTCTTTTCAGCAAGAAAATGGATATGAAGCCCGCTGCCCGCCTTGCCGACGGTTATTTTCGGAGCAAAGCTGATGTTAACATTGTGTTTTTTCCCGAGCATTCTGAGAATCCATTTCCCGATGAGAAGCTGATCAACTGCGTCTTCAGCTTCAACCGGCTGAAATTCAATTTCCTGCTGTTCGTAATATTCATCTCCGGCTGTAAAATTCCCTACTTCGGAATGACCGTACTTTATTTTGCCTCCTGCCTGCGCAATAAGATTCATGGCTTCCCTGCGGAGATCTTCCCATTTTGAAAACGGCTGTGAGTCCGCATATCCTTTCTGATCCTTTGCCGGATAAAGCGTATCAGTTTTGCTTATGACATAATATTCAAGTTCGCCCATCGCCTTAAAGACATAGCCTGTGCTTTTTTTAAATTCATTATGAGCTTTTCTCAGTATATATTCAGGAGCGCTTTCAAGGGGTTTGCCGTCTTTTGTATAATATGAACAAAGAATATCCAGTGACGGAATTTCTGAAAAAGGATTGACAAATGCTGAACTGAATCTCGGGATCACATAAAGATCACTCGAATCCGCATCTACAAAAGAAAACAGACTCGACCCGTCAACGCGCTCGCCTGTTGAAAGTATTGATTCCAGATAATCACGGCTCGTTACCACAAAATTCAGGGTTTTAAGCTTTCCGTCCTCACCCGCAAAACGAAAGTTCACCATCTCTATCCCGTTCTCTTCAATGAATCTTATAATGTCGTGCCTGGTAAATTCTTTTGAGGGCTTTCTGAGATATTTTACAAGTTTATTGGGATTCAGAGATACTTCATATTCTCTCATAGCAATTCAATTTTTTAGATTATAATTCGGTTTGATAACATTATTTATATACAATTTAATTAAAGTATTTTTTTAATACAGGACATTAAATTTGAAGTTTCAAATCTGTTTTCAAACAGATAAGTCCCGCTTATACGAATTTAATAATCATTCACAGAGTTCAAAGCAATATTCAACATGCAGGTTGTCAGAAATTGTTCAAACAAGAATAATCTTTAAACGTCCGGTTTAATTTTATAAGTAAATCAACGTATAAAAATTATTATATTTGTACAAAATTTTTATTCCATTGTAATTAAGAAAGCAAATATTAATTTACTCAAATTGTTCAAAAGTAACTTACAATTAAAACTAAACACAAAAAGCATGTAGTTCATTTAAAATTATTGCAAAGAACATTTCTTCTAACTCAATTTTAATTAATACCCTTTGAGCTTTCGTGGTTAAAAAATTCTGATGAACAAACCAATTCATAAAATTAAATTAATTTAAACATTTATGTCAAAAGAACCTCCATTTGATACAGACATTGCACACCGTTGGTTCGGTGCGGAATTCAATAATGGTATTTTCCCTCTTCTAGAGAAAGAAGACAGAACGGAAGAGGAAACCGAGATAATGATCTCAATGGCTTATGCAACAACTCTTCACTGGAGAAAATATTCCGGATGCAAAACAGCCAATCTTGCAAGAGGAGAATACATGATAGCTAACGCCCTGGCTTATGCCGGAAGAAAAGAATCTTCTCTTCATCACGCAAAAAGAAATTACGACATCACTTTCAGCCATATAGATGAAATGGAAGACTGGGATATTTCATTCTCTCTTATGGTAAATGCAAGAGCTTACGCACTAAACGGAGATATGGAAACTGCCGGGCAATTTTTAAAAAGGTGCATTGTCTCAATTGAAGAAGTAAAAGATCAGGGAGACAAAAAAATACTTGAAATGGATATCAACTCCGGACCCTGGTACGGATTGAAGTGAATTCTGATTTTGAATTGAATGTTCCGTCAATATTTGTTTATTAAATTCAGTAATTTTGAACAGTATAAATTTATTTCGCATAGATATATAAAATCACACATATTCATATAATCGTCAATTTTTCGATATTGTACTTTAAAATTCAAACAGTAAAATATTTCAGCTTGATTCCGTGAAAATTTATAAGTTCAGTTTACATCCGTCCAAAACGTTATCAAA
>JAFDZQ010000079.1:20259-39672 GCA_018266895.1 Bacteroidota bacterium
GGCAGGCATTCGCGGGAATGACAGTTATTAACTGAATCATATACACATAAGTTTTGTCGTGTGCAAAGATCCGGCTAAAATAATTCAAATTTCCCTTTAAATACTTGCCAAATATAATTATATTCATTGTTAATAATAAATTATAAAAACAAAATATTTTAATGACAAAGCATCAAACACATCATAATGAAGATAAGCTGATGGCTGTTTATTACAAAGCAGCCGATTTCTTTGAAAAGAACAAGAAGAATGTTTACTATGTACTTTCTGCAATTGTCATAATAATTGCAGGGATCATATTTTTTACAAATAAAAGAAAAGCTGACAACGAGAAGGCATCAATGGAATTATCCAAAATCCAGCAGATTTATACATCAGGAAATTTTCAGCAGTCAGTCAGCGGTGATTCACTGGGACAGTCAAAGGGACTTCAGTATATAGTTGATGAATATGGTTCGACGGAAAATGGAGAGTTAGCAAAAGTGATGCTCGCGAATTCATATTTCAATTTAAGGGATTTTGATAAAGCGGAAAAATATTACAAAGATTATTCAGGCAGCAATAAACTCCTTCAGGTTGCTGCAGCATCGGGAATAGCGTCCGTGTATGAAGCAAAGAATAATTTTATTGACGCAGCAAAGCAATTCGAGAAAGCAGCGAATCTTGACAAAGAAAATCCTTTTATCGATCAATATCTCTTTTATGCCGGGAAAAATTATATGAGAGCGGATAAACCGGATGAGGCTAAGAGAGTCTTTAACAGGATAAAGGAAGATTTTCCAAAATCAAAATATATCGCGGAATCGGAAAGATATAAATCATCAGTTAATCAATAACAAAATACTCCTGATCAGATGAGTTTAAAAGTTAAAATAAATGAAGACCTCAACAACGCTTTAAAAGCAAAGGATTTAGCTAAGATTGATACGTTGCGTTCCATAAGGGCGGAAATACTTAAAATGGATAAGTCGGGAATGAACCGGGAAATGACTCCGGAAGAGGAAATTCAGCTGCTTTCAAAGCAGGCAAAGATGAGAAAAGAATCCATTGAGCTTTTTGCGCAGGGAGGAAGACAGGACCTTGTTGATAAAGAACAGGCGCAGCTTGACATAATTAATCAGTATCTGCCCGAACAGATGTCTGAAGATGAAGCTGACAAAATCATTACAAAGATAGTGACTGATTCAGGAACAGTATCCCAGAAAGATTTCGGAAGGCTTATGAGCGAAGTAATGAAACAGCTTAAGGGTAAAATTGACGGCAAAATAATACAGGACATTTTAAAGAGCAAACTATCGTAATTCTGCAACTTATTTCAGACTGATTTTTCTATTATCGGAAATTAATGATACTTTGTCTGAATCAAATTGAATAAGTTAGATATCATAATATCCGTGATCATTTTAATACCCGCCTTACTGGGTCTGAAAAACGGTCTTCTCAGAAGCATTTTCTCACTTGCAGGAATAATAACCGGGTTATACCTTGCAACACGCTACAATGACAAACTCGTAAGCTTACTAAAATTCATGAAGACTGACGAAAAATTACTTGGCATTATTTCATTTATTTTTATCATACTGTCAGTTTATTTTATCTTCACGTATATTTCCGGTAAACTGTCAGGTCTGAATTTTATTACAAGAACTATTGATAAGATATCGGGAACATTACTCGGAATTTTCAAGGGGCTGATTATAGGCAGTTTATTTTTAATAGTTGCGGCAGGCACTTTTAAAATGTTTACCGAAAAAGAGATTGCAGAATCAAGACTGTATACGGTAACAGTAAATGTCGCTCCGGATGTTTATAACTATATCATCCGATTGTTCCCTGAAGCAAAAAGTTTCTATGAAGAACTGAACATAAAGATTTTATATCCAAAATAATTTATATCTTCTGAATTATATTCTGAATATGGATCTTACAGAGTTAAAAATAAAATTAGAGTTCGGAAGGATCACAGACAGCATTAAACATCACGCTTATTCAGCACTGGGAGAGAATCTTTGCGATGAAATTATATTTTTCACAGACAATGAAGTGTTAAATACCGAGCTTGACAAAGTAGTCGAAATGAAAAATATTCTTTCAGCCGGAAACGAACTTCCGCTTGACGGCCTGAAAGACATAAGCAGATCATTAAGCAAGATTAAAATAGAAGGTTATTATATCAGCCCTGAGGAGTTTCTTCATATACTTGACTTTCTTAAGATTTCCAGGAATTTAAAAAAATTCATTTCAGATATTAACAGAGAACAGGATAATTCATTTGAACTGATAAACGGACTTGCCAAGAATCTTTTTTTCAATAAAATACTTGAGCACAATATTGAGATCACAATTGACGAGACCGGGAACGTAAGGGATAACGCTTCTGCAGCACTAAGTAAAATCAGAAAAAGTATTAACGCCCAGTCGGGAAGATTAAGAAAGACACTTTCTTCTATACTGAAAAAAGTTTCTGAGAAGGAATTCCTTCGCGAGGATATAATAACACAGCGTGAAGGAAGGTTTGTAATTCCCGTAAAAGCAGAGAATAAAAGGAATGTCCCCGGTATCATACACGGATCTTCCGGAACAGGCGCAACGGTTTTCATCGAACCTTCGGAAATCATTAATCTTAATAATGAAATAACCGAACTTCATTTTGAAGAGAAGAGGGAGATTGAGAAAATACTAAGGCAACTTTCCGCACAGCTCGGGCAGTACACTGAAGAAATAAGGAACAATCTGAACATTTTATCTGAAATTGATTTCATACAGGCAAAAGCAAGATATGCAGTTGAAACAGAATCATCCAAGCCTGTTACCGGAAGCAGTTATATAAATCTTATAAAAGCATATCATCCCGGACTTCTTAAAACAAAGAAAAGAAACGAAGTCATTCCGCTGAATCTGACGATCGGGAAAGAATTTAACACACTTGTAATTTCAGGACCAAATGCAGGAGGAAAGACTGTTGTACTGAAGACTGTCGGGTTATTACAACTTATGCTCCAGTCAGGAATGCTTGTCCCTGCAGCGCCTGAAAGCGAGTTCAGACTTTTCAGAGATATATTTATCAGCATCGGCGACGAACAGTCTCTTGAAAGTGACCTTAGCACGTTCAGTTCCCATCTTCGTTCAATCAAAGAAATACTGGACAGATCAGATAATAATTCTCTCATACTTATTGACGAAATTGCCAGCGGCACTGACCCTGTATTGGGCAGCGCTTTGTCAGCTTCAATACTAAAAACTTTTTCAAAAAGGGACGCATACACGATAGTAACCACTCACAACAGCGAGCTGAAGGAATTTGCGTACAGCACGGAAAACATAGAAAATGCATCTCTTGAATTTGACGTGGAGAACCTTACACCGAATTTTCATTTTGTGACCGGCGTACCCGGACAGAGTTTTACATTTGAGATCGCAAGAAAATATAATTTCCCTGAAACCGTTCTTAAAGACGCTTATGGCAATCTCGATGAAAATCAAAGCAGGCTTGAAGATCTTCTGAAGGATCTCAATGAGACCAAACAGAAGTATGATCTTCTAAAAAATAAATTTGATATTGACAATTCAAGATTAAAAGGACTTACCGCAATGTATGAGAAAAAGACAAAAGAATTAAGCAGAAATGAAAAAGAGATCAGATACAAAGCAAAGCTTGAAGCGGAAAAGATTATTAAAGATGCAAATAAATTAATTGAAAAAACAATAAAGGAAATCAAAGAGGACAAACATACTCCCAAAGAGATTAAAAATGAATTCAGATCAGAATCTGAAAAGATCATAAATATTTCAGAAGAAGAAAAGATCGCAGATGAGGAAGAGACAAAAATACTTTATGAGGAAATCAAAGTAAATGATACTGTAAGAATTAAAGACTCTATAGCTACCGGTGATGTGATGGAAATTTCCGATGATCATATATCCGTGAATATTAACGGCATTCTTATGAAACTGAAACTTAACGATGTCGAAAAGATCAGTAAAAAGGAGACCTCCACAGGGTATTCAGGAATTTCGAATGTAGAAATCAATGAGGGTAAAATTGAATACGAACTTGATCTGAGAGGGAATTATCCGGCTGAAATTGAAGATAAGATCGAAAAGTTTATATACGATTCCGTTAACAGCGGATTGAAGGAAGTAAGTATAATTCACGGAAAAGGAAGCGGCAGACTGAGGACTGAAGTTCAGAAACTCTTAAAAAAAAACAATGCTGTTAAATCATTCCGTCAGGGCAACTGGAACGAAGGAGACAGCGGCGTTACAATTTTGGAACTATGAAAAAAATAATCGTGGCCGGTGCCGGTATCGGAGGAATGGTGAGCGCTATTCTGCTTTCGGCAAAAGGTCATAAGGTGGAAATTTATGAAAAGAATGACGAGCCGGGCGGTAAAATGGGAGAATTCCGGAGAGACGGCTACAGATTTGACACAGGACCTTCAATGATAACAATGCCTTTCGTTTTTAAGGATTTCTTTTCGGAAATAAGCAGAGATATGAAGGATTATTTTGAACTTGAAGAGTCGGAAAATTCATGCAGATACTTCTGGTCAGACGATACTGTTTTCAATTCCTACACAGACAGAATAAAATCCGGGCAGGAATTAAATAAAGTTTTCGGGAAAGATACAGCTGACAGTTACTACAGGTATATTGATTACGCTAAAATATTTTATAACTTATCCGTTGAAGATTTTATCGGAGCGGATATAAATATCAGAAATTATCTTTCAAGAGAAGGCATAACAAATTTATTCCGGCTGATTTCCGGTAGATCCGTCAATGATCTTTCAAACAAATTCTTCAAAGAAGAAAAGCTAAAACAGATAATGGACAGATTCGCTACATTCAGCGGCTCTACACCGTTTCTGGCTCCGCAGTTTTTTTCCGTGATCCCGTACATTGAGAATGAATACGGCGCATGGAATGTTAAAGGAGGGGTTTATAAAATTGCCGAAAGTCTCAGGAAATTATGCGGTGAGTTTGATGTGGAGATACATTACGGCTGCGAACTTTTTGATATTTCACATAAGAATAAAAAGATAACTTCACTTAAATTCAGATCACCTGACGGCAAGATAATAGAGACTGACAAGTTTGATATACTGGTTTCAAATTTCACAAACAGCAGAATGCTTATGGAGAGAGATTATTTCGAAAATGACGACTGGGCAAATTCTGCATTCATTGTAAAAGCGGGTATGAAAAAAAAATTTCCCGAATTATCACATCACAACATTTTCTTTTCGGAAGATTATCAGAAGGAATATATTGATATATTTGAGAATAAAATTCCGTCGGATGACATGACGGTTTACATTTCTGTATCTTCAAAAACACAGGAGAATGATGCTCCGTCAGGCTGTGAGAACTGGTTCATAATGGTTAACGCGCCTTATGTAAATCCGCGAACAGCATGGACAGAAAAGAACAGCAGGGATTATTTCGAAAAAATCATTGACAGATTAAACAGATTCAGCATTGTTTTTGAAGAAAACATAAGAGACTGCATTGAGTTCTCCGAAATTTTCACTCCGGAAGACTTTAAAAACAAATACAACTGCGAAAATGGTTCTGTTTATGGTTTGTCTTCCAATACGCTTTACACAATTCTGAAAAGACCAAAGAATAAATCCGATAAATTTGATAATCTTTACTTTACCGGCGGAAATACACATCCGGGCGGCGGAGTGCCTTTATGTTTTCAGTCCGGAAGAATTATTTCAACATTAATTTAATTAATTCTGATTGTTAAATTTTCTTAAAAGATAATTTCTGTCATTTTAATTACTTAAAGAATCACATTTAAATGAATAAAATACTGATCGTAGACGATGAACAGAGCATTATTGACAGCATTACCATGGTGCTTTCAAGTGAAGGTTATGAAATCAGCGGATGTCTTAACGGAGTAACTGCCCTTCAGAACATTAAAAATAATGAATATGACCTGATACTTCTTGATATCAAAATGCCGAAGATGGACGGTATAGAAGTGCTCGAGAAAATAATGGAATTCGACAGAAGGAATGTCGTGATCATGATCTCAGGTCACGGAACCATCGATACTGCAGTGGAAGCCACAAAAAAAGGAGCTTATAATTTTTTACAGAAGCCCCTGCCGGATCTTCACGAGCTTAAGCTTACAATTAAGAATGCAATTGAATTCAAAAAATCCAGAGATGAACTTATCAGAGTCAGAAAAGATTTTTTTGAATCAAACAGGATCGTCGGCAAAAGCGAGAGTATAAATAATGTAAAAGCGCTTATCAGCAAATTTTCCGGACTAAATTCAAATGTAGTGATTTCCGGCGAAAGCGGAACGGGAAAAGAACTCGTTGCAAGAAGGATACATTTTGAATCTGACAGATCAGACAAGCCGTTCATTGAAATAAACAGCGCGAACCTGACAGAAGATAATGCCGAGACGGAACTTTTCGGAAAAGTCGAAGATAATATTCTGACTTCAGGCAAGTTTGAGCAGGCAGCCGGAGGGACAATTTTTCTTGATGAGATATCGAATCTCTCGGCTGACATTCAGTCAAAACTGCTCGGCGTGATAGAAAACAATTCATTTACAAGAGCAGGCAGCATTGTCAAGATCCATCTTAACGCAAGATTTATTTTTTCATCAAACAAAGACCTGCTTGAAGAAGTCAGGGAAAAAAGACTTCGCGATGACTTTTATCACAGAATCAATGTGCTTCAGATTAACATTCCTCCGCTGAGAGAACGTCCGGAAGACATAACGGAACTTGCTGATTACTTCATGGAGAGATTCTGCAGGGAAAACAAGTTAGCCATTAAAGTTTTAAGTGATAAAGCAAAGAGCCTGCTTCTGACCTTCAGGTGGCCGGGAAATGTCAGAGAATTAAAAAATTTAATTGAACGGCTGATCATTACAGTCGACAGAGATATAATTGATTATGAAGACATTGAAATTCCGGGTTCAAAACATCTGAAAGAATTCAGCGAGTTACTGAACAGGAACATGTCACTGAACGATTTTCAGAATGAATCCGAAAAGATTTTCATTTTAAAAATGCTGAATGATTATAAATTCAATATATCGCAGACTGCAGAAGCTCTTCAAATCCAGCGAAGCCATTTATACAATCTTATGAATAAGTATAATATTCATAAACCGGCAAAGGGTAAATGATTAAGCTGAGTTTTTCTGTCTGAAAATTTCATAAAGAAAAACACCTGCGGACACAGATACATTAAGCGAGCCGATTTGTCCGGTCATAGGTATCCTGACAAGCATATCACACTGATTTTTCATGTTGTTTCTCATACCAGAACCTTCACTTCCTATTATCAGAGCGATTGGAATTTTAAAATCCGTTTCAAAAATAGTTTTACCGGCACTCATGTCGGTTCCGGCTATCCAGTAACCGTTATCCTTCAGAAAGATTATTGAATTGGTCAGATTAGTTTCCTTAGCTATTTTTATATAATTAACCGCGCCTGAAGAAGTTTTTATCACAGTATGATTGACTTCAGCCGAATTATGACGCGGTATTACAATACCGTCAGCTCCGAGACATACTGCCGATCTGATGACAGCTCCAAGATTATGAGGATCCGTAATCTGATCAAGAACAAGTATAAGAGGATTTGTGATTTTTTTGTTTTTTTCCACCAACTCGCGAAGAGGCGTGTAATTATAATCTCTGATAAAACCAATCACACCCTGATCAACGCCTTCGTCCTTGCTTTTATTATCGAAAAACTTTTTAAATTCAGAATAATTCAGGTAAACGACATTTATTTTTTTTTCTTCGGCGATTTTGACAATACTTTTCAGCTTGTTATCGGGCTTTACTTTTTTGAGAAGAATAATTTTATTGAACTCGTCCGGATTCGATTTCAGAGTTTCGAGCACAGG
The DNA here is from genome assembly GCA_018266895.1 of Bacteroidota bacterium. Classification (GTDB taxonomy): domain Bacteria; phylum Bacteroidota; class Ignavibacteria; order Tepidaquicellales; family Tepidaquicellaceae; genus JAEUSI01. Next base: position 28,151 of record JAFDZQ010000079.1, read on the forward strand.
ATTTTTTCCTATTACTAACATTGATTTGTAAATTTATTATGTTTTAGAAATTGAGTAGTTTAATATAATTAATCTAAAATCCAATAGATTAGCAAAAACCAAAGCATAATTTTTTGACGGAGAGACTAAAAGAAATTTACGAAAGATATTCGGGAAAATTCAAATTTCCTGATGTAAAGAAAAACACGCTCTATATAGTTTCCACTCCAATCGGTAATCTTGAGGATATTTCATTCAGGGCTATTGAGGTTTTAAAAAAATCGGATATTATTGCATGTGAAGATACAAGGGTTACTAATTTTCTGCTCACACAATATGACATTCGGAATAAAACGATCAGTTATTATTCACAGGTTGAATCATCAAAACTTGATTATTTTATCGACGAAATAAAATCAGGTAAATCACTGGCTTTGGTTTCAGACGCAGGCACACCCTGCATTTCCGATCCGGGAAATATACTTGTATCAAAATGCATAGAAGAAGGTATTGATATTTATTCCATTCCCGGATGCAGTGCTCTCATACATTCGTTAGTAATGTCAGGATTTTCAACCAAAAAGTTTTATTTCCAGGGCTTCCTTCCTTTGAAAAAAGGAAGACAAACACTGATGAAAGAGTTATCGGAAATCAGGATGACAATAATAATTTATGAATCTCCTTTCAGAATCTACAGGACTTTAAAGGAAATAAGCGGGATATTTGGCAATAAAGAAGTTTCAGTTTCAAGAGAACTTACAAAAAAATTCGAACAGACTCTTCGCGGTAATGTGAAAACATTACTGAGTCAGGACATAAAACTAAAAGGTGAATTTGTTATAACCATTAACAACAATTAATTTTCAAATGAAAAATAACAACGATGTAGTAAGAGTCAGATTTGCGCCTTCCCCGACAGGATTTGTACACATAGGTTCGCTCAGAACTGCTTTGTTCAACTATCTTTTTGCAAAGCACTCGGGCGGGAAAAATATTCTGAGGATCGAAGACACGGATCAGACAAGAAAAGTGGAAGGTGCAGTTGAGAATCTGATAAAAGTTATGGGAAATCTCGGAATAGAATTTGATGAGGGACCGGTGCAGGGAGGAGATTACGGACCTTACTATCAGTCTCAGCGCTTAGGAATATACAAAAAATACTGTGACGAATTACTCGCTAAAGGATCAGCTTATTATGCATTTGAAACATCTCAGGAGCTTGATGAAATGAGAAAGCTGCAGCAGCTCGAAGGAAGGCAGACTATGTACGACAGGCGGGCAAGAGACCTCAGCGAAGATGAAGTACGGTTAAATCTTAAGAACGGACTGCCGTATGTAATAAGACTTAAAGTACCTCTGAATGAAGAGATCAGATTTGATGATGTGATTAAAGGCACAATCAAAATTGAGACAAATATAATTGATGATCAGGTATTACTTAAATCGGACGGATTCCCGACCTATCATCTTGCTAATGTTGTAGATGATCATCTTATGAAGATCACTCATATAATACGGGGAGAAGAATGGGTTACGTCAGTCCCTAAGCATATAATAATTTATAATGCTCTTGGATGGGAAATTCCGCAAATGGCGCATGTTCCGCTTATACTTAACAGGGATAAAAGCAAATTAAGCAAGAGACAGGGAGACGTTGCAGTTGAAGATTATCTGCAAAAGGGATATCTGAAAGAGACGCTGACAAATTTCATTGCATTGCTCGGGTGGAATCCCGGAGAAGGTGAAGAACAGGAATTTTTTTCCATGGAAGAGCTGATAAAGAAATTCACGCTTGAGAAGGTTCAGTCCTCGGGAGCCGTGTTTAATGTTGATAAGCTCAACTGGATGAACAATGAATATATTAAAAATTACGATCCCGACAAGCTGACTGAAATGGCACTCCCTTACTTCAGCAAAGCAGGATTTGAAATATCAGATAAAGACAGAATCAAAAAAATTCTTTTGTTGATAAGAGTATATCTGAATAAACTGGATGATATTCCTGACAATATTGTTTATTTCATTAAAAAAGAAATAGAACTGGAGAGTGAAAATTTAAAGGAATTCCTAACAGCGGACAGCAGTAAAAAAGTCTTCGAAAAACTTTCTGAAAAGATAAGTCTTCTGGATAAGTTAGACCCGGAAAACTACAAAACGGCAGTTTCGGAAGTTCAGAAAGAAACCGGGATAAAAGGAAAGGCATTGTTTAAACCATTAAGAATAGCTCTGACCGGAAGTGAAAACGGACCTGAGTTACCAATGATAGCAGATATACTTGGCAAAGAAAAAGTTCTGGATTTGCTGAAAAGATGGATATGAAAAAATATGCCGCCAGAAAGCAAATTCTGACGGCTAAAAATCTACCTGATTTTTTTCTTATGTCTGTTCTTTCTTAATCTTTTCTTCCTTTTATGTGTGGACATCTTGGCTCTTTTTCTTTTTTTACCGCAGGGCATTTATTTCCTTTCTTTATTTATTATTTTAAAAATCTGTTTTTATTTTTTAGTAAGCTGTTCCTGAACTACCTTTTTAAATTCTTTTGAAACTTTAAACATCGGAATAAATCTTTTTCCGAGTGAAATCTTATCACCTGTTTTTGGATTTCTTGCAACTCTGGGATGCTTAATGTTGTTCTTAAATGTTCCGAATCCTCTTATCTCAACGGTTTCATTTCGTTTTAGCGAATTAATTACACAGCTTATAAAACCTTCCACAACAATTTCAGTTTCTTTCTTGCTTAAACCGGTCGCTTCAGAAATTGCAGCAGCTATCTGTGCTCTTGTCATACCCTTAATTATAATTTTTAATACACAAATTTATATTGAAGAATCGGTTGTTCCAGAAACTCACTTTTCAATTCATTCTTAACTGTTTTCAGATTATTTTCAGAAAATGATTCTACAATTCTGAATAACAAATTGTCCTTCTTTTTTTCCCTGACAATTACGGGATCACCTTCAATGCCTGCCAGCCGAGAAGTAATTTTTACCGCATCTTCATAAGTTCCGAGTGAATCAATCAATCCGATATCCTTTGCCTGACGTCCTGTAAATACTCTGCCGTCGGCATAAACTTTCAGTTTTTCTTTGTCAATTTTACGTGACTTTGACACTACATCCAGAAACTGATCATAGGAATCATTTACAATATCCTGAAAATATTCCTTATCTTTTTCGTTAAGCTCTCTGAAGGGATTTCCGGCATCTTTAAGTTCTCCGCTTTTAATAATATTTTCGGTTATTCCAATTTTTTCCGCCATGTCCTTGATATTTGTCAGATTCATTATCACGCCGATGCTGCCTACAAGTGATCCGGGATTTGCAACTATGATACTGCCGCCGCAGGCAGCATAATATCCGCCGCTTGCTCCGAGCGAACTGATGGAAACCACGACCGGCTTTCCGCTCTCCTTTACTTTTTTAATTGCTTCATACATCTCCTGCGAAGCAGCTACACCCCCGCCGGGAGTATTTACATGAAGAAGAATGGCTTTAATGGATTTATCTTCTCCGAATTTCCTGAACTGCCTGACGATGGATTCAGATGACAGAATAGTAAAATCAAGATCGACAACAGCGATCTTCCCGTTTCCCTTACCGCTTACCTCATCGTATCTGCCGGTATCAGAGACTATTTTTGCAAAGAACATTATGCTGAAACCTACAAACAAAATTGCGATTACTATCAAAGCAGCCAGCAAACCCCAGAACCATCTTCCGGAATTAGATTGTTTTTTTACGGTTTCAGTCTGATCCATTACTTTAATTTTTAAGAGATTCTTTTTTCTTAAGAGCATCCTGCGCCTTTTCTGTCATTCCGAGATTCGCATAAACAGTTACAAGCAGTTCCCATACCATCGGCTCAAGATCTTTTTTAGTAAGACTCACAGTCAGCGGTTCAAGAAAACCCAGCGCCTGAGTAAATTTTTCCTTGTAATTACTTTTATCATCAGCGTTTCTCATGTCTTCTCCGATTTTTGCCGAGGCAAGACCGCTATTGTAAGCTGAAGTTTCATAATAAGGATCATTCTTAGGCAGATTGGATATATTCAGTACTTTGCTGAATGTTTCCAGTGCAGCAGGATAATTTTTTATAGTCATCATACTCAGTCCTGATTCAAATATAATTTTTGCGACTTTTTCCGAAGCTTCGACTGAATTGGTTTTCTTGGCAAGCTCTCCGAAAATTTCTAGCGCTTTATTCTGATCACCCATAGCAAGATAAGACTCACCCATAGCGCTGAATGACTTTAAACTGTCCGGAATGATAGCTGAAGAAGCCGTGAAGTATTTCAATGCGTCAGTATAATATCTTTTTGCTCCGTCAAGATCTTTCCTTGCTTCTGCATCAATACCGTTCTTAAATTCTTTTGCTCCCTGATTATATTTTTCAATCCAGTAGGTATTAACATATGGAGCGAAATTATTTGAAATAGCCAGACTTTTCTGGAAGGAAACGCGTGCATCATCAAATTTACCGAGTTCGATCTGAGAATATCCGAGCATATACCATCCTTCATCATCATTTTTATCTATAACGAGTCCCTTTTTAAGTTCTACTTCCGCTTTCTGAAAATCTTTCTGCTGAAATGCAAGCTTACCTGTGGTAGATTCGGCTGAAGCACATCCGAGATAATAAATTGTTACTGAAAGCACTGCCAATGAAATTATTAAAGAGTAAATTCTTTTATACAATGACATTTTATGATTCTCCTGATTTAATTATTTTTTGTTGGCGTAAATATAAGTAAAATAAGACTTTTATTCAATTTAACAATTTCCTGTGTTATCCTCTCGGATGAAATGTTTTATGCACTTCTATCAGGTAGTCTTTGTCAATATGAGTATAAATCTGTGTCGTTGAAATATCAGAATGCCCGAGCATTTCCTGTATAATCCTGATATCAGCTCCGCCCTGAAGCAGATGTGTGGCAAATGAATGTCTCAGAGTATGAGGATGTACATTTTTATTAATCCCTGCGCCTGAGCAGTGTTTTCTGATTATATCAAGCACTCCCATTCTGGAGAGTTTTGAACCTCTGAAATTCAGAAACAGATAATCATAGGAATTTTTATTCTTAAGCAAAATTCTGCTTTCATTCATATACATTTGTATGAATTTCAATGCTGTTCTTCCAATCGGAACAATTCTTTCTTTTGAACCTTTCCCGAATATTCTTAAGTATTCTTCTTCAAAAAAAATACCGGATATCTCTAGATTGATTGTCTCGCTTACCCGCAACCCGCTTGCATACATTGTTTCCATAAGAGCTTTGTCCCTTAACCCGAGTTTATCCTTAGTGTCGGGAGCGGAAAGCAAAAGTTCAGTTTCCTCAATCGAAAGCACTTCCGGAAGTATTCTGGATGACTTAAGAGTCGTAAAATTTTCAACGGGATTAACGGATATCAGATTATCTGTAACAAGATATTTAAAAAAAGACTTAAGGGAAGAAATGAATCTTGATACGGTTCTGGATGAATACTTTTCGTCAAGCTTGTTTCCCGATCTGCTGACAAAACCCAGAAAACCTGTTACCGTCTCTTCTGTAATTTTATGGATTTCGGTTATCAGGCAGATATTCTCAGCATAGAAAAAAAATTTATCTATATCAAATGAATATGCAGTTATGGTGTTTTCGGAAAGAGATCTTTCATTCCTCAGATAATTCAGGAAAAGTTTTTTGTGGAGTTCAAATTCATCTGACATAAAGACTCTGTAATTTCTTAGAATTAATTTGATCAATCTTATAAATCGCTTACGAGTTCAAGCTGATTTTTATCCGGATATTTGATTCTGTGATGATGAATGCCGATAAGAATTTTCAGAAAACTTTCTTTTATTTTGGTCAGATCTTTAAGCGTCAGGTCGCATTCATCCAGTTCGCCCTCAATGAACCTTGATCTTATCACTTCTCTGATTTTACTTTCAAGTTTCTGCGGTGAAGGATCTTCTATTGCTCTCGTGCTTGCTTCTATGGCATCGGCAAGCATAACGATTCCGGTTTCCTTTGTCTGAGGTTTTGGTCCCGGGTATCTGTAGATGTAATCTACTACTTCATCTTTGGATAAGTTTTTAGCTTTGTCGTAAAAATATGAGACAAGAGTCGTACCGTGATGCATCGGAATAAAATCAATTATTTTCTGCGGCAGTTTATATTTTTTTGCAAGATCCATTCCGTCTTTCACATGAGATATAATAATCTTAGTGCTTATGCCCGGATTAAGTTCATTATGCTTATTATTCTGATCGAGCTGATTTTCAATAAAATACTGCGGCTTCAGAAGCTTGCCTACATCGTGATAATAACATCCTACCCTTGCAAGTATCTGATTGGCATGAATTGCCTCAGCTGCAGCTTCCGATAAATTTCCCATTATGATGCTGTGATGAAAAGTGCCCGGAGCTTTTGAAGATAATTCTTTCAGCAAAGGATGATTGAAATCAGATAATTCCAGAAGAGTCAGATCTGTTGTAATCTTAAATACCCTTTCATAGAAAATCAGAAACCCGTAAGCGACTATGGGAGACATTATTGCATTAATGCCACCGAACATTAGTTTCATCCAGAGTTTCTGAGTATCTTCGATTCTTAAGAGATTTACGGCCAGGATAGACATAAGATAACCTATAAGTATAAAAAAGAAAGAACGAAATATCTGTGTTCTGATTTTAATATCTCTTTCACTGAATATCGCAAGTACCGAACCGCAGAATGAAATAAACAATATCGGATAATCGCCTCCTCTTATGACGGCTACAAAAAAACAAATTACTGTCACAGTATAAAACGCCAGTCTTGAATCGAATATAATAGTTAAAAGAATGGATGCAACCGGTACGAAAATCAGAAGTTCAACAGGAAGATTAACATCAAGTTTAAGACTTAAGTAAGCGAAAAAACCTTCGAGTAGAATAAGCGACGATATGAGTATAAGTTTTTGATTATCCTCAAAAACTCCGGGTCTTATATAGTAAAGAAAAAGTGCAAGCACTATAATGAGTATAATTACTGAAAAAAGTTTTCCCAGCTGCTGTAGAAACATATCCTGAACACCAATACGCTCCAGTCTTACTTTTTTGTATGAATCGAGTTTCATTTTTGTGAATCTGTTTATCGGATCATGCTTGCTTATAATCCTTTCATTTTCTCTTACTATACCTATTGTTCTGGGGATCTGCTCTATTCTGTTTTCAATTTCCAGATTTGTCAGTTCACTGTTATATTTCAGATTATCGTAAATGAAATGCTCTGAAATTTTCAGTCCTGTGTTTTTCAGAAGGGAATCGCTTACTGACCGGAGGAATCCGGAATTCAGCTGATTTAAAATGTCCTTCCTGTCTGAAATGTCTTCCGTACTGATAACATTCTGAAGTCTATCATTTGGAGTTTTTATGGAAATTTTCTTTGATAAAATCTTATCTTTATCAAAATCTATTATGTCTTTCGAACTTAGATAAGCGATTTCATTCCTAACTTTATTAAGAAAATCATCAAAGCTGATTTTATTTTCCCCAATATTTTCATTCCTGTATAACCTGTAAAGTGACTCCCATTCAGGAAAAGTGAACTGAATTCCCAGACCGGTTTTAACAGAATCAAGACTTTCCGAATTTATATAACCCTGCTTATTTTTTTCAAGATTTTCCGCAGCCGTTAAAATATTTCTCAGCTTATATTCAAAAACATCCAGACTGTCTTTTATTTTGATCTTCTCCGGTACTTTGTCGAATACTAATGCAATGTTTTTCCGGACATCCTTTACTTCGAGTTCATATTCATTTTCATCCTTGTAAACCGGAAAAGAAAAAGGAGCGATAAGATCTTCTGAAGACCAGATTGCGCCTACTTCATTATTTGTTTCTATGCTCTTATAACTCGGAAGCATAAGATACAGAACAAATACCGTAACAGAAGCAATCAGCAACTTAAACAGCCTGCTTTTTCTGAATTCAGTATTCCTAAAATAACGGTTGGCTCTGTTTATATATGATTTAAAAATTCCGGGCATATTATTAAGAAAATCCGTTGAGATAAATTTCCGAAGCTTTTAAAACAAAAAAAGAGCAGCTTCATTTGAAACTACTCTTTTTTTGTTAATTATGTTATTACAAAATGAAGAAAATTTTTGACTTTCGGGAAAACAAAGATATTATAAAACTTCGTATTTTGTAGAATAAGAAACTTTTCTGTCAACGATGAAATCATCAAACAATTTCTGAGTCAGCATCATACTTTCTTCAGACTGGTCGTCTTCCATTGCGTCAAATTTTTCTTCATTTTCAAATACAAAAATTTCAGAAAAATTATTTTTCGCTTTTTTATTCTCAAAAACCGAATATTCATTTTCAGAAGTGCTCAGGATATTATGTTTAAGCTCTCCTATTGTCTTCAGGTAATCGGATCTCTTTTCAGGATAGATGTTGTAATTTATTTCGAATATAATTTTAGCCATATTGAAGTTTAAATTCTTTAATCTGCAAATATAAAAACACAATTACCTAAAAAAAAGATAAAGTTTAATCTTTTTCTCAAAAATTTATTTTGCTGTGTAAATCCGGATTTTCGGAACATGTTCGCAATGTTTTCAGTTACCTCCGTTAAATCCAAAAACAAATAAATGAAATTTATTCTAAACACCATTGCAATAACAGCTTTTCTTTTACTGAATTCATTCACAAACAAGGGTTTTTCTCTTCAGGCTTTGGAAAGTAATACAGTTGACAGTGAAGTTATAACCGGTCTTGAAAATATATACAATCTCAGATTTAATGATGCTGAATCCGTATTCAGGAATATTCAGAAATCCAATCCTGCGGATCTCAGGGGATATTTTTACGAATCACTTTTGTATTTCTATAAAGCCCTGCCCTCAAGAGATGATGAAATGTTTGAAAAGTATATTTCGCTTTCAGACAATGTCATAGAAAGAGCGGAGAAACTGCTGGAAAAAAATGAGAATAACTTTGATGCGATGTATTACAAGGGCTTATCGCATAGCTACCGGTCGCTGCTGATGCTGAGTCTAAACAAAAGTCTTCTTAAAGCAGCTTCAAACGGTAATGACGGATACAGGATTCTGTCTGCTCTGATTGAGAAAAACCCTGAATACTATGATGCTTATATGGGACTCGGTTTGTACAAGATAGCCATAGGCTTTGTACCAGAAAAATTCAGATGGCTCCTGTCACTGATCGGCTTCAGCGGGAATATCAGCGAAGGAAGAAATTTACTTAAAAAATCGCTGAACAAAGGTCATTATACAAAAACGGATTCGAAGGTATTTCTTTCTATTTTTTCAATCAGAGAAAAGGAAGATGAAGATACACAGTCACTCACATATTCAAAAGAACTGATTCAGGAATATCCTGAAAGTCCTGTTTTCAAGGTCTTTTATTCCAGTCTGCTCTTGCAATACGGTTTCAGCGAAGAAGCCGTGAACATTGCGGATCTGGCAATTGAACAGAATAATTTTTCATTCAGGGAAGAAATTATCAAAGCTGCAAGTGCTGTCAAGGGTTCGGCTTATTTCAGGATGAATGATTATGTGAAGTGCACCGAGAATCTTGAAGAGTACATGAAATATGTAAATAAAGAAGACAGATATAATGTCTATCTTTTTACTCTCGGCGTAGCATACGAACTTCAGGGGAACAGGCAGAAAGCTGTTGAAAAATATAAAAATGTCAGAAACAATTTCATATCTGAACGTGACGGTGAACTAGACAGGTTATTTTACAGATATGCTCAGAATAAAATCAAGACCCCTTTATCAGAATTCGATAAAAAAATGATAACAGCAATGAATCTCCGGGAATCAGGCAAAGCTGATAATGCCATTTCAGTTTACAATGAATATTTAAATTCCATTGAATCCGGAAATTCATTTTCCGATGATGAAAAGATAAGATTTTATTATGATCTCGGAGTTGCCTACACTTACAAAAAAAATTCAGATAAAGCGGAAGAGTGTTTTAACAAATGCATAAAACTCAAGCCTCAGCAGGAAAAATGGCTTGTTCCCCATTCTTATTTCGAACTCGGTAAAATCTACTACAAAAACAGTAACAGAAAGAAGGCGGAAGAAATGTTTGAAACGGTTTATTCTTACGATGATTTTGATTTTGAATCTTTTCTGGAAATGAGGATGGCAAATTATATTAGCAAATAAAATTTTTCGGAAGAGTAATTTTTTAAATAAAGATCTGAAACATATAAATTCAGATTCCGTTTATGAAATACAATTCTTCAAAAATAATTTTATTAACTAATATTATCCGGAAATGAAATATTCAAATCTTTTTTTAATAATTCTTACAGGTCTATTAATTATGACAAATGTGAATTACCTCCCGGCACAGGATATAAAAGGTAACGGAAATGAAATTAAGGAAACAAGATCTGCCGGTTCCTTTGATGTTATTGAAAACGACGGAGTAATAAATGTCTTTCTTACACAGGGTGAGACTGAATCAATTGTTGTGGAAGCCGCCAGGAATTATCTGCCTTTCATTGTCACAGAAGTAAAAGACAATACACTTTTTATTTCCATGAAAAAAGGCGCGAAGATCGAGAAGTCCGCAAAATTAAATGTCTATGTGACTTTCAGGGATTTAAAGAGAATTGAACTTAACAGTGTCGGCAATGTCAGTTCAGAAAATCAGTTGAAACTAAAAAATTTAACCATAGAGAATAACAGTGTTGGAAATATCAGGCTTAATATTGACTGCAATGAACTTTCAATTGAAAATAATTCAGTCGGAAATACTTCTTTGTCGGGGAATGTCAATAATGTAAAGATCGAACTGAACAGTGTGGGAAATTTAACAGCTTCTGACCTAAAGGCTCAGAATTTAACAATAGTAAACAATGCCGTCGGGAATGTTAATGTCAATGCTGAAAAGGAAATTTACATTACACAAAACGGAACCGGAAATATAACTTACAGCGGAAATGCTGAAGTTAAAAAGCTTGAGAAAAACGGTTCAGATAATGTGATAAAAAAATAAGATTTTAATTCAGGATTCTTAAACCCCGTATTTATGTAAAATGCGGGGTTTTTCATTTTCAGCACTTATTGAGGATTTGTTTCACTTTACTAATTGCCTGATCTATCATTCCCAGGGGAATATTTTTTGATGTATAGTCAATAACATATTTTTCATTCTCTGCTTTGATGTTTATATCTGCTGATGCTTTTAAGACTACGATCCTTTTACTTCCTTTAAGATTATAACCGTCTTTAATCGGAGACAATTTTAAATCATATTTAGAAATTTCATCTGCAAAATCAGTTTTCAGTTTTTCAAGATAAGCCAGAAGTTCCTTTTTGGATTTCCCGGGTTTGTCTATTGTTATCATATTAGTTTATATTTATTACAAAATAATTAATTTGATATGAGCATACAAGATTGTAATCTGATTATCCGATGTAAAAACCCTGAAAACGTTTGTAACTATCTCAGGGCTGAGTATAAATATTCATTGTTGGAATTGTCGAAAGTAATGATGTAGAAAAAATCAGGAAGTATATTTAAAAATGTGT
>JAFDZQ010000007.1 GCA_018266895.1 Bacteroidota bacterium
GAAATTTTTGCTTAACGCAATTGCTCAGAATTTCTTAACGGCAATTTCTCACAGGCGGGTTCTTTTTTCTAAATTAAAAATAAATCTAATAATGTGATTTAAATAATAATTATTTTTCATTTCAAAATTGAATTGGACGGTAGTGTTTAATAATTAGGCAAAGGAAATTTAATTTGTTTTTTATATAAATTATTTTACTTAACTTTTCTAAAATAATTAAAAGAGGAGAAATTATGAAATCTACAATTACTGTTCTGGTAATTACCTTTTTAGTTTTCTATTCTGTAAACACTTTTGCAAATCCAAATATTTATGCAGGCGATGACCCGAGAGTTACGGAAGTTGTGCCAAATACCTATGCTGGAGTTACAGGCACCGGTACTTTTCTCGGACCGCTGGCAAATGCTCCCAGAACCTATCAGTTACTGATACAGGCAAGCCAGCTTACTAACGTTGCAGGTAAAGTTCTCACCGGATTGAGCATGAGAATTCCATCATCAGCAACTGCCAACTGGCCTCTGGCTGATGTACTTTTTACTAATTATGATATTTATCTCAGCGGAAGTGTCGAGCCTGCTGCAAGAAGTCTGACCTTCGCAAATAATATTGTTGGAGCCCGCACTCAGGTTCGTTCCGGACCCTTAACAATCTTAGCAAATTCATATACATTCGGAGGCAGTCCAAATGCATTCGGAACGGAGATAACCTTCAGCACTCCATGGTATTATGCAGGCGGGAATTTACTCATAGAGATTAGGCATGCAGGTTTTACCGGCACTTCAAGAAGTACTGATGCATTATTAACATCTACGTCCGGTTACGGAACTCTGGTCAGCGCGTGCTGGACGGGAAATTATACAGGTACAGCAGGAACTCAGGGCAATTTTACGGTTGTAAAGCTTTCAGCTTCAGAGCCGTTCAGTCTCAGTCTCAAAGCTCTGATTGAAGGACGATATAATAGTTTCACTGATTTAATGATCAAAGATACTGCAAAAGTATATCTGAGGAATAATTTTTCACCTTATGCAATTGTAGATTCTGCAGTTTCCGTTCTGGACTCAAACGGTAACGGCACATTCAATTATGCAAATGCTTCAAACGGCGTAAATTATTATTTAGTCGTAAAACACAGAAACTCTATCACTACATGGAGTAATTCCGGATACAGCTTTTCGGGAAATTTACTGAGTTTTGATTTTACGACGGCGGCTTCAAAGGCATACGGAAACAATCAAGTTCTGAAAGGTTCAAGATATGCAATTTACAGCGGTGATATTAACCAGGATGAAGTTGTAGATGGAACGGATGGCAGCCTTGTCGATAACGATGCATCATTATCAGTTAGCGGATATGTAACAACTGATGTTACGGGAGATGACTTTGTAGATGCAGCAGATGTCAGCATTGTCGATAACAATGCATACAATCTGGTGAGTCTTATAAGACCTTAATAAATTTCAATTATTAAATGTCAAATGTTATTTATCCGGCATTTGACATTTAACTTTTATATGTAGCTGCTAAAATTGAGTTACAAGTTACAAGTTACTAATTACGAGTTACGATTTACGAGATTTGTTTGATACATAGAATATAAATCTCATTATTTGAGGTTTTAAGTAACTGTATAAGATCTGATATTTTATATATACTTTTTGCTCTGAATAAATTAAAGGTTCATAATATGAACAGAGAAGAACAATATGACTGCAGCAACTGCATTGTCAGTATGAAATCAATTTTTTGTGAATTGAATTCAGAAGAAGCACTGGCTGTTTCCGAATCTAAAAGAAGGATTGTTTTCAGGAAGGGAGAAACAATCTACACCGAAAACACATTTCCCAGATATCTGTATTGCATAAGTAAAGGAAAAGTAAAGATAACGCAAAAAGGAGTTGACGGGATTGAACAGATAATTCAAATTGCAAACAACGGTGATCTTATCGGATACAGGGCAATACTGAGCGGTGAAAAATATACGAGAACAGCTGTTACTATTGAAGAATCCTTTGTTTGCTTAATTCCTGCAGAAATATTCCTGACCTGTGTCAGGAACAATCCGAAATTCGCCTTAAGAACATACCGGTTATTTTCCAAGGAACTTCAGGAAGCCGAGAAAAAAATTTTTGACATAACGCACAGAACTGTCACGGAAAGAATAGCACACAGTCTTTTATTATTTTCGGAAACTTACGGCTTCGAAAACGACGGATCAACTTTAAAATTAATAATCAAAAGAGAAGACTTAGCCAGCATTGCAGGAACTACCAGAGAGACCGCGACAAGAATACTTTTTGAAATGCAGTCCAAAAAGATCATCGGACTTTCCGGAAAAAAAATTAAAATCATAAATCTTGCCGAACTTGTCAAATCAGCAAAACTAAATCTTTAATCTCTTCAAACAGTCTCTTTTCCTTCAACAACTCATCGAATGTAAAAAAATAGAAATGTGACTGACGTCACAGAAATATACCAATGCAGTTATTATTTTTGTATTAGTGAATTTAGCAACATTTATAAATCAGTCTCCGGTTTAAAATAAATTGATACAAATCAGTTTATGATTTCCGGAATATTATTTTTGAATTTACGGTAAGGATGAATTAAATTTAAATTCAGAGTTTAATTCATCAGCAAAGTTTTTAAATACAATAATTAAAGGAAGAAGAATATGAATCGAAATATTTCCTGTTGCTCATCCCGTCTTCCGAATCTTAAATTGATTTTCCAAAATTTAATTCAAATAACATTATGAAAAAGAACTACAGCTTTTTTAAGTATGTATTAGTTTTTGCAATTTGCATTTTCTCATTAAATTCATTTGCTCAGTCAAATGACCTTTCACCTGTTGTAAAAAAACCAGGCGACAGAAAGATCAATAAGGAGCTTGCGAAAGATAAAACCGGACTGCCTCCGGATCCGAACTCTCCGACAATTATCAGAAATGTACCCGGAGATTTCGCAACAATACAGGCAGCAATAAACGCCGCAAGCAACGGAGATATAATATTAGTGGCTTCAGGAACGTACAGAGAAGATATTACGCTGAATAAATATTTAAAGATCCGTGGAGCTAATTACGGGATAAATCCTAACACAGGAATAAGAGTTGCCGAATCAGTGATTCAGCCGGGGACTTCAGACCCTGTTAATAATACTTATTTTTATATCGGTTCAAACGGAAGCGGCTCGACAATTGACGGTTTTACTTTTGACGGGGATAATTCACTTGTTACGAGCGGAGTAGTAATTAACGGAGCCGATATTGATGCTGCAGAAGCAATAGGCGCTTATGACGGTTTATCAAATACTACAATAAGCAATAATATTGTTAAGAACCTGAATTATGCCGGAATAGATTTATATAATTATTATAACGGCGGAGCGGCTACTTTTGATAACTTAGTCACTGATAATAAGTTTGATAATATCATACCATCCAGCTACGGTATTGGCGTATTAATTTATAACAATTGTTATACAACCATAACCAATAATGTCATGACTCGTGTCAGGATCGGAGTTCAGACCGGAAATTTCTATAGTCCTGATCTCGGAACAGGTCATACAATTGCTTACAATACCATCGAATCTTATCGACTCGGAATTTTTCATAATCTTGCATATACAAATGCAACAGCGTTTATTATTGCAAATAATGCATTTACGACAGTGACAGGCGCACCGAATAATAACGGAATTGAATTAAGTTCAATCGGTAGCGCAGTCGGGGTGTCAGTCACGGATAACAATGTGACAGGCGCAAGGAACGGAATTAATTTCTGGAATTGCACATCATCAAATACTGTGACTGTTTCCGGAGGAATAATAAGTAATTGTAATGTAGGGGTATTTGCAAACAATTATGACGGATACTCATCGAATGCCGATCCGGGCGTCTGTGCAATAACCGGAATTAATATCACAAACTGCGATACAGCAATCTGGGTAAGGGATTATGTTCTAAACACAAACAACGCAACTATTGCTCTTAATATAAACAACGCAACAAATGTTGTAAACGGTACAGGTATCGGATTACTTATTGAAGGCGCAGATGCATCAGTGAGTTTCAGCGCAGGTGATCCTTTAGATTTCAGCACTTCCCTTAACAAATATATACGGCTGGCAACAAACGGAAGCAATGCGCCGTCCGCAAACATCAACGCTCAGGATGTAAAATTCGGAGGAACAAAAGGTGCCGGAATGACCGATGCCCAGTTGTTTGCTGTTGAAGATAAGATTGATCATAAAATTGACTGGAATACTTTAGGTTTTGTATCTGTAAAAGCAAACAATGATTATGTGACAGTAAATAGTTTTTACACTCCTAATACTTCATCTCCTGCTATTCAAAGAGGAATTGACGCAGCATCAGCAGGTTATACAGTAAATGTTGCTGCAGGAACTTATGTAGAAAATTTCACTGTGAATAAAAGTAATTTAATACTTCGCGGACCAAATTTCGGAATAAATCCCAATACAGGAATCCGTGGTTCAGAAGCAGTGATAATGCCTGCTGTTGATGATCCGGAATACGGAGTACTGATTACGCTTGAGCAGAGCAATTTTATCATGGACGGATTTCTGCTTAACGGGGACAATCCTGGGCTGAACTCGGGAAATCCTGTTGGCGGCGCAGACGTTAACACTTCGGAAGGTATCTGCAACGGACCTGCTTTAGGACCTTATTTTCAAATAGATCATATTGATCTTCAAAATAATATTTTCAATAATTTTGATTATCAGGCAGTTTATCTTGAAGTAACTTTTAACACCAATCGTTCCTGGAATTACATCAAGAACAACAGATTTAATAATATGTGGGAAGGTGTGCAGACCTATGCAATGCATGCGGATATTTCTTACAATACTTTTACCGGTGTTGACAGAGCTCTGAGTATGCACAGTGTTCACGCAGCGACTGATGCCGGATTTATACCTCAGATCGCTTACAATACAGTATCAATAACCTGGAAAACAGGATACTCAAGAAATATCGGCATCTGGGTGAATTACAGGGACGGGAATGCACCTGCTCTCGATGTGAAAAACAATACAATTAACTGCAGCGATGCATCTCTGATCGGTAAAAACTTTTATGGATTCTATGCATTGACAATCGCTGACAATCGTACTTTAACTTTTTCAGATAATACAATTACAGGAGCCGGAAATTGCAGCAGAGGATTTTATATGACCAATTGTCCGAGTTCGAATGTTTCAATATCCGGAGGATCATTTAGTAATATCAGAGATTATGGTATAATGATGGTGAACAATGATCTTACCTGGGGAGCAGGTGATTCAAGGCTTACGGTTAATAATTTAGGAATAACAATGTCGCCGGGAGCTTATGCAGGTATTTTAGATTCTGTTGACAATAATTTTTTAAATAACCCTACTGCATCAGACAAATCAGTATACAGACCTGGCAGGAAAGATGAACCCGTAATAGATAAGTCAGTTACGGATAATCCTTTGACTGCTCCGGGATCTACCGTTGCTGTTTTGAATATCAGTAACTCTACTATTAACGGTGGTTTATCAGGAATAAAAGTAAAAGGAACACAGGCAAGCGCAAACATCCATGATAATCCGTCTACTATAACAGGGGCTGTAATTGGTGTAGATATTGACGGCGGCACAGCAGCTGTTTACAGAAATACAATTACTGCAAACGGAACAGGCGTTCGCGTGAAAAACAGCGGTAATCTGGATTCAGCCACAGAAAATTTCATAACTTCAAACACTGTCGAAGGGATCAATATTGAAGCAACTGCGGGATCTTTGGGAATTATTTCCAATAATGATCTTTCAGGAAATACAGGCTATGCCATTCATTATCTGAAAACAACTCCGGCATTGAATGCAACATGTAACTGGTACGGATCAGCAATTGCCGGAACAGTCGGAACAAAAATCAGCGGTAATGTTAATTATATTACCTTCCTGACAAATGGTACAGACAATGACGGTGGTACAAACGGCTTCCAGATAGTACCGGGTTCATGTAATGGTCTTGGTCCCGTAAAAAATATAACTCAAAATACCAGTTATCCCGCCATACAGCCTGCAGTTAACGCTGCGAATAACGGCGATGTAATAGAAATTGATCCCGGTACCTACAATGAGCAGGTGCTTGTAAATAAAGAAGTAACAATAAAAAATTCAGGAGCAAAACCTGTAATTAATTTCACCGGAACACCTGCATTAGTCAGCGGAAAGCTTACTATATTTGAAATCACCGTTCCGAATGTAACCATAGAATTCCTTGATTTTGAAGTTGACCTTGCAAAACTCGGAAGTGCAATAATTGCAAGCGCTTCAAACATAAATAATCTCTCGATAAAAAATAATGATATCAATCCATACAAATCCGGGACTCTGGTATCATTCGGAATCCGAAATGCCGTAAATATCAATTACGGAGCATACAGAATCAACAGCTCCAATCCTTCAAATATTCTTGCGGAGAATAATAATATCTCATACAATTTTTACGGAACTCCTCTGGATCCAAGCGATGATGCCGGATTCAGAGCCGGTTTTGCTACAGACGAAGGCGGCGGAACATTTAATTTAAATACAATTCAGACTATCAGTCAGGATATCGAAGCAAGATTCGGAGGCGCTGGAAACATAAATGTTACTAATAATAATATTAACGGAGGAGGCGTAAACCTTGCAGAATATAATGGCGGCGCAGGAAATATAAATGTTACCGGAAATATTTTCGACGGGACATTCGCCAATACTTATTCCTCTTCTCTGAGATTAAAAAACAATCAGCAGATTAAAACTACTTTGGTTTCGGGAAATACTTTCCAGAATCATAACTGGGGCATAAGTCTGGAAAATTACCGTGCAGTGACAATTACTAATAATACTTTTACGCCATTGTCAGCTTCAACTGTTTACAGGCATATTACGGTGAATACAAAACTTCTCGCTTCTTCCAGCGCGACAGTTACCCAGACTGCGATTGACGCAACATTTACAAATAACACATTCAATGGTTCCGGTACACCGGGCGGAACGGGACTGGCATTTTACAATCATGATTCCGATAATGATTCATACGGAACTTTTACACTCGGCACAATCGGAAATGAAAATAATTTTAATACAGGAATTGCAAGATTTATAGCTTTGGATCCGAGTACCGGACCAAGCTGGCCGTCGGCATTTCCTGAAAATAATCTCGGAGCGGGAGCAATTACAACGATGGCATGCTGGTCAACTGACGTA
>JAFDZQ010000080.1 GCA_018266895.1 Bacteroidota bacterium
TGGGTCGCCGTCCCCCCGGGGGGACGGACATGATGTTTGTCTCGTTATTGCTTTCTGTATTGATCAGTTACACAAAATGTTTTACCCCCCCGATAAGTCAAGTAATTTGCATTATATTGAACTGTTTTGAACTATTTTGATCATTTTTTACATTTATCCGAAACAAACTTGTGTTTTCAAATGATCTGCTAACTTTTTCCTCAGCACACACACTTTATCCGGTAGCTCATTCACTTTTCACGCACTTTGCTCACTTTTCCCGGAGCCGGATCACTTTTTCCCGGAGCCGGATCACTTTTTCCCGGAAGTATTTCATTATTTCCCCGGAGCTTGCTCACTTTTTCCCGGAAGTATTTCACTTTATCCCGGAGCCGGATGACTTTATCCCGGAGCCGGATGACTTTTTCCCGGAGCCAGCTCACTTTTTCCCGGAGGTTGCTCACTTTTTCCCGGGGCTTGATCACTTTTTCCCGGAAGTTGCTCACTTTTTCTCGCTGCTTGCTCACTTTTTCCAGGAGTTGGTTCACTTTTTCCCGGAGCTGGCTCACTTTTTCCGGAAGTATGTTCATTATTTCCGGAAACTTGCTCACTTTTTCATATGATAAATATACTCTTTCCTGCAAAAGTTACTTTCTTATGGATTCCTTTCTGATTCATAATTCCGGATATTCTATAAGGAAATTCAGGAAATTTTAAACTAAAAGTTTGGTATCAAATTAAAGAAAGAACACTAAGGACTTAAAAATAAATATTTTCATTTAAACATTTACTTCTCAATAAAATCTTTATTATTGTGAAATAAAAATTCAAAGTTTCGAATCAGAAGAATTAAATAATAAAAAAAGAGAACCGGCTTTCAAATGTCAGTTCTCCATATGTTGCTAAGAGTAAATTTCTTATTAATAATTTCCGGCAGATAAAGAAATTTGAAATTTAATATCATTGAATTTCTTTCACAGTATTCTCATCAGAATAAGGAAATATTCTAAAAATTTATTTCAAAAGAATCATCCTCTTAGTCTGCACAAAATTACCGCCTTTAAGTCTGTAAAAATAAACACCGCTTGATAAATTCTTTGCGGTGAATTCGACCGTGTAAACTCCTGCTTTTCTTAAGTCATTGTTTATTAACTTAACTACTTCTCTACCGAGCAGGTCATAAACTGTAATATTAACAATTGCATCTTCCGGAAGTTCGAAATTTATTTTTGTGACCGGATTGAACGGGTTTGGATAATTCTGATCTAGTTTGTAATCTAACGGAATTCTAATAATTTGATCTTTCTCAGATTTTGTGTTCCTTAAATGATCGAACCTGTCATATTTCTTCCGACAATTCCATATGCACAGGTAGAATTAAGAATATTACTTTTTACATAAAAAGGTAAATAAGAAGATGTGTAATTCATAAGCATTGCCGATACAGTTCCGTTATTAAAAGTATTGTGAATCAGAAACATTCTGGAATTCGGAGCAGGCTCATTGTCTTGGGAAGGATCAATTCCTGTAACCACTTGGTATTACTTGAAATATAATTTCCCTCTGTTAAGGAATAATTATCGACCTGAATGATTATAGCTGAATCTTTGATGATATCTTTTGATGCTGAATAAGAATCTTTTAAATATAAGTCATTGGAAATGAAAAATACAGAAGCAGGACTTTTATCGGATAAATAACACCGGATCACTTTAAAATTCAATTTAAACAGGATTTGTAAATAAAACAAAAAGCCGGATAACATCAGTCAACCGGCTTAATATATACAAGTCTTTTAAGAACTATTCGCCTTCTTTTTTGGGCTCTTTTTTGAAAGATTCCTTTGGTTCGGAATTTTCAGATCTTTTATATTCTCTGCTGGTATTTTCACTTCCGCTGTTGCTTTCGTAAGTTTTAGGGGGAGTGTAAGTACCGGTATTATAACTTCTATTTGAATTGTAATTCCTGCTTATGTTTCTTTTCTTGCCGATTCTTTTCTTTCCGTGTTTTTTATAACCTTTTTTGCCGGAAAATTTCTTCTTTCCTGAAGATCTTTTCTTTGAGATCTTTTTTCCGGAAGATTTTTTTTTGCTTTTCTTTGTTGATTTTTTACCTTTGGACTTTTTATTTCTTTTTCTTTTATCGGTTTGCTCTGATTTTGTCTTGGGACTGGCATTCAGAAATGACAAATCGCTTATTGTACCGCCAAAAGTAAAAACAAATAAAAAGGACATTACCAACAATGTTCTTTTTGACATGCTTTTCTCCTATGATTATTATTTAATGTAATAAATTAATTTATTTAACTTTAATATACAATTCTTTTTTTACTTTTATTCAATCATTAAGTTTAATATTTTACATTAAACAAATATATGAAAAGTAATATAAATAAAACAGTTGTAGTAGCTATGAGCGGAGGTGTGGATTCATCGGTGGCAGCGGCTTTACTGAAAGAAGAGGGTTATAATCTTATAGGTATTACAATGAAAACCTGGGGATTTGATGATTTTCCTGAAAAAGATTCAGGATGCTGTTCGCTTGAAACTATTTATAATGCTAAAAATGTAGCTCATAATCTCGGATTCAATCATTACACTCTTGATTTTACTGAAAAATTCAATGATATAGTAATAAGTAATTTCATTTCCGAATATCTGAAAGGAAATACGCCGAACCCCTGCGTATTGTGCAATAAAGCAATTAAATGGGGAGCGCTGCTTGAAAAAGCTGAATCACTCGGCGCTGATTATATTGCTACAGGGCATTATGCAAAGTTGAGTTTCAGCGATAAATATAAAAGATATATTGTCTCATCTGCAAATGATAATCAGAAGGATCAGTCTTATGCTTTGTGGAGAGTTTCCCAGTATGCATTGAGCAAAACTCTTTTTCCCCTGAGCAACTATACAAAATCCAATATCCGGAAAATTGCGAAAGAAATGGGACTCAAATCAGCAGAAACGCCTGATTCTCAGGAAATTTGTTTTGTGCCGAATGATGATTACAGAGAGCTGATTCAGATCAGACTTCCGGAACTGGCAGAAAAATTATCCGGTGGTGATATTGTGTATCATGATAAAAAGATCGGAGAGCATAAAGGTTATCCTTATTATACAATTGGTCAGAGAAGAGGTCTGAAAGTTTCATTAGGAAAGAAAATTTATGTTTCCGGAATTGATCCTGAAAATAACAAAGTCATTGTGGATGATGAATCAGGGCTTTTTCATCAGGGATTCACCGCGAGGGAAATAAATTTAATGATGTTTGAAAAAATAGAATCTCCGATTAAGGCAAAAGTAAAGATAAGATATAATGACAAGGGCAGTGAAGCGCTGATAGAACAAACAGGCGAAGATACTGTCAGAGTTACTTTTGATTCTCCACAAAAAGCAATTACGCCGGGACAATCTGCAGTGTTTTATTCAGGTAATGATCTGATTGGCGGCGGGATTATAGATAAAGTGTTTAATTAGATTTGTTAAAAAGATTTTTATATGAATTTATACAATGAACTTGAAAAAAGAGCCGGTAAATCATTAAAGACTATTATTTATCCCGAGTCTGATGATCCGAGAGTAATTAAAGCTGTTAGATTCATTCTCAGAAAAAGATCTGCAAAAGTTATTCTGATTCAGAAAGAAAGTTCGCCTGAAATCAGGATCAAGCCGGATAAAAATCTAATAATCATAGATCAGGGATTCAGTTCACAGTTCCTGAATGAGTATCATCTGATCAAAATAAAAAAGAAACCCGACTTCAAAAGATCTGATTCCGAAACTGAGATCATGGACCCGCTTATATTTTCCTGCATGCTGCTGAAAAATAAATATGCAGACGGAATAATCGCAGGAAGCGTGTATTCCACATCCGAGGTCCTTAGAAATGCAATCTCAATAATAGGAACAGCACAGGGGAATAAGACAGTATCTTCATTATTTCTTTTTAATTTTCAATCCGGAAGCAGATTCAGAGAACGGATTCTTGCTTTTGCTGATTGCGGAGTAATACCGTCTCCTGATGCTGTTCAGCTTTCTGATATTGCAACACAAACTTCTGCAAATTTTAAACTGCTTACCGGCAGAAAACCGAAAGTTGCTTTCCTTTCATTTTCAACAAAAGGAAGCGCGAAAGATCCTTCTCTCGAAAAGATTCTGGAAGCATACTATATTACAAAGAAAAGAAATCCTGATCTAATATGTGAAGCCGAACTGCAATTCGATGCTGCATTTGTGCCTGAAGTAGCGGAAAGAAAAAACCCGGACGGAATAATTAAAGGAGATGCGAATGTATTCATTTTTCCTGATCTGAATTCAGGCAACATAGCATACAAAATAACCGAAAGGATCGGCGGAGCAAATGCTACAGGACCGGTTCTTCAGGGTTTAGCAAAACCGGTGATGGATCTTTCAAGGGGCTGCAGTGAAAAGGATATAATAAATATGACTGCTGTATTGAAGAATCTGATTAAATAATTAAATTTAAATTTTATGTCAAAAACATTTCATGAGCTCTGCGAAGAATTGAAAAAGAATGTTAAGTCGTGCTCAGTTAAGGATGTTAAAAAAATGAAAGAAGACAAAGATGATTTTATTCTTGTAGATATAAGAGAAGATAATGAATTCAATGCCGGAAGTATAAAAGGATCCGTGCATATAGGAAAAGGAATTATTGAAAGGGATATTCATCTTTATGTAAAGAATCATGATAAAAAAATTGTTCTGTATTGCGGAGGTGGTTTCAGATCAGTGATAGCAGCCGACTCTCTTCAGAAAATGGGTTACACAAATGTAATATCAATGGACGGAGGCTGGAAAGGCTGGAATAATGCAGGAGGAGAAGTGGTCTGACTTGGAATTTGGGATTTAGGATTTGGAAATTCGGATTTAGGATTTGATTAATTTAAATTGGGATATAAAATTGATTTAAAGCAAATTCCAAATTCGAATTTCCAAATCCCAAATTCTCAGATCCTCTTATCCGTTCTGTTAAGAAAATCCCTGATCAGTACATCATCTGTTTCAGTAAGTTCCTTCGGAGTTCCTTCAAAGTAAATTTTCCCTTCATGCATCATTGCAACTCTGTCAGCTACGTCATAAACGCTGAATATATCATGAGTAACGACTATTGACGTAACTTTAAATTTATCCGATAGATCTTTTATCAGATCGTCTATCTGATCGCTCATGACCGGATCAAGTCCTGTCGTCGGTTCATCATAAAGAATATATTCCGGATTAGTCGCAAGAGACCTTGCAAGAGAAACCCTTTTCTTCATACCTCCGGACAGATCAGAGGGTTTCATTTTCTGAATGCCCGGCAAACCCACATCTTCAAGCTTTTCGGCTACAATGTCGGCAATCTCTTTTACGGACATCAGAGTATTTTCTTTTAATGCAAGCCCGATGTTTTCTTCTACGTTCATAGAATCAAACAATGCCGCACCCTGAAAAAGAAACCCGAATTTTTTTCTGATTTCAAATAGCTCTTTTTCATTCATCTTGGTTATGTCTTTTCCTTCAATCATAACAGATCCTTCATCAGGTTTCAGCAGACCTATTATATGCTTTAACATCACAGACTTTCCGCAGCCGCTTCTGCCGATTATTACAAGAGTAACCCCGTTATCAATTTTCAGATCAACTCCTTTCAGTACTTCATTGTCTCCGAATTTTTTCTTAAGGTTTTTTATATCTATCATCAGAAATTTTTATTGAAACAAAATTAACTTTAATACTGAACAAAAGAAATTGAATAAAATGTTTTAAAATTAATTTTGCATGAACAGATATATTTTACATAATTTGTTTTAAATGTTATCTGAAACTAAGAAAATTGAATTTAAATTTTAAAAAATGTATAATTGCCTATACAAAATTTAAAAAAGGAAATTATTATGAAAAAACTAATTACAGGTTTTTTAGTTTTATTTTTTTTCATTAGTATTAATTTCCCCCAAAAAATTAATGCACAGACAGGTTTTAATACTGTTCTGGAATTTTGCACCGGTACTTGGTGCCAATGGTGTCCTTGCGGGCATTCTAATATTCATGATTTCTTGCTGAATTATCCGAATACAATGGTTCTCGCTTATCACGGCGCATATGATGATCCATGGCAGACATACTCAGCAGGAATCAGGGGATTGTTCGGATTCAGTAGTTATCCATCAGGAGCTGTAGGCAGAAAGACCGGAATAATCAGCTACAATGCATGGAATAATGAAGTTGTGTTACAGTCACTGCTGATTCAGCCGGGTGTAACTATAAATGTCACAAGTAAAAATTACGATGCAAATACAAGAACTTTGCTTGCATCCGTAACAATTACTGCAAATACTGAACTTACAGGCGATTATTATGTCAATTATGTTCTGACAGAAAATAATCTTGTATATCCTCAGATCGGTAACGGAACATGTACCGGAGGATCTAACTATGTTCATGGTGATGTTGTAAAAAGCATGATTAACGGAGACCGCGGTGAACTCATAAATTCCGGAATCTGGACTGCAGGAACTCCTGTTTTTAAAACAATAAACTATACAGTACCTGTTTCTCCTCAGGTTGTAAATCCGGATAACTGCAATCTTAATATTTTTGTTTATAAACAAGGGTCGAATATCGGATCGAACAGCAATATTCAGCAGTCGCTGAGGACCTCATTGACCGGAACGATCGGAATTGTAAATAATAATTCGATTGCCAAGGATTTCAATTTAACTCAGAATTATCCGAATCCTTTTAATCCTTCGACAGTCTTCAGTTTTACTCTGCCGAAAGACGGAAATGCCAGTCTTAAATTTTATGACATACTCGGAAATGAAGTTGAAAAATATCTTGACGGATTTGTCAAAGCCGGAACATACAGCGTCGAATTCGACGGTTCGAAATTATCAAGCGGAATCTATTTTTATACTTTAACTGCAGGCGAATTCAGCCTGACAAAGAAAATGATGCTTTCAAAATAATTTTCCCCTGCACCGATAACATTTTTTGCAAAACGGGTCTTTATTCTGACTCTCTTTTTTTATTAAAATAAAAATTATATATTTGCAATAAATATTTTCTAAACTAATATCATTACTTGCAGAAGCGGGTCATTAAAATGACTCGCTTTTTTTATTAGACTGAAATACATTAATGAGAAATAAAAATCAGTGAATCAGGTTTCATACATTTAATTATACTGCCATGAAAAAATGTTTTGCATTATAGATTTAATTCCCGCCCTCCTTGCCCGCATTCAGCGAGGTAATCCGCGAGGCAGGCATACGCTGGAATGACTTAGTTTGAGTAAATTGAAAAAAATAAAATTTGTCGTGTACTTAACGAAAATATTTTTATAACAATTTAATCTTGATTCTTTAGAAAATCTAAAGTAAGTTCAGAAAAATTTAATTAACTAATTCAAGGAGAAAAAAATGAAAAGAAAAAATTTACAGATTGTTTCAATTCTTACAATTGCATTCTTTCTTATCTCAGTACAGAGTTCATTTTCACAATGGTCTCTTGCCGGAGCAGTATCAGGAGTCGGCACATTTCCTTCAATTTCCGTAGTCGATCAGAATAATGTCTGGGTTGCAGGCGGTTCAAACACCCCTTCAATATGGAGAACAACCAACGGAGGTTTAAACTGGACGGCTGTTCCCACATCCGGAATTCCACTTGATGTTTTCTGCGTATGGGCTGTTGACGCAAATACAGCTTATGTCGGTGACGGCGGATCAGCAGGCGGACAAGGCGGAAACGCAAGTTTTTATAAAACTACTAATGCCGGCGTAAACTGGACAACAGTTTTATCAACCGGAGGATCTGCCGGTTTCATAAACGGAATTGTATTCTCAAAGACTGATCCGAATTTTGGAATAGTGCAGAGTGATCCGCCGGCAGGGGCAGGTCAGCCGTACTGGGTTGCTAAAACAACTAATGGCGGAGCAAACTGGACAGTTACAAATCCGCCCGGAGTTTCGGGAGCAGCTTCAGCGCAAAATTCAATTTTTGTAGTAAGCAGTCAGATCTACGGTTTCGGCAGTAATGCTTCCGGAACAATAATACTGACTACGGACGGCGGAACTACCTGGAATGCAAGATCAACAGGAGTAACGGGAACATTTAATTCAGGTGCGGCTTTCAATGGCAGCGGACAACTTGGTCTTAGCGCTACAAGCACATCTTTACCAAACATTGCAAGGACAACAAACGGCGGCACAACTTGGTCACCTGTTAATGTAGGCACCGGCTTTACCGGATACTGTACCTGCAAATGGATAGAAGGCACAAATACATGTTATATTTCTGCAAATGTCGGGGCTGCTGGAGTAGTAAAGAAAAGCACGGATGCCGGACTTACATGGACAACAATGACAACAGCAGGTTTAACAGGAATTACACATATGGAGTTTAAAAGATCCGGAACAACAGTTTACGGATATGCCGCTACTGCAAACGGAGCAATACTTAAAGTTATCGATATAGTTACTGAAGTCTCGACAATAAACAGTCTTGTACCTTCAGAATATTCACTTGAACAGAATTATCCGAATCCGTTCAATCCGTCTACAACAATTAATTTCTCAATTCCGAAATCATCAAATGTATCTTTAAAAGTTTATGATGCTCTCGGAAAAGAAGTTGCAACACTTGTAAATGAATTTAAGAACGCCGGAAATTATTCCGTTGATTTTACGGCAACATCAAATCTTACTTCAGGAATATATTTCTACACGCTTACATTGGAAAATTTCACTTCCACAAAAAAGCTGATGCTGGTTAAGTAAATATCAGTTTCAAAATAAACTAAACCCGTTTTGAAATTTTCAGAACGGGTTTTTTATTAATTAAATTTATTTATTCTATTTGTTATATTTATGAAGTCAAAAAATCAAAAATAACCTGAAAGGATTATTAAATGAAAAAGTTATTGTTACTTTTTATTATTCTTGCATTTTCCAATGCAAAAAGTCAATGGGCATTAATCAGCACGGTACCTACCAGCCCTAATATCAATGCGATATCAGTAGTGAATCAGAATGTGATCTGGATCGCCTGCGATGCAAACAAAGTTTACAGATCTACGGACGGCGGACTGAACTGGGTGCTTAAAAACACAGGTCTGCCTTCAGGAAACTGTTACGGAATATCCGCACTTGATACTTCAAACTGCTGGGTTGGTACGGTTAACGGAAGCATTTACAGAACAACAAACGGCGGAGCAAACTGGACATTGCAGTTTTCTCTTGCAGGAAGTTTTACAAACGGAATAAAAATGTTCAACAGCAATTACGGAATTTATTACGGAGATCCGACCGGCTCAGGGCAGCCGTATCAGTTCAGATATACGGTGAACGGCGGAACCAACTGGCTTCTTTCTCCGGGTGCCCCAATTGCAGCAAGTGAATTCGGCGTTGTAAATGCATGGGACTGGATCGACACTTCAACCGTATGGATCGGCTCGGCAAATACAGTAGCAAATGCCACAACAGCAAAAGTATTTAAAACCGCAAACGGTTTTGGCGGCGGCGGCTGGACTACGGCTGTATTGCCGGGAACAGGCGGAACAGCGGGTCTGTATTATCAGGCAATTGCATTCTCCAGCGCAACAAACGGAATGGCAGGATCTAATGGAAATGACATTAAGAAAACCACAGACGGCGGAACCACATGGTCAACAGTAACTCCTCCATCAGGTCTTACTTTATTTGCTGCTATTACAATGAATTCGATCAAGGACGGATCAGGAACAATAAGACTGAGCGCAAATGACGGTACATCAAATTACTGTTACAAAACTACAAATCTCGGTGTTGTCTGGACTCAGGAAACACTTCCTGCTGCCGGAATTACAAACGGACTTCAGCACATACAGTTCATCAATGCTACTTTAGGATTTGCAGGCGGAAACACAGGTTCATTCTTCAGATTCGGGAATCCGTCAGGGATTGTAATTAACAATAATGAGATTCCGGAAGGATTTGAACTTCAGCAGAATTATCCGAATCCTTTTAACCCGTCAACAAAAATTAATTTTTCAATTCCCAAAGCATCAAATGTTTCTTTAAAAATTTATGATGCGCTCGGAAAAGAAATCTATACTCTTGTAAATGAATTCAAGCCGGCAGGAAACTATACATATGAATTCAATGTACCATCAGACATTACTTCAGGTGTTTATTTCTATACTTTGTCCTCCGATAATTTCACATCAACAAAGAAAATGACGCTGGTAAAATAAAATTTAATTAATTTATTTTTTAAAGCCTGTAAAAATTATTTTACAGGCTTTTTTAATTCAGATTTTTGATACATCTTAATAAATCTTGACATTTAAATTTAATAAGCATAGTTTTCACGAAATAAATTTTTTAATGGACTTATTTTATTACATAGGATTTTTTAATGAATTCATGCTGAAGGTATCATGGTGTTGTCAGCATTTTCTTACAATGGAATTTTACAGGAAGATATGTAATAAATGCTACTGGAGCAATATTTACTCTTCAAGACACAGCATCGCCAAGAATATACTTTTGATTTCATTATCATTTTTATCCGCAATGTTTTTTTCATTTTTTTATTTACCGACCGATCCTTCAAATTCCAACGGAAATTCTTTTTACAGAAAAGTGATACATTACCTTTCAGGATTTAAGCTGAACCTGCAAAATCTTCTCAACTGTATATCAAATCATATAATTATATTCTCATCTTCAGTAATCAATCTTAAGGATTTCAGATACATTAATCCGGAATTATTTAAGTTAAAATCCGCACTTCTGATTTAGAGCTTTTTCTCCTTAACCATTTTTACAATTTCAAATATAATTACGTCCGAATTGAACAATCTAAAGCATTTAGATTATGATTACGCTTACAGATACTGTAAAGAAATAGCAATAAGTCATTACGAAAATTTTCCCGTTGGTTCTTTACTGGTTCCGAAATCAAAAAGAAAATACTTATACAGCATTTATGCTTTTGCAAGGACTGCCGATGATATTGCGGATTCCGGGAAACTTAATGAAAATGAGAAACTGAAAAAACTTGATGAGTTTGATAACGAACTTAATAAATCGGTTAATTCAGGATTTGATAAATTAATACCAGAAACTGAAAATATATTTTTAGCTCTTTACGACACTCTAACTGCACTGAATATACCTGTCGAAGAACTGCGAAATCTCCTGACAGCATTCAGACAGGATGCAGTGAAACACAGATATGAAAAATTCAGCGAACTGATTGAATATTGTCAATATTCAGCCAATCCTGTAGGGCATCTGGTTCTTTACATTTTTGATTTTGACAAAAAAGAAAATCCCGAAGTATTTGATTATTCCGACAATGTCTGTACGGCTCTTCAGCTGACAAATTTCTGGCAGGATGTATCGGAAGATCTGAAAATTAACAGAGTGTACATACCTGAGGAAATTATGTCAGAGTTTAATTACAGTTATGATATGCTTTTCGGTAAAACAGAGAATGACGATTTTATACGGATGATGAAAACATTAACCGGCAGGACGAGAGAAATATTCGGAGAAGGAAGAAAAATTCTTGATCATGTAAGAGGAAGACTGAAATTCGAATTAAAGGCAACAATTGCAGGCGGTGAAGAGATACTGAAAAAGATTGAAGGCATAAATTACAGAGTCTTAAGCAGCAGAGTTAAAATCAGTAATTATGATAAAATAAAAATCTTAAGTTCGGCATTTATAAAATGAGCAGAACAGATTCAGATATGCAGGAATTCAGGGAAGAACAGGAAACAGCAAATAAGAGCAAGTCGAATTTTTTTTACTCGTTCTCACTTTTACCTAAGGAAAAAAACGAAGCTATAAATACAGTTTACGCTTTCTGCAGACAGACAGATGATATTGTGGACAATGAAAACGCCGACATTCAAAAAAAATATTCAGGCATCAGAGAGTGGAGAGATGAATTTGAAAAAGCTCTTGCTTACGGGAATTCAAAATATCCTCTGCTGAATAATCTGAACAGTGTAATAAAAAAATATAACATTCCCGCTGAGCCGTTTTTTGATCTGATTAAGGGAATGGAAATGGATTTGAAGAAGAACAGATATAATACTTTCTCTGATCTTATGGAATATTGTTATAATGTCGCTTCTACAGTCGGATTAATGAGTATTGAAATATTCGGATACAATAATCCGAAGACAAGAGATTTTGCAATTAATCTGGGAATAGCTCTTCAGCTTACGAATATACTGAGGGATATTAAGTCGGATGCGGGGAAGGGAAGAATATACATTCCATTGGAAGATTTAAGAAGATTCAATTATAATGAAAAAAGTCTTCTGGAAAACGAGTATAATGATGAATTTATAAAATTAATGAAGTATGAATGCGAGAGGGCGAGATATTTTTATGCAGAAGCTGACAGTCAGCTTTCAAGGGAAGACAAGGGACTTATGTTTGCGGCAAAAATTATGGAAAATATTTATTTCAGGATTCTTAACAAGATCGAACAGAGCAATTATAATGTGTTCGGCGGGAAAATCCGGATCTCTAAAATTAAAAAGATACTGATAACCGCAGGAGTTTTTATAAAATACAGACTCTTGTACAGTTTTGATGAAAATAAAATAACTGCAGTAAATAAATGAGCAGCGGCAAAACAGTTGCCATTATCGGCGGAGGAATAGCCGGATTGTCTGCGGCAGTGTTTCTGGCTGAAAGAAATTTCAGGGTGACAATATTTGAATATTCACCAAAGCCGGGAGGAAGGGCTTACAGTTTTTATGACAGGGAGAAAGAACAGTTCTTTGACAATGGTCAGCACATTCTTGCGGGCTGGTACAAAAATACATTTGATTATCTGAAAATTACAGGAAGCTATAGCAAGCTTAATTTTCAGAAGCAGCTTGAAATAAATTTTATCAGCAAAGAAAAAAAAGTTTACAGATTAAAATTTCCGGATCTGAAACCACCTTTGAATGTTTTAACGGGGCTTCTTAAATTCGGAGCTCTCGGTCTCAGAGACAAAAAGGCAGTGCTGAATATAAGAAAACTTCTGAATGTAAATGACCTGAAAGGAAATTTTGAAGATGCCTTACAACTGCTCAGGGAAATTGAGCAGACGGATAATCTGATAAAATATTTCTGGGAGCCGTTTATCTTTGCTGTTTTCAATACTGTTCCTGAAAAAGTAAGCGCAGAAATATTTCTTAATGTCATCAGGAAAGGATTTAATGCCAATGAGAATTCAGTTCTTGTAATACCTGCTGTGAATCTGAACGAGCTTCTGATAAACGATGCATTATCGTATCTCGGAAAAAATGGCGCAGAGATCAGGTTAAACACAGGTGTAAGGCAGATAGGATTCAGAGAAGATTTAAAGAAAGCTGAGTATGTCTTATTTGAAGACGGAAACAGAATCTCAGCGGATTATATAATATCAGCCGTTCCGTTCTTCGCTTTCAGGAAATTGTTTGATGAAAAGACATATGAACACCTGGGTTATAAGTCGGATCGGATTAAGTCAAGCTGCATAGTATCTGTTCATCTGTTCTTTCACGATAAGATAAATGAATCAATGCTTGCAGATAATTCCTTCGGAATGACAGGACTGACAGGAACAAATGTACAGTGGATTTTCAGAAGAAATGACCGGCATTTAAGTCTTGTAATCAGCAATGCAGACGCAACAGGAATAACGGATATGAGCAATGAAGAAATTTTTAATATGTGTGTAACAGATTTGAAATCAACTTTAAATGAATTTACGGAGTCCATGATATCTGATTACAAAGTTTTAAAGGAAAAGAGGGCGACTTTCATACCGGACAGGGAAAGCGCTGAATACCGTCCGGGACAAATAACAGACACTGCAAATTTTTTTATAGCCGGAGACTGGACGGATACAAAACTGCCTTCCACAATTGAGGGAGCAGTACTAAGCGCAAGAATCTGCGTGAATAAAATAATTGAAACAGAAAATTTAAATTAAACTTATATAAAAAATTAATTAACAAAAAAAGGAAACTGCAAATGGAAAACAACACTCTGAACCCGGTCGGAATTAAAATGCCGGATGAAATGCAGAAAGACCAGAACAGCAAAGAGCAGCTCATACAGCAGATGCTTCTTGAAGAAAAGAAAAGACTCGAAGCCGAATACGGCGTTGAAAACAAGAAGATCGATCACTTCAAAAGACCTTTTGAAAAAGCATTCACAAAAGATCAGAGAGGTGATACAACAATTCTTTTCGGCGGGCTGACATGGAAACATGAGAAGCTTATCAAGGGTGCGCTTGAAGGCATTGGTTACAAAACCGAATATGTAGCGACTGCGGACAAGAAAGCTTTTCAGCTGGGAAAAGAATACGGTAACAATGGTCAGTGCAATCCTACATATTTTACCGTCGGTAATCTTGTTCAGCATCTTCAGGGTCTTGAAGCTTCAGGAATTCCAAAGCAGGATATAATTGACAAATATGTTTTCTTTACTGCAGGAGCCTGCGGTCCGTGCAGATTCGGAATGTATGAAGCTGAATACAGATTAGCTCTGAGAAATTCCGGTTATGACGGTTTCAGGGTTCTGCTTTTTCAGCAAACCGGAGGATTATCACAGCAGGAGGCTGAAGCCGGATTAGAAATGAATCTGGATTTTTTCCTCGGTATAATAAATGCTCTTATGCTGGGAGATATTATCAACGAGATCGGATATAATATCAGACCTTATGAAGTCAATGAAGGCGAAACAAATAAGGTAATGGATGAAGTAATAAACATATTTTATGAAAAACTGAAAAGCAAAAAGTACTTTGATTTTAATTCAAGACTGGGAAAGATCCTTCAGAAACTTCCTGCATCTGAATATCTTACAAAATTCATAGATCAGATTCTCGGAGATTATTATGTGGAAGCAGTTAATAAGGCGAGAGAAAAATTCAACAGCATAAAGGTTGACAGGACAAGACTTAAACCGATAGTCAAAGTTACCGGTGAATTCTGGGCTCAGACAACCGAAGGCGACGGTAATTTTAATATGTTCCCGTTCCTGGAAAGAGAAGGAGCTCAGGTGCTTGTGGAGCCGATAGCAACATGGATAATGTATATGCTTCATCAGGCAAAGTCAGTTAATGATGATGAGAAAGGCGTGAATGTTTATAAAGATCTTGATACTAAACTAACATTCAAAGACAAATTAGGTCTTGCAAAAGATCATAAATCAAATTATGCAATACTGACTCTTGCCGAAAAAATATTTGAGAGAGAGTATAACCGATACAGAAAAGCTTTCGGAGAAATGCCTCATGAGCTTGTGGATCAGAAAGTGCTTAAAGAACTTGCTCATCCTTTTTATCATTCGAGGGTTGAAGGCGGCGAAGGACATCTTGAAGTCGGAAAGAGCATTTATTATACAGTAAATAATCTTTGTCACATGGTGCTTTCACTGAAGCCGTTCGGATGTATGCCTTCAACGCAGTCAGACGGAGTTCAGTCTGCAGTTTCCAATCATTACAAGGATATGATATTCCTGCCGATTGAGACTTCCGGTGAAGGCGATGTCAATGCACATTCGAGGGTTCAGATGGCGCTCGGAGAAGCAAAGGCAAAAGCTAAAGCAGAATTCAGTGAATGTCTGGATAAAACAGGCTATTCTCTTGAAGAAATAAAAGCGTACGTGGAAACTCACGATGAACTTCAGAGACCGTTCTATCATATTTCACACAGAAAGGGAATTTCCGGAATGGGAGCGAATTTCATTCTGGATGTAGCGGAGATGATGAAGAAAGAGGGGATTAAGAGTGTGAATGCAGAGACGCAATCAGTTTT
>JAFDZQ010000081.1 GCA_018266895.1 Bacteroidota bacterium
TCATCCGCAATTATTATTGTTTAACAGAGGCGACAGGGATTTTATGAAATACAGGATTTATAAAAGGAACTATGTATCATATCTTTATAATTTATTTGACAGCACAGAAAGCGATCATTACATTGATACTACAGAAGATCTTCTTTATATGAATGTTGAGCCTGAAGATCCGATTCCTGATAATCTGTTTTATTATGCAGTTGCCGTAGATAATTCTTACAAAGTTTCAGTAACTTCCGACACAATATCATATCCGGCTTATGTATGTCCGACTTGCGAAGGCGCGATCGGTCCGGATAACTTTGCAGTTTCAAACGAGGGAAATATAGTACCGAAAGAATATTCCTTAAGTAATTATCCGAATCCGTTTAACCCGACGACAAAGATCAATTACGAATTACGAGTTACGAATTACGTGTCGTTAAAAGTTTATGATGTTCTTGGGAATGAAATTGCAATTTTAGTAAAAGAAAAACAAAATGCAGGAAGATATTCAGTTAATTTCAACGGAGCTAATCTATCAAGCGGAATATATTTCTATCAACTTGAATCAAACGGAATTGTACTGACTGGGAGAATGCTTTTGATTAAATAAATTTACTCGAGTGTAATACTTCGTCGGCAGAGTCGTCCTATAGAAAGTTGCTCTATCTTTTAAATGCGGTCAGAAGAATGGCTCTGCCGGAATGACGGAACTATTTGGCTTCGTTCAGACAAGTCACCCTGTAAAAAGTCTTTTTTCAACAATTACTTCCTAACTAACTCTGCTTTAAGCGGAAAGGTCTCGACAAAGTATGTAACATTCTTTAAAAATCCTTAGTTTATGATACCAAAAACAAAATCGAAGCCATCGAAAACAAAATCGAAGTCATTTCCGCCGTCGGTAAATTGTGAATCAATTCGGGAAGGTAAAGGTGTGCCAAATTTGACTTGAATTTTAAGACTATCTTTTACAAAATCATATCCCAAGGGTTCTTTAATTTTTATTTCTTATATTTCCCCCAAAAAAAGGAGGTCCATAATGAAACCTATCCTAGCATTAATCGCATTTCTAATTTTATTTTTTTTTATTTCTCAAAAAGATTGTTATACACAAGATTTATATGAAAACATTATTAATCCCCGGTGTGGAACTGGAAGTTCATTCGGTGATTATTGCGGTTTTCCAACTTACTTCCCTATGACTAATGACACTTTAAAAGCGCTTGTAATATTTGCTGTTTTTGATGGAAGTGATTGGGACCCTATTAATGATAATTCAAGCATTATTTACATGCAACATTGGCCTGGAGCAACATACAATCAAAAGCCATCTTGGGCTGATTCAGTCATCTGCCCCACAACTACAAATGTTTGGCATCCTTCTTTAACTGGGCAACTTCGACAAAGTAGCAATGGGAAGTTTTGGTTAATTGGCGATGTGTATGAAGATCTTGTTGTTACAGATCATGATTATACTTATTATACTTCAGCAAATGGTAAAAATATTGGTTACGCAGTAAAGGAAATAATCGATAAAGTAACTCCAAATGTGAATTGGAGTGATTATGATAGAATGGATCCATGTGATGCGGACACTGACGGTAAGCGTAACGAATCTGATGGACAAGTCGATTTTATTTTTCTAATGTTAAGATTTGCTCATTCTTCTGCTACTGATGGCTATGGCTACACAGGTATCGCTGCATTAGGAGGACGTTCGGGGATGTTTGGAGATAGTGTTGTTATAACCAGGCAGGGAAAGAAAATCAGTGCTAGTTGGCCGGGTTGGGATGGTTCAGGTTCAGGCTGCATTTCAGAAATGCCACATAGGTGGTCAATTGGTGTTCCACAACATGAATTTGCTTTTCATTATGCTTTTGGAGGGGATAGAGCGAATGGATTAGGCTCACATAATATACAAGGTGGAGGTCTAGCTTCTGCATTGGATAGGGAGCAACTTAGTTGGACTTTTGGAAATATTTATCAACCCACATCAAATAGTACAAATATAAATATAAGAGACTATGCAACAACTGGTGATTATATAAAAATTCTCAGAAATGGAAAGACCTATTATATTGAGAATAGACGCAGATTAAATTTTTATTCTTCGTCTAAAATGCACAAATGGAGATGGACTATGAACGAACCCTTGATGTCCATGCAAGCAGATTCAGGTTTATATATTTATACAAGTAACAATGACGAACTTTGTTTTCATGCTTATGGAAAATGGGATTATAGTAGTTGTTCTTCTGATGTTTATAGAGTAATGAAGCCTCCCTATATACTGCAATTTATTCCGGAAACAGTAAATAGATATAGTGGGAAAAGAGTAATGGACTTATTTAAACTGACCTGTAAAGACATTAATTGCAATACGCTTTATAATACATATTATAATCCAAATTTAATTATCGGTGATGCTACTTATATAGGAGTTCAAGGTGACAGTAATACATGCTTCGATGTTGATTATAATGAAGTGTTTTCTCCCTGGAGTAATCCAGGAATTTCTATTGGTAGTTCGTCTGACAGTTTAGTTATAGAATTAGATGAAAGACATAGCGACGGAAGCATAGATGTTAATGTTTATTTCACAGATCTCTTCCAGGCTGAACCTTCGAAACCACAATTCATTAAGACTGCACGCCAGTATCTCAGCAGTCCTCCGGATGCATTTAAAACAAGATTAACATGGTTGAAAAATATGGAGTCAGACATATCTAATTACTGTATATACAAAGGTGTTGTGGAGGGAAATAATCTTGATGCAACTAATTATCAATGGCTTGGTGTCACAAGCGACACATTTTATGTTGATAATTCTGTCCTTTACGTTCATGGCGGAGGTTCCGGAGTTTGTAATCGAGATCCTGTAAAAAATGTGTACAGAGTTACGGCTATAGATTTATCAGAAAAGGAATCTGTCCTCTCTGACAGAGATAGTATGAGCGGGTATTCCGATCCATGTGGAGCAATAGAAGAAGATCTTCATATATCCGGCAATGATATCCGCCTTAAAAATGAACTTTATCAAAATTATCCTAATCCATTTAATCCAACAACAAGAGTTAAATATTCCCTTAAAGATGAAGGATACGTAAATATTTCCTTGTATGACATCACTGGCAGACTTGTAGCAAATTTAGTAAATGAGTTTAAGGTTTCAGGTAATTATTATTTAGATTTTGATGCTACAAAATTTAAACTTTCTAGTGGAATTTATTTTTATAAGATTCAAGCAACAAATTTTACAGAGATTAAACAAATGATTTTAATAAAATAATGTTTCTTCTTTCTTCATATTTCTCTTTTATAATAAAACACCTCCGGATTAATAACGGAGGTGCGTTACTTTTCATTGTACTTTTTTTCAGTTTAAATAAAAATGTAAATTCGCAAACGGGATGGACACAACAAATTTTAAGTAATCACAATTGTACTACTATTAATTTTCCTTCTAATGATACTGGTTTCATTGTTCAAAAAGATGGTGAATTATATAAGACGGTAAATGGTGAAAACTTATGGTTTAATATGAACACAGGTATATTTTCAATGGACCAAGGCACTTTTTCGAGTTCCATGCTTGGTATTATTCTGGCTCAACCTAGTAAACTTACAACAAATGGAGGTTTGAGCTGGACTGATGTAAGTAACGACTTACCTGGTGAAGGAATTGTAAATATAAATGATCAGCAATTTGTAAATTCAAATACCGGATATTATGCAGGTGTTAATGCCTATCCATTACCTAATCCTTGTTGTTATGATGGTGTTGTATATAAAACTACAGATGCAGGCTTAAATTGGAATGTAAGTTACAGAATCGGTGGTTTAGAGATTCACGAATTGTATTTTAGAGATGAAAATAATGGAGTAGTATTAGATGTACGTGATTTAAATTCTACAACCAATGGAGGAATTACCTGGTATCGTAGTATTGACGGATTTTCTATATATGTTCGTCGTTTTCTTGCAAGATCGATGACAGATCCGTTTAAAGAAACCATTTACGTGGCTGGTGTAAGAAGAAGCGGTGGAGCAGATACCGGTGTAGTGATTAAAACCACAAATGGAGGAGATTCATGGTTTCTTTCATGTCAACTATTATTCAAATCTGGTTTAAGAAAGATAAATTTTGTAGATAATAATGTTGGCTATGCTGTTGGTGATACCGGCTTAATAGTAAAAACTACAAACGGCGGTGAAAGCTGGAATGTACTTAATTCAGGGACAAGAAAGAGATTGAATGGAGTTAGTTTCATTAATAAAGATACCGGTTTTGTCGTTGGTGACAGCGGTTTAGTTTTAACAACATTAACCGGCGGACTCTCGGGTATTTCACAAGGGTACGGGAATGTTCTTTTGGATTTTACGCTGCATCAAAACTTTCCTAATCCGTTTAATCCTACAACAACAGTTGTATTTGAAATTTCGAAATCACATTTTGTCAGGCTGAGAGTTTTTGATAACAATGGAAAGGAAATAAAAACTTTAATTAACGAATATAAAACTCCGGGAAAATACTCTATACAATTTGAATCTGATAATCTTCCAAGCGGAGTTTATTTTTACAAATTAGATGTAAATGATTTTTCTGAAATTAAGCGGATGGTTATTTTAAAATAAGGTCATTTGTTTTATAAAATTATATTATTTTTGTTCCCGCAGAGTCTTCCATATGAACTGTTCTCGTCCTTTCGATGTCCCCGCAGAGTCACAGCCTGCGTTTCCAATCGCAGTGAAGCTTTAAAGGCAGGACTCTGCGGGCGAGAGGCAGACGAATACTTATGCAAAAAATAATATTGTTTCCGATTTATGATTGAGATGGTTTTTCAAAAGAGGACACCGTTCACTCCCGCAGAGTCCTCCCTTAAGGTTCGATCAGTCGAGAAAATGAAGACTGGGAGTGACTCTGCGGGGACGAAAAATTTTTCTTGGCGGAGGAAGAGTACCGAAAGGTGGCGATGTGGAGGATGATACTGAAAGACGATTTTCTATTTACAAGCCGCAATATTTATTAGAAGGCGGAAGACCAGTAATAACTGATGCACCGGATGAAATAAGCTATGAAGATACATTTGAGATAACACTTGATGGTATTTATCTAATTGATTCAATTTGCTTAATGAAACCCGGAGCAGTGACTCACGGAAATAATATGGATCAGCGGTATATAGAGTTGAATTTTACTCAGGGAGGAAGTCTTAATGAATATGTAGTAGAGACTCCTGACGCTTATAAAGCTCCTCCGGGATATTATATGCTCTTTGTTTTGAAGGATAAGACTCTAAGTACTTCTGGTGACTGGAAGATTCCTTCTGTTGCAAAGTTTGTTAAACTTTCTGATCAATTATGAACATGGGAAAATTTTATTGGAAGGTAATTTTTTTATTATTTTTAATTAATTTAAACTTTTGCTTCTCTCAAATGCATACTGATTGGGTAAGAAGATACACAGGTCCCGGCAGTTTAGGAGATGGAGCTGGTCCTATTTGCGTAGATGATTCCGGGAATGTTTTTATTACCGGAGTTGTAAGCTTGTCAAATTCAGTTCAAGTATGTACTACTATTAAATATAACAAATACGGAGACAGTTTATGGGTGAGGAATTATAGAAGACCCGGAGAAAACTATAATATAGGTCATGATATAAAAATTGATGATTCAGGAAATGTTTATATAGCAGGGGCGATTTCTCTGATCAAGTATGATAAATACGGAAATCTGAAATGGACAAGATATGACTCAACAGATTATAACAAACTTGTTATAGATTCTCTGGGAAATATTTATGTCGCAGGTCTTGGACAAGGGAGATACATTGTTGCTAAATACGATCAAAACGGAAACCGGTTTTGGATAAACAAACATCCCGGAGCTTACAGACTTCATGATCTTGCAATGGATAATTCCGGTAACATTCTTATCTCAGTTGAAACCGAATATAATGATACATACTATGACTATAATACAATTAAATATACAAATGACGGCAGAATTATCTGGATCCGGCATTACAATGGTCCCGGTCCCGCACCACTTGCAGATGACATTCCTTTTGCATTAACAACAGATAACAATGCAAATGTTTATGTAACCGGAGCAAGTCAGGATCCGTCATCTACCTATAACTGCGCTACTGTAAAATATGACAGCTCAGGAAATGTTATTTGGGTAAAAAGAATACATCCTCCAGTCGTTGGATATGATATTGAAGTGGATAAATTTCAGAATGTATATATCACAGGAAGAAGTGACGGGACAAACAATACACTTAAATTAGACATAAACGGTAACATAGTATGGTCAAGAACTTACCCGACAACAGATGGATTTGCTACTAATGTTTCTGTATTAATTCTTGATTCGATATATAATATTTATGTAACAGCAAATATAGATTCAAATTCATATACACGTTACGGAGCAATAAAATATGATAATAACGGCAATCAATTATTTGTAGTTAATTATACTTATCCCGGGAATCGGTTTAATTATGTGCAAGGTATGTTTGTTGATAAATTAGGAAATGTTTATCTTACTGGTGAAAGTCAGGGAGCTTATTATGATTACGCCACAGTAAAATATTCGCCAATTATAACAGGAATATCAGAAAATAATTTATTTTCTGAAAAGTATGAACTTGAGCAGAATTTTCCGAATCCTTTTAATCCTAATACTAAATTTAAGATTTCACTTCCTGTTGACAGCAGAGTGAGCATTACCGTTTATGACCTGCTCGGAAGAGAAGTAGAGAAGTTAATAAACAATGACTTCAGAAAAGCAGGAATTTACACAGTCGAATTCACCGCAAAGAATTTATCAAGCGGGGTGTACTTTTACAGGCTTGAAGTTTACCTCGCTTTGCGGGCGGGAAGTTTTATTCAGACTAAGAGGATGATTCTTTTGAAATAAATTTACGAAACGCACATTGGGTTTTGCA
Organism: Bacteroidota bacterium; assembly: GCA_018266895.1. Classification (GTDB taxonomy): domain Bacteria; phylum Bacteroidota; class Ignavibacteria; order Tepidaquicellales; family Tepidaquicellaceae; genus JAEUSI01. Next base: position 6,938 of record JAFDZQ010000081.1, read on the forward strand.
ATTAGCAAAACCCTTTGTGTTATAGTTTGTATTTTTCCAGTACCGAGTTCTCCGCATCTAAACTATTAAGTTCGCATTTCTTAAGACAGAAACAATTCACTTTTAAACTCAGATCAGAGGGATACAGTATCTTTTAAACACGCAAACCTATTTTGCGGTAACGTTTAACTCTTCCGCGTGATATGTGTGGATGAAATTTTTATCATTAGTCTGCGAAGTTGATCACAGCTTGAACAAAGTAAAGAGTACTGTTCGGATTTTTAAAAGCTAATTAGGTTTTTAAATAGTTAATAAAAAATTGTGATCTTGTAGTTTTTCAAAATGCCATAATTAAAATAAATATTACATAAAAAGATAACAAACTATCCTACCTCTCATCTGTCCATAAATCCTTATATCCAATAAAAAAATTTTATAATAAATTTCAGACCCCTTTAATTATTCTCATTTAACTTAATATTAAGATTCCTTAAGTTACTTTAAGGATGATTAATCATTCATTAACATAACTAAATCTAATAAAGGAATTCAAATTATGAAAACATATATACTACTTTTAATTTCATTTTTTATTTTAAGATCTACTAATTTATTTTCTGCTCCTTTAAACGGAACATATACTATCGGAAGTGGTGGAAATTATCCAACAATTAATTCTGCAATTGCCGATGCAGAAACTCAGGGAATTAATGGTCCGGTAATATTCAATATAATTTCCGGTATTTATAATGAAAATGTATCAATTAATAGTATCCCTGGAAGTAGTTTACTAAATACTCTTACTCTTAAATCACAATCAGGTAATTCATCAGATGTGGAGTTAAATGTAATTCAAATTACAGGATCAAATATTTCAATTACCAATTTATCATTAAATTCAGGAGATATTAATATACAATATGGTCGCAACATTAATATTATAAACAATAATTTAAGAAATCATGGACTTTTTGTTTCTGCAGTTAGGTTAAGTGCTGTAAATTCAGGAAATATCCAAATATCAGGTAATACAAATGTTTCTTATATGGGGTTTGCAGGGGAATATTGGTTTGGTGCTTATAGTATAGATTCTGTCAAAATTAAAAATAATATTGTTAATGGTCCGATAAGTTTTTTCTATTGTTTTAGTTTTTTGGTTGAAAGCAATACTATTGGTGGTCTTAATGCTGCCTTTAATACCGATATGAATTTTAATAAGAATAAAATTACAGGTTTAGTTGATGCTATTGGAAATTTTCATAATAATTTTATTATAGGACAAATAATAAATTTTTCAGGAAGTAACAATACCTTAGTTGGCGGTACTTTAACGACTCCTACACTGCCATATTTATCAGATTGCAGAAATAATATTATAATTAATCCAACGGGAGGACCAGCAGCTTATAGTTCAGCACTATATTCAGGTTCTGATTATAATGTTTTTTATAATGGTGGAAATAGTAATTTAATAAATTATGGAGGTATAAGTTATAATAGCGTTCAGGATTTCTATAATGCAACCGGCAAAGATCAGCATTCAAGTGATCAGCCTGTAAATTTTGTATCACCAACGGATTTACATCTTGCACCAGCTTCATTTGGAGATCCATTACTTATAGGAATACATGATGACGCTGTTATAGATGATATTGACGGGCAAACAAGAAGTCTAACCAGTCCATACAAAGGTGCTGATGAACCTGATATTCCATTGCCAGTTGAGTTATCAGTTTTCAATTCATCAGTAAATGTTAATAATGTAAATTTGTATTGGACAACAACTTCTGAAACAAATAATTCAGGATTTGGTATTGAGCGATCTAATGAAAATCAGGATTGGAGAAATATAGGATTTGTTAAAGGTCACGGTACAACTACAGCTACAAATAACTATGAATTTTCAGATAAAGGATTAAATCCCGGAAAATACAATTACAGGTTAAAGCAGTTAGATTACAATGGAAACTACAAATATTATAATTTATCTGAAGAAGTCTTAATAGGATCACCTGAAAAATTTTCATTATCCCAAAACTATCCTAATCCTTTTAATCCTGTAACGGTAATTAATTATGAATTACCTTTTAATAGTAATGTTCAGTTAAAAGTATATGATATATCCGGGAAAGAGGTGATAACTTTAGTTAATGGATTTAAAGAAGCCGGCAGATACGATGTTACATTCGATGGATCTAATTTCGCAAGTGGTGTTTATTATTACAAAATCACTTCAGATAATTTTTCATCAGTGAAAAAAATGTTCTTAATCAAATAATATTTCTGTAAATAATCAATTTAAAACCCAGATGGATTTCGAATCATTTGGGTTTTTTATTAGTATCAAGTTTGTCCAGATTTCAGGACAGCCCATAAAAAAAAATTTATAAAAAAATTTCAGAATCGAGTTTTCCGGAATTCCGAACTCGATATACAGATCTGGCTCTGAGAGAGATCGCAGCCGGTATGCAGGCTATATACCACTCCCCGTAGTAACCCGAAAATGATAGCCGGGCAAAGTTCTAATAGGACTTTATTTTGTTGAAATTTTTTACACGGAATAAGAAATTATGCTCTTTTGAATAGATTTAAACTCTTAAGGAAGGGAGTTGACTAATTCTGAATTATCAGTTTTGTAGGAGGTATTTAATACATTTAAAAAATATTATTCATATTGAATATTTATTGTTCGTTCTCTAAAACCATCCAAATAATTTTTGTTTCATAATTCTTAATTAAATTGTTTTCTTTAAGGACTAATTTTCCGAATTAATTAATTCATAAAACACTTAATCGAAAATCCCTTTTCCTTTTTGATATTAAACCATTAAAGTAATTTTTAACTTTTTCGTCGGGTATACTATTAATTAGAGTTTCCCAGGTTAAAACAACGAATGAAGTTTCTGTCTGATTTTTTATCTTAGTATAATTACTGAATTGATGATTTTTTAACTTAATTGCTTCTTTCCACTTACTCTCTTTAATAAGTAAACATTGAATAAATTTGAAATCCTTCATTATTTCATTACAAGATTTTATTCTATGTGAATTTTGAAGAACATCTTTTTCAAAACTCCAGTCTGATAATAATTTAGCCTATATAGCTAAACATATTTTGTTTTTATAATCCATAATGAAAATATCTGCAAGTTCACCATTATCCGTATTACCGCAAACCAAGTAAGAATGAACGTCAAATGTGACATGTGAATCAACAGAAGACATCTGAAAAGTTAAATTATCAATGTTAATATGTTCTGAGCAACTATTATTAATTATTTCACAAAAAATTTCAACTCTTTCATTTAATCCTTCTATTAATTCATTAAAATAGTAGCCGCAGAAAAATTTATAATAGAAATTTCTTTCTTTTTCAGATTCTATAAAATTACCGGAATTAAAAAGCATATTAATTTATCTGAGAATTATTTTTAATTATTTCTTTAAGCTATATGCATTAACACTTTAAACTGATCATCTATCTCATTAAAATTCTAGCAGTACTATGATATATCTTTAAACACATCTTTTATATAATCCCATTTGAAAATAAAGCAATTTTTACTAGTCCAATGATCCATACCAATAACTTTTTTCTTTGTTGAATTAAATCTGACAATATTTCCATCGATCGTCTCAGCGCTCCAGTTGGGATATACATTAGGAGTATTGTATGTTTCTCCTGTCTTGCCGACATAAACAAATTTAATTGGAACATCAAGAGAATATTTATTTGCGGTAGCGTAACCGATTTTTTTGAAATATCCATCCCCCAAATGCCTTATATCCCAGGGATCATTAATGTGGTTCATAATTTTAATTATTTATATTAATAACAAAATTAATTTGTTTTTGAAAAATATATTGTTGGAATCTAAAATAAATTGTAAATTTGCATTTTAACACACGATTATCCAAACACCACTGAAGCAGAGCATAGTATGCACATCTGAAAAAGAATCAGCTGAATGTATTTAATCCATATAAGTCAATATGTTATCATCTAAACCTATTATCTCATAATTAGTATTTAATTTACCCTTAACATTGCATATTTTTACATTTCTCAGATCATAATTTGAAACATTGGTTGTTAAATATTTTCTTGTATTAGTGTTTCTATACAGATAATACTGCAAAGCCCCTTCAAGTGGTCTTAACGTTACAAATTCAGAAATCTCCTTTGCTTTGCATTTTGCATAGAATAATTTTAGCATATTAATGTTTTTAATTATGTCACTTCTGAAATTCTCTATCTTGCTAGAATCATTTTGATTATATATTATATTTAAAAAAGTTTCCTCAGATAAACTATAAATTGAGTAATTTCCATTTTTTGTATTAAAGTAATGTTCAATATTTCGCTGAACAATTGAATATTCGTGTTTTCCAACATATGAAATTGCATATTTTTCAGAATTAGGAATTTGAAAACAATGCAGATATATCCCACCCTCAGTAATACCTTTAAAGGTATCCGTATAATCTTTTTCTTTAATTTTACTAAAATCTACTGGGCCGTACCAGGTCAATTCAATTTCTTTCATATTTTTAATTTTAAATTTATCGTACATTTTTAAATAATATTATTTTAGAATGAAATATTTCAGAATCACTATTTACCTAATCCAAAGCTTAGATAGATAAATATCAATTCTTTCCAGAAACACTTACGTAAGATAATATACTATCCAACGTAAGTTCTTCACTGTAATAGCAAGTAGGATAATACTCACTTGTTTGAGTTCTATCTAATTGCCTTCTAAGTCCTTCATTTATATCACAGTTAATTATTATTGATTCAGCTTTATAACCGAATCTATTTAATGAATTCATAATACTGTACAATCTTTCTCTATTATTTCCGAAAGACTCAAATACAATATTTCTTTTTGTAGAAACACTCTTATCTATGATCTGATTCAAACAAAACATTGTAAAATCTTCAAGTTTTTCGACCTCATAGGTGCTAAACTTATCTCTAATTTTTATTAGTATGTCATCGTGGTCTATATAAACATGAGTTGAAATATACTTTTCTTTAATTGTTGTCGTCTTACCTGATGCCATTGGACCTGTAACTATTAAGGCGTGAGGTGTCTGCTGTAGAGAAGAGCTGCCTAAATATTCTTCTATAATTTCAGAAAGTGATTTAAGTATATCCTGGTCAAATGTTAAAGTACGAATTTTTTCAGTACTATTATTTTTCTTTTGAATATCTCCGTATAATTTCGACATGTGTTTTATTATTTATTGAATTTAAATTTCTTACTTTTTTCGTTTCCTTTGTTTAAACTTATGTGTTCCCATTTGCTCGATATATCCGGAAACAGTTAATATTGTATCTAAACTAATTGAAGGTAATTCTTTTGTGTCCTTAATATAATCTGACAAATATATTTCGGATGATGTACTCAGTCCGATCCTCTTGCAAACCAAATAAGAAATGGATTCGGCTTCAATCTCTTTTATTTGATCGCTAAATATATCTCTGTTTTTCCACCAAGAATAATCATTTACTCCAATATGACCACTAAATATGTGACCAAGTTCGTGAATTAAAGTTGAATATTTATCATTGGTTTTTAGTTTTTTATTTATTGTAATAGAAAATCTTTTTTGTAAGCTCATAGCAAATCCAGCACAGTTTGTATTCAAATCATTAAATTCTATTTTTATATTTTCTTTCTTACAATTCTTCATCGTTAAATTCCAAACTTTTATATCAAAACTTCCTTTAGTATCAAATGGCTCAAAAAACTCTCTAGGGAAATCATCTATCAACACATCATTAATCATTGTGGTGTCCTTTATATCATAGACAAAAGCAATAGGTCCAAAAGGAATAAGAATAACCATCGGTCTCACATTCGGTTTAACAAGTCTATTATATCTTATCCATTCTGATTTTGTTAAAACTAAGGTTGCCCCTGGGTTTTGATGATATACCATAAAAGCATTAAATGGCGAAAGTTTTCTCGTTTTTGATATAAACTGCAAAAGGGAATAATAGCTTTCACTGTTCTTATACAATGAACTTGATAGAAAAAGTTGATCTAATTCTTTTATCTTATCAACATTCTTTGATTTCATTCTTTAATTTAATAGTCTTAATTCAAATATAAATTTCCATACTCCACTCACTAATCCATAATTCCAAATTTACTATTATTCAAACTCTCATCCCCATTTTCATAGTAAACTATTTTCTGTTTTGCTCTATTTTTGGTAAGTAGAATAAATATTCCTAATTTGTATTTATAATCACCAGTACGATTAGTCAATGCTTTTAATTTATAAATATCTTCAGCGTTATCAGAATTCGATTTTTTTATCTCTATACAAACCAGATTCTCAGTGTCAATTCCTCTTTTATGAATTATTATGTCAGGTCTGATATTTCTTTCTAATTCGTTTAATTGTTTTGAATTATCTATATGCTTATCATATTCACAATCTACATCATACTCTTTGAATTCAATAAACAGATATTGCGCAAGTTTTGCACTAATTGTAACTTCATAATTATTTCTTTCAAATAAATCGATGTCGTTTGAATATAAATTTCGAATACAATGATTTATCTTTCTAACAGCTTCATTTAATTCCATATATTCTTGTAAATTTATTTTTCTAAAGAAAACTTCACATACTCCCTCTCACTCATCCAAAACTCCGGATCTACTACCTTTACCTCATCATAGTCCAATTCGTATAGCTTATAAACAAATATGTCTATTTGATTTTCAATGCTCTTTACATTAGCTTTCTTTGTTTTACTCTCGAGAAAGTCTGAGGCTTTGGTTAAAGTTAAAATTTGCTTGACAAGAATTGTAATCTGTCGGGAATATAATTTGTCTTCCTTAATAGGAAGTTTCAATAAATGCGGTGCATTTATAGAAAAAAAACCTCCTGCAATTTTTATTGATGGGTTTTGTATAAAAAATAACCATTGAAATAAATTTGAGTTTAATAATCCTAGTAATGTCATATAATTTGATGAAATTTCTTTATCACATTTTATACCATATATACCTATGAATACCGATCCCTCATTATCGAGAACTGCAGAAATTCTTGTATCATTTCCCCTAATTAATATTTTAGGTTTAAAAACAAAATCAGACCATCTTTTTTCGGAAATAATTTTCTTGGAATTTGAAAATCTAGGAGAGGAAATATTTAATCCTACAGTTCTTATTTTTTTTCCGTAATCTATATGATAAGGAGATAGATTTGAACAAACTAACACTTTTAAATCAGATTTTGATTCCTTGCTGGAAATACCTTTAGCCCAAGTATAGTAATCCCGAGCTCTTGGTGTACCACAAAACATTTGGTCATTTGTAATTATATCAGAGAGATTCTTACTTTTATCATAAATTTTGTGAATTAGTTTTTGATATTTTGGATGAATCAATTCAATTTTATTTTTTTCTTTACAAATTTTTTGATCTATACTCATTTCATCGTAATCTTTTGTTAAATTAACAATGGATTTAGCAAATTTAACATTTATAAATTCATTTTCAGGGTTTTTCTTTATAATTGATATCAAAGGATAAGTTGCTGCTTCAAAAGCATCGGAAGCTCTTGATATATCAAACAACTCTAGAATTGAATTTCTTAAGAGTAGTGTTCTAATTTTTTCCCCATATTCCCTAACAAGATATTTATCAGGAGTTATTAAAACAACATTTCCATTTTCCCTTAAAATATTTAATGCCTTTTCAAAAAATAAAACATAAATATCATAATCTTTAAATGCTGAAAAATAAATATTCTTAAAAAATTGTTTATTTATTTCTTCTTGTTTATGAATTCTCACATACGGTGGATTTCCAATAACCACATCGAATCCTCCTTTTTCATTAAATACTTCCCCAAAATTAAAATGCCAGAGAAAATATGGCTTTCTGTTCGACCGGATTATCTTTTTGAGTTCTTTGAGTTCGGATTCTTTCTTTTGTTCTTTCAGAGATGCCTCTATAAACTTCCATTCAATATCTTCTATCTTCTTTTTTAATTCATCTTTCTTCTTTCTTTCTGATACTATAAAAAATTCTTCACGTAAAGTTTTTATTTTTTCAAATAATTCTTTTGATTCTTTATCATCTTCGAACAAGTCATCATTTTGATTTTCCTTGTCTGGTTTAGATAGTTTTTTAAGGCGTTCTTTTACTTTAAACAATTCTTCATCAAGCTGTATTTTCTTGAATTTTGTAAGCTTCTTTTTTGAATGAAGTTCAATGTATTTACTTTGTAATTCTGATTGTATTTTCTTTAACTCATCACGAAGATTTGTTTTTTCGTCAATGGAACCTTCCCATATCTTTTCATCAATGAGCTTTATACCATTATATTCTTCAAGCAAACTATTGCCCTGCATTATTTTATAATCCAGATTAGGTAATGGCTTTATTCCCCAGTTATCTTTCGTCTTATTAATATTGTATTGGTTCGCCGGAAAATGGAATTTTCAAAATTTGATTTAGGTAGATATTCATACTGCTTTTCTTGTATTAATTCTGTTGTTTCTTGCCTGTTGTAACTTGTTTTCTCTTGCTTCCAACTTTTCTTTTACCGTCCCTTTTAAGTAATCATCCGGAGTTAAATAATATAATGAACTGTGTAATCTTTTTGTATTATAAAATTCAATATACTCTGCAATTTGTTTCCTTGCATCATCCAGATTTATCATCGATGATTTCTTCAAACATTCTTCCTGTATTGTTCTGTGATAGCGTTCAATTTTTCCGTTTGACTGCGGATAAGCAATTGAAGTTTTAATATGCTGCAGTCCAGCAAACTTCAGATACATAGCAAAGTCTTTACTGATGAACTGTGATCCGTTGTCGGAAATAATTCTCGGACTATTGCCGGGAAATTTTTCAAGAGCTTTTTGTATCGTCAGTTCAACATCAAACTCTTGCATGTTCTGTCGAAGTTCGTGATGAACAATAAATCTCGAGTATCCGTCAATTACAGAAATCAGGAATAAGAATGTTCCTTTGTAGTTAACATATTTGATATCTACGTGCCAATGCCGGTGCGTTCCTGAAGGTTGTTCAAAGCCTCTGCCTTTTGAAGATCTCTTTGTGAGATTCCATTTGTTAAGCAGACCATAATACTTCAGGATTCTATAGACAGCTGAAGGACTTGCGGCAACTATGTTCTCATCAAGCATCATGTAAGTAAGCCGGCGATATCCTTCACCTGAATGATTTTTCGCATAAAGAATGATAGCTTCTTTTTCCCAATCAAGAAGCCAGTTATCTTTAGGAATGTTGCCATTATGGTTATTCGGCATTCCCTGTCTCGAAGTCCAAGAATAATATTTACTCGAATTCAGCTTTATCAATTTCAATATAACTTTAAATGAAAATTCAGTTTTATTTTTAGCTGCGTGGATGAAATGTGTAATCTCATCCCGCACATCGGGTTCAACCCATAACGCTTTCAGATCTCCCCATCGATATTTTTTTTTAACTCAATGTTCTCCGATAAAAGCCAGTTGATCGCATCGGCATTCTTTTTTAATTTTGCTTCCAGAAATTCAATCTTCTTTTCCTGAGCAGAATTACCCGATCCGGATTTAGATTCAAAAATAGAAGCTGCGTTCTCAAAGAGTTTTTTCTTCCAGTTATAAATGTCATTCACATGAACGTTGTACTTTTCAGCCACCTGGCTGATAGGAGTATTATTCTCAAGCAGTTCTCTGAGAATAATAATTTTCTGTTCTGAGCTGTAGCGTTTTTTTTCTGACATGATGAAATTTCCTTTCTTTAAATTTACAAATATAAGAATTTAGAAATTCCATTTCCACTTGAAGCATTACAATATTTTCATCAACAAGCAAAGAGATAAAAAACCGAAGCTTCGCTATCTCAACAGCAATCTGCTGAATATCAACTCCGTAAATACATTTCTCTATAAGATACAGCTTCCTTCCATAATCAGGATTTTTGACTGTGAATTGTTCTTCGATGTTATTCTTTAGGCTCTGTCTTATGATTGGGTCTGAGATATTTTCTTCGACAGCTTTTAATTGTTGGTTCTTCCAAAAGATGTTATCCGGATCAAGTTTCGACAAAATGAATACAAGTTTATTAAGTATTCCCATCGGAAAAGCACCAGAACCGACAGCCGGGTCAACTATTCTAAGGTTATCTGTTAGTTCTACAATTTTCTTGGTCTGAATTTTATCAAATGGATTAGTATGATTATCAGTTGATAAAAGTATATCAAGATTTTTTTCAACCTCTCTATATTCATCGAGATTGGTAGTGAAATATTCTTTTAAAGATTGAGTTACCATGTAATCAACAATCTCTCTGGGGGTATAATAGCTCCCTGTTGCTTTGCGTGCTGATGAAGAAGTTTCGGGATTAAAGCTTGCAAGAAGATTCTCAAATACTTTCCCAAGCAATTCCGGATCGAGCGCGACTTCAGCATCATTCGGATCATTCTCGTCAATCACAAAATTATAAGATGAGAGAATGTTAATCAAACCTTTAGAGGCATATTTCTTACCCGTAGTTCCATAATCAGAATTAAGATCAACAGATTTTTCTTCAGAGAAGAACAATTCATTAGGGACCTTCAAGCCAATTTCCTTATCAGAGAATCCGTCATATCTGAATTCAGTTATTTTTCCATTTTCATCACTCCTTTTATCAAGGCAATCAAATAAACCTCCGTTGAGAAAAGGAATATCCCTGAATAATCCGAGCATATCATTTTTATCCTTAAAATAATCTTCGTATCTGTAAATTGTATGATCCATATAACTGCTGTTCTTCCATCCTTTTATATTAAATCTGAATTTCCTTTCTTTTATTTTCGTATTTAACGTTGCAAAGAACAGGTTTTGCAATATTGCTTTGTAGTAAGTTGTTTCTTTTTTAGAAATACTTTTCAAGAGTATGGACATTTTATCATAACTGAACAAATCTGGTTGGATCAATCCTCTTTCTTTCATAAACCAGATAAAGATTATTCTTGTGATCAAACGTATTACTGACATATTTCTTCCCTTATCCTCTTCTTCTGCATCTTTTGGGAACCTAGTTTCTTTTACAGCCCAGAAATACCAGTAGGCAATATCCTTATAGAAATCTTTTGTAACTTTTTCAACACTAAATGCTTCTTTAATCTTCTCTACATCTGAAAAATCACCATCACCGATTCTTATCAGGAAAGTCTTATTCGTAAAATCCTTACTTACAAAATATGTAAATCTTTTAAAAGTACTCCAGTCACGTTTCTTTCCAAGATAATTTGCATAAATAAGACTGAAGCGGAAATTTCCAGCACGGTCATAGAATATAAATATACCTGAATCCGATTGGGTTTCTTTCAGTATTTTCTTTCCTTTTTCATATTGTGATTTTTTACCGGATCTTTCGGTAAGAGATTTATCTGTATTCAGTGAGCATATAGTCATATATGTCCCTCCCTGAAAATCAACTTTACCTATTCTTATGCAGTTAGAAAAGTTATCATCATTATATATAGCTAATACTTCTGTCCTTGGTGTAAATTTTCTGTTCTTTTCACGGAAAAAGCGAATGAACTTTTCAGGATCGAATTCATTAATAATGCTTTTTAATATTTCTCTGCTCATATAATTTTTTGATTTTCAACTGCTATAATTATTTCTTTTGTCACTTCTTTGAGTTTATCTTTTTCCTTCTGAAGATAATCAGCTCCAAGTTCAATTAATAATGTATTTAGCTCTTCAATTGTTTTCTTTTGTTTGATTTCACTACCTGTAACAAGATTAGAGATCCTTCTGATTGTATAATCAGAAAGTGTTCCGTAATCAATAATATCTTCATTCAGGGTTCTGATGAAATCCAGAAGAGGCAACAGTTCTTCCCACGGGGAAGTAATCAGGGTTTTAAGGACAATTATGGCTTTTTGCTCCAGACTCTGTTCGGTAAGCGGAATATTCCTTTGCTCTTTAAAATTTTTAACTTTCTGATATGCGCTCCAGAAAGATTTGCTTAACTGAAGTGATTTTTCTTCTTTTTCGCATTTGATTTTCCCGAATACTTCATTAAAAGTAGAGTAATAAGCATCACTGTTTTCTATATCATAGTTTAAACATTGAATGTATAGTCTGCCTTTCTTGAGAAATACCAGGAGTTCATTATTTTCATATTTCTTTGCCACTTTCATTCTGATAGGAAATTCCTCTATTGCTTTAATTAATTCAGGTTCATTTTTCTTGATCTCAATAAAAATCTTAAGGATTTTCGTATAAAAACTTTCTTCCTCAAGATTATCCGGATTTACCTGTATCCTTGAGAATAATCCGGAAGGTGTTGGTTCTTCATCAATATCAAATATCTTAGAATCCTCACCAAGAGTATTATGTATCAGAAACATTTTATTGCTTGCTATCTCTCTGGATTTAACTAGTTCAGAACCTTTTTCAGTAGGAAAGAAATTTACTATGTATAGTTCATCAAAGACCTTCCTGCTTATTCTGTTTATTCTTCCCACCCTCTGGATCACTCGGACCGGATTCCAGGGAATATCATAATTAATGACCATTCCTGCTCGGTTCAGATTAAAACCTTCAGATATTCGGTCAGTTGAAAGCAGAATGTCATAGTCATCTTTTTGTTGGTCATAGGATGCATCAAAGTTTTGATTGATATCTATGATCTTACCGGAAGAAAGATCACCGGAGACGACAAGCATTCTGTTTTTATATTCAGATGATAATCTTTTTTCCAGATATTTTACAGTATCTGTATATTCTGAGAATATTATTATTTTTCGTTTCGGTTCACCGTTATTAGGTGTCTTTTTTAATTCTTTATTTAAATGGTTTAGAAGACATTTTGTTTTTGGATCATTATTTACCAAATCTAATTTTGATAGTTCTTTCAGAATTTTTTCATATAATTTCAGATCGTCATTTATATCTTTCAGAAACTTTTCTTTGTAAGCAAATTTATTTATCTCATAGATCTGATGGCTCTTGGGATAATCACCTTTTAGCAATCTTTCAGAATAATCTTTAAGGAAATCCTCTATTTGATCACAGTCCAGATCATATATCTTCTGAAGTAATTTACGGTCTAATATGAATTTACCATTCGAATTCTCTATAAATTTTAATACATTTTTTGTGATCTCTTTAAAGTTTTTAACACTTTGTTCAAAAGAACCGAATGAACTTTCAAATCTTTTTACAAGTAATCTTCTCATAAAATCAAAAAGGTTACGCTGTTGTACAAACTGGAAGTTTTCGTCCATAGAAAGTTTTTCACCTTCTATTTTCTTTTGTTCCACATCGTATTCGAAAGGTCTGTAAATAGCTCCTTTGAATAATCCCCCTTCATCAGGTTCTCCGAAATATTCTTCAATTATTCTGTCATAAAACTTAGATTGCTCTTTTGTTAATTCAAAAAACCATTCTTTCGGATCATTTAATTTAGACAAATTTTTGACTTCTGCTTTATAGAAAGGATTATATTTCAGATCCAGTCGGTTTCTCCTGATTGTAACCGGCTCTATAACATCCTTTATCTGAGAAGCAAGGAAGTGTGATCTTTCTTTGATTTTACCGGGATCAATATTCGTGTCCCCGAATAGTGATTTATAATAAGTCACCGCTCTATTTTTCTTTGAGCTGTTTCTTGATTTATAATACTTTTTAATATAGGCGAGTCTGTCATATATACCTTTATAAGTTTTAAAAGTATCTACTAAATTATTCTCTAAAGTTATTGACGATTTTTTAGGGGTAATGAATAATTTCAGAAGTGATAATATATCTCCGGGTTTATTATTAAAAGGTGTGGCTGTTAGTAAAACTACTTTTCTGTCACGGCATATATTTTTAAGCAGCTCGTAATCTTTAGTGTCCTGATTCCGGAATCTGTGTGCTTCATCGATTACTATGACTTCAATTCCTTTTACTTTATTTACATATTCAGAAATATTTTCAAGGTCCCCTGAAGATCTTACTTCCCAGTCGTATAAATGGAATTCTTCGCAATATTTCTTCCATCCGGAATTTTTATTCTTATCTCCGATCAATCCCGGCGGACATATAACTAATCCTCTCTTTTTAAGTTCTCTCCCGATCGCACTTGCTATAACACTTTTACCAAGCCCTACTACATCTGCAATTATAACACCATTGTTGTTATCTATTATAGCAAGAGCTTGTTTGACTGCATCAAGCTGATAAGTGTATGGCTTATATCCGTTCTCGTCAAATAGCTTATATAAAGATTCACCAATTTCCTTTTGTTCAAAAGAATCAAGATATGTCTTTAATAAATATACATAAGCTTCATAGGGAGTTATTTCTTTTATAAGTGTCTCATTTTCTATTACTTTTATTAGTCTCGTTTTCGCTATTTCATTTTCAGTGATTTTAACGGCTTCGTCCCATTGTTCATCAAAATATTTTTCAGCATCTTCAAATCCGTAGTCACTGATCTCTACATTGAATTCTTCCTGCGTAGTTAATCCTGCTTTGGTTAAATTACTGCTGCCTGTAATGAATAAGTTATTTCTTCCTACCTGTCCTTCATTAAGCTTAAAGATATAAAGCTTTGCATGGTTAGGCTTGTATGTTTTCCTTATGATAAGCCTGTTTTCCGATATCAATTTAATGAAAAATCTTATCTGATTATAAAATTCTTCAATATCGAGATCATTTGAATTCAAAGACTTTTTTACAGATTTCAGAAACAAATAACTTCTTTCCTCATCTGACATTTGAGTGTTCTTATCCTCAAACTCCAGCAGACCAAAGTTTGATTTGTCAACTTTTAATCCAACTAAAACTTTAACATTGACATCAGGATTTTCACTAAGCCCTTTATATAATTCCTGCACACCAGAAAAATAAAAGAACCCAACAAGAAACTTAAGTTCTTTGCTTTTACTTATAAGATCTAAAAGTCTTTTTTTGAGATTTGTGGCAGAGCTGTTTGTAATAAAATTACTCAAGGAATAATTGAAAAAGAATTAAATTAATAAGAGTATTTTAAGTTTGTAATAGATTCTGTTATACAATTTCGTTTAAATTAAATACTGGGAATTGAAATACATACTTCGGCAAGATATCATTCACATCTGCTTTTCCTTCATTAAATTATCGTGTCTGATAAATTAAATAAAAATTTTTACTTTTACAAAGAACTATGTTTTGAGCTACAAATAATTTTAGATTCTATGTACTTTACACAATATCTCTTAAATAAATTTTTACATAAACTACATTAAACAATTCAAATGTAGTATGATATTTGTCATATATTCAAAAAATAAATTGAGAGTCTTCAATAGAAAGACATATGTTTTATTTCTTCAAAAAATAAATTATTCTTTCTAGATTATAATTAAAAAATTAATTATTCCAGATTTCCGGACACCTCCCTAAAATAATTTTCTAAAAAATTTTCAGAACTTGTTTTGTCCGGATTTTCGGACCATTAATTTTTTCGGCTCTCTGAGCGGGACCGCTGCCGGGTAAACAGAGTAATACACTCCGGCCAGGAACCCCCTTCGCGATAGCCGGGCCTCGGATTTTTGTAACCTATAAATAAAATATTATATCAATAGTGATCCACTATAAAATAATTTTATTTAAAAAACCTAATAATCAAAAATGGAAAACCTAATAGTGTCAGGTAAGTATTACCGGAAACTCTTGAAGTGGCGGGAGAAAGATATTCAACGGGCTAAGAAGAAATTCCTTAAAAAAGGTAGAAATCATTTGAACCATCCAAGGCTGGCTGAATTCTTCGCAAAGCTACAGGTAGAATTTTCTGATAAGCTTTACGAAATTAAATATAAATGCAGTTTCACATTGTATTTATATTTGTACCTGAAAAGCCAGGCAAAGAGTTATTATGAAGATGAACCTAATCGCCCGTTTAATATATCCCAGCCGATTAATGTAAACCTGCAAAGAATTGTTAACCTCTCCGGTATTGCCCGGAACACCGTCAAGCGGGCTTTAGAAGAACTCAAACAATTGCGTTTTATAAATCAGTGCAAATATGTCAGCCCGGAGTACCATAACAGCACTAAGGAAATAATGCTTGTAAATGATCTTTTTATGTTGTGCTATGATGAAACTCACCATTGTGTACATTTTACTATAGATCCTAAGTGAATTTAGGGTATTTTTTTTACCCCTTGATTTTGAGCTATAATTGAGCTTTTTCTTCATTCCTTTCCGATTATCCTATTTGAATGTAAATTAAGGATATTTTTTAAGAAGTAAGTAATAAGAGTAATAATAATTTAATAATATAGTTTATTAGAATACAACAACATACGTCAGCTCATTTAATTTCCGGATATTTCTTAAACACCTTAAAGTATTCCTGTTCCATAACCTCTTTAAGCTCATCCTTGTAGCCGGCGGCTATTATAAATGAATCATGTATCGGTAATACTAAAACAGGTTCTGGTTTGTTATAAAAGTGCTTTAATATATTATTTGTTATCTTTGAGTCTATAAATTGTAAATTTACGCCGTTGTCTTTAAAAAAATCTTCTTTAATCTTGGAATGTTTTTTTAACAGTTTGTCTACGTAAACGCTTAACGTGGTATCCTTCAAATCCGGGAACAACTTCTGTAGTTGAGCTTTATTTATATAGTAGCGAATTGATTTCATGGTTTTTTTTATTTCACAACAATTTATGCACCTAAGTGCCAGTTGCTTATAAATATCATACCACACCGGATCTCCGCCACTTAGGCTTTCATAGGCATTACCCTTCAAGTCCTTATTACGCAAGTTATACAACATCCGAATGTGATACGAACTGTAATCTAATTCGACTACAGGTTCGCCGTTGATTTGAATTAATTTTCTTAGCTCTTCCGGGATTCGTTGTTCCGATCCTCCATAGAATCGCCCGCCCTTGGTGAAGTCACCGCAGAAAACCCTTTTTAAAAAAGTAGTCTTTAATGGGATCACTGAAAGGTCTTCAGCCGTTAAATCGCGTAGTTCTTTTTCAGGCATATGGGCATTGGTAATGAAAAAATTCCGGTTTTCTCTGAAGAGACCTAACCCTACATTATTAATCGTTATCTTACTGTCAGCCCGGAGTTCATTGAAACTATTTATATCTTTACGCCACTCTTTTGTATCTAAAGTTTCTGCATAGTCGATCTCGGACTTTGGTATATCCCGGGTTCTTAAGACTATCGGTTCTGCCGGCGGTGTAAAGGAAAATTCCTTTAAATGGCTATCCAGTATATAAGGTAGAATTTTTTCAGCCGGAGCTATTTTAGTATTCACTCCTGTCTCATACCCCGTCAACTTTATTCCGCGTACAAATTGGATCAACCCTTGATCTGCCAAAGCATGTATCACTTTTTTAACGGTGTCGTAGGTTTTAATAGCCGGTCGGTATCGATTATGCTGCTTAGCGTAGTGAGCCGGACGCAGACTTATAGCTATCATGTGTTCATTATACAAACTTAGTTTCAAATTCAGAAGCAAAGTTGCGATGAACCGCTTTTTCAAGTAGTCTTTTTTTCCGGTGCTTACCCCTAAAAGTTGAAACAGGTTTTCCGCCGCTTGCAAGGTACTATCTTTGGTAGTGCTGATTTTAAAGTTAAACGGATGTGATACTTTCGGATCATAATTTGGTAATATAGTTTTCATTTTCTTTTTAAGTTAGTTTAAAAATTGTTGCTCAAATTCAAGTTGCTTTGCCAAGTCAGCGTGCAATGCTTTTATAGTTTTCACTATAAACCGTTGCCCGAAATATGGTTCATAGTTTTCAAGCCAGGTTCCGAGGTCCTGAGCCATTTGTGTTGCTTTTTCAGAAAGATCCGCACCATCTAATTCCCCGGTATCTATGTTACTGTACTTTGTCATTTTTATTGGTTTTAATTTATTTGAATACTGTTTAATAGAATTTGAAAAATTAAAATCCAAATCCTAAGTATCGGAAAGTTTTGGGAGCAAGACTATGGAAGGGAATCCTTATAAAGACAATTAATTAGTTTATATTAAGTATAGAAAATTTAGATGGATTTTTGAGATTGAGGAATTCACCAAAAAGCATATTATGATATTTAAGCAGAATGGAAAAAAGTAGTTACATTCTGTAAATAGATTAGGAGGATTTAAAAATATGCGAATTTTGAAAATCTAAAGGAACAGGTATTTTAGGTTAGGAATCAGGTGGAAGATGTTTTTACTCATTTAATTCCATAATCTCTTAACCATGTGGAAACTGTTTGTTGCTTGACACCAAACTTTTTTCCTATATCTTTTTGCTTCATATCTGCTTTAATTAATTTCTTAATGTAATTTATTTTTATTTCATCTATTACTGCATTTATATTAAAGTTTGAAGGTAAATCCCGTACAGTAATGTTTTCATCAATGATTTTAGAGAAAATATCTGAATCTAAGTATTTATTTTTTGCTTCCTTTTTTTTCTGAACTTCAATAAATTGTTTAACAAAATCATCATCAATAATAATAGGCTTTTCCTCATAAAGAGGTTCTTCACCCTGATAATTTGGCATTCCCATTAGTACCGATTCAAAGGTGTTATATATTGGTTCTTTCGGATCAAGATTCTTAATTGGTTTTTCAGCATACTTTGGTTTTACTTTAAATGCCGTCCAAAAAAAAGTTTCATATACAAATGACTTTACTTGGCGAACGTTTCCCGGCCAGTGATAATTTGAAAGATTCTTAATTGCTTTCTTAGAATATTCAATGCTAAAATACTTTTGATATTTAGTTTTTATCGAATCTTTGAAATGTGAAACCAAAAGTTCAATATCGGATTTATCTCTATCTTTTAGAAGTGGTAATTGAATAGTGAGATTAGCTATTCGATAATATAGATCGCTTCTAAACTCTCCCTCAGTAATATCTTTGTTAGTTGCACAAATAAGTCTGAAATCACTTTCTATCTCTTCTTCTTCTCCTATACGTTTAAATTTCTTTTCTTGAAGTACTCTTAAAACTTTGGCCTGATGAGTTGGAGGCAAATCTCCTATCTCATCCAAAAATAATGTTCCCCCGTTCGCACTTTCAAAATACCCTTCTTTATCAGAATAAGCTCCTGTAAATGCTCCCTCCCTATATCCGAACATCTCTGATTCAAATAAAGAATCTGGGATTGCCGAACAATTTACTGGGACAAATCGTTTTTTAGATCTTTCGCTTTCATAATGTATACCTTCAGCCAATAATTCTTTTCCGGTACCTGTTTTACCTAAAATTAAAACTGTTTCATCATGCCCGGCGATAAACTTTGCATATTTTAATTTTTCAATTAGACTTTTGTCATTAGTTAAAAACTTATGGAATGGTAATTCATCTGTTTGAAATTTTTTTAGAGACTTACGTATTTTAAGTGTATAATTTACTGGTACCCGAAAAGATCCAAAAATATTTTTCTTAAAATTAAAATTTATAGACTTTGTGTTTGGAAATTCGTTTTTATTAATTATAAATTTTATCTCGGGTGTTTCCGGATCATTATATTGATGAAAGTCTTTAAAAACTTCACCTGTCCAATCATTTAAAATGTATACGTCATTATTAATCTGATTTTCTTTAATTTCCTTTATTACTTTTGCTTGATCTTCCGTTAGATTTTTTACTTTTATGAACTTCTTAATATTTGTCAATTTACTTATAAAGAATTTCTCAGTTAGATTTATTAGTTCTTCTATATTCCGTTTCATAGAATATTCAGATCCTACAAATTCTAAACCATCTGGTGTAGTTTGGGTATGGTATTCATCCTCTTTTGACTTTTCTGATTTCTCTTTGGATTGAGAATCTGCTATGAGTGAATCTGGTATCCTATCTTTCATTTTTTTGGATTGAATATCTATTAGGGCTGAAAATCTTTTCTTATCTTTCCTATTTGCTGACAATGTATAAGCTCCTTCAATAATCTCATCGTAAGATTCTCCATCCATTTCAGTAACACAATTTATTTCATCAAATTCTATGTGCTGAAGTTTCAATTCATTTATAACAGCCAATAACTGACTGTTTCTTGAATTTCCATAAGTTAATGCATATATATAGTCACTTTTTCTTAAAAGGTGATATAAGATTTTCTTTTTCAAAGTTGTTACTAATTATTTTGTATTTACTAATATATTAGTAATTTTATATCTAAATAAAAAGCCTAAAATTTCACAATCTCCAATTTTGAATCAATTTTAAAGATTTTCACTCTGGCACAGTACGTGAAGATATAGATATCAAAAAGGAGGAAATCATATAAAAAAAATTGAAATTTCTTACCGGCCGGTAACAATTTCTCTTAATAGAAACAAAAGAATGACGATACAAATATCGTCAGAAATAAATTAACACCTGCTGATATACTCAGCTCAGATTCAAAAAAGATTTATTATTTAAAACGGGAAAATATCAAGATCAATGTCCACAGGTATTATTCTCAATTAAAAATCATACTATATGGTAACTCATTTATTTAAAAGCTCCGGCGTGAAAGCCGCCGGCTTCGTGAAGGCTGCGGAGGTTAATTCAGCCTTGCTCATAAACAGATCACATCGATCTGCTATTAACTTAAGTATCGCCATAAGCGATAGAAAGGAACTTGAATAAAATGCTAAAAGATTTACAGGTCGATAAAATCGACAAAACGAAGCAAACAGACATAAACGGTAATTTAGCTGGTGAGAGTCCTCACTGGTTAAAAGAATCGGAAATGCAAACGGGTTATCTTGCTCAATCAAAGAGATTTCCAATTATTAAAATCAAATATAAAAATTTATGAAAAAGAAAAAGTTGAAGAAAAACCTAGATGTAAAAGCAGTCAGCACCGATAAAACTGACGAGAGTGAAGATTTATTATATTTTGGTGTACCAGGAAATCGAAATATGAAAGATTTAAAGAAGGAATTACTCAGAAAGTCTAAGGAAAAAGATCCATTTGCAATTATGTTATATCTAAAAAATGAAAATAATTTTTCTTTAGACAAAATTGTAGAAGTAGGAAATTTTATTAAACAAAACAATATAAGAACAACAGTCAATGGTTCTGAAGAGGTCAGTTTTAAAGAATTGGCTTTCACAATATTTTGTAGCTCTCATCTCATATATTTTGATATGGGTGCCGTGATTGATATGGGTTCCCATAATTTGAGATCAAAGAAATTACAGGAAATTGCTAAAAAGATGTCGGATGTAATAGTATGCGATGAAAATGAAATAGTAAAGTATTGTAATAGAAAAAGACTTATTGACCCAATTTTAATTTTTGAAGAGGAAGATAGTAAATATGTTCGAAAGTACCAGAATTTGATACAATACCATTTTTGTGGATTTTATTATAAACGACGTAAAAAATAAAACTTATACCCCGTGTCCCTCAGGAGTGCGGGGTATTATTAAAGGTCGAAGGTTCTAATTCGATACACCCCGGATATGTAATACTATTAGATCCGGGTGAAGTAAGCTGCTTGTCGAAAGTTCAACAGCGCAGGGAACAATTTCGGCAAAGCAAAAAGTTAACAGGTACTTTCTTCTTTATCAGGAAGGAGGTACCAATTTTAAACCTAAAAAAACAGTACAATGCAAAAAAAGATAGAAAAAAGCTCCGGCGTGAAAGCCGTCGTTTCTGCTACGGCAGAAAGTAACAATTATTCTTCTGTTTTATTAATGGAAGAAAATGAAATCCAGATTGAAAAACTGGATAATAAAACAACTTCCGAATTTACTAAAAAAATTCGATACCTAGAAAGCCAGCCTGAAGAACAGGAGATACATACTTACATTAATTCTGCAGGCGGAGACATAAGTAATGTCACTAAAATCATTAAGTTTGTTAAACCCGGTAATCGAGTTCAACTTATAACAAAGGCCAGCGGAAAAGTTAAACCTGTTGGAGTAGTTTTAACAGCCGCTGGTAAGCGCGGAACTCGCGCCGCTGAGTTCGGGACAAAGTTCATTCTCACAAATGAAAAGCCCTATCCTAAAAATTCAAAGGAGAAGGATTTGAGTGAAGATGATAAAGATACTCTTAAAGCACTTGGAATTTTGACAAAAAGGAAAAGGCTAGTCTTAAAATATATTTTAATAGGTCGAGCAATTTCTGCAAATCAAGCAAAAAGGTGCGGTATCATTGATATTGTAGAAGTATTTCCGGCTGAAGATTGGTCTAGGGAAAACAGGATCAAATATTCTAAATTATCAGAACAACCTGTTAGTCAGGAGCAGCCTGTAAGACAGGAACAACCCGTAATGCAGGAACAACCTATTAGTGAGGAACAACCTGTTATCAATCATGAAAAAGCCGTAGTAGATCAAAAAACGGATCCAACTAATTCAAATTAAATCATAAATCTGAGATGGGAAGGTTATTCCTTCCCGTCTTTTTTATAAAAAATCCTTGAATAAACAAACAATAAAATACGATAACCTTACAATTGTTCAGCAGGCACAGAATTATACTGATGTTTACCGGATCCTGGCGGAATATATTGACAACAGTATAGATTCAGCTGAGGAACTATATGATAAAGCAACAGAGAGCTATAGCAGGGATATTGAAATTACAGTAACTAAATCCGCAAATGGTAAAAAAAACAGAACCATTACAATAACTGACAATGCCTGCGGGATGCGAATATCTCCGAACGGTGAATATACTATCTTTAAATCTGATAAGAAGGAAGATCCTTGTACAAACGGGATGTACGGAATGGGAATGTTCTCCTTTTTGTCCATATGCGAAAAAATGTCAGTCGAAACAAAAAAGCAAAATTCTTTAATTTCCTTTGAGTTTGAAATAAATAAAAAAATATTCGAAATCCCAAATGACAAATCCCCTGAGTATAATCTACATGAAAAAAGTGTTGCTTTAACCGATAAGTCCAGTTGGACTAAAATAACTTTATCTGACTTCCAGTCGGGAAAGTACGAAGAAATAGATTTAAACAATCTGAAGTCAGAAATCGAAACACACTTTGAACTTATTTTAAAAAGGAAAAATATAAAGATAATATTTCAGGAAAATAATAAAACTCTCAGAGCTGATCATTATGATTATTCAAAAATCTCGGTTAATAGCTTCACAAAAGATATATCGACACTTTATAAAATAAATTCTAAAAAGCAAAAAACAGAAACTTCAATTGATATCAGTAAATCTCCGTGCAAAATATATCTTGTAGTATCAAGCAATATGGAGATAAACAGGAATCCTGTATTTATAAATAAAGGGAGAAGAATAATTGAAATATCAAAAGTCGATCAATTCAGAAGTAATCAAAGATCGTCTATATGGTCTAATCCAAATGTAACCGGATATATATCAGTAACGGGTATTCTTGAACCTACTCCTACAAGGAAAGACTTCAGAAGTACACATTTACTAAAAGCATTATTTTATACTCTTAATAAACTTGAGCCGGAAATAAAAGATTTTGTCGAAAATGAAACTAAAATTAATTTTTCCAATAAACTAAATGAAATTGAAGAAGAAATAAATACTGCACTAAATAATTATTTACAAAAAACACAAAGGAATATACCTAAATATCAAGAGTCCCTGGTACAAAGCACATCATCCGGTACTTCAGAACAAACCGAAGGTATAAAGACAAAAGGAAGTTCTAAAAATGTTTCCGGAAAAAATACAACTCAAAATCATAAAAGAGATAAAACCAGTAACATCGAAATACCTGAATCGGAACAAATACAATCGGGTATAAAAATTAAATTTGACACAAAGAATAATCCGCAAGTAGATGTTGCCGGAACTCCATTAAGATCAATATTTCGAAATTCGATTATAATAATATATAAGAATCATCCTGATTTTCTGAATAAAATGCCTAAGTCAATGAATGGGAATTATAAATTTGAAGAGAAGACAATTCTTTATATCTCAATGGAAATTGTAACTCACTTAAAATCGGAACAAGAAGCGGAGACATCAGAAGACAAGTATGTTAAATTTGTAACAGCTGTTTATGATTTAGAAGGATACCTGTGTAATCTGAAAGGAAAAAAAATATAAAATGAAAGCTGAGTTTCAAAATATTAGTTCAGATTTATTCAAATTGGCAATTACATGGTATAATATCATTGCTGCAAACTACATACATTAGTTATACCATAAAACCGGTCTGAATAACATCAGACGATTACTAAAAATACTTTAATCCTCTGCATCATGCAGGACATCACAAATGCTCTACCCAACAATGACGAAAAAATCAGGCTGCTCTCAATAAGTGCAGCTAGTAAAATACTCGGAATAAGACATAAAGCCGTGACAGATTTAATTAAGGATGGAAAAATAAAAATAATCGATCTAAACGGAAGAATTAAGATTCCAAGAAAAAATCTTGAATTGTATATTGATACAGAATCAAAAACAATTCCATCAGGCATAAATATTTCCACAAACAACAAATTACCTCAATCGATGAAATATATTTTAAACAGTATCTTAAATAAGCATAAATAAAACTAATGGCATCAATAGTAAAATATAGAAATAAATATTATATATCATATAAAGTTAACGGAAAACGGACTTTGTTAAATACTAAATTGGTTATTTCCAAAAACAATTTAAGTAAAGCCCGAAAGATAACAAAAGATATTGAGGAAAGAATAGAAAATATTTTTAAAGATCCGGCATTAAAGTTAAATAACCTGATCTCTCATGATAAGAATATTGCTTTATATGACGCAGCACACTTTTGTCGCGAGGAAAGAATAAAAGGGAAGTCACCTTCTCACTTAAGGAATTATAACATCTCGGTTAATTATTTATATAAGGCAATTCCTCAGGAAACCTTAATAGGAGAAATAACTTCCGGTCACATAAGTAAGTTCATTAATATGATAAAACCAAAGGTAGCGGATGCTACGATGCATAATTACATCAGGTATGTAAAAATACTTTTTAATTATTTGGTTGAAGAGGATTATCTTTTCAAAAGTCCGGTAAAGAAGAAGTTAATTCCAAAAGTTAAAAGAAATAATATTGTAATATTTGACCGATCTGATCTGGAAGCTATACTGAATATTGCAAAAGAAAGAGATCCTATATATTATAACTGCTTAATGATGTTGTTATTAACTGGGCTCAGACCAATAGATCTTCTTAAACTAAAGATCTCAGATTTTGATTTTGACCGAAGGCAGATTAATGTTAAGATTTCAAAAACCAGTAAAGAAATTAAATTTCCAATTTTTGATGAGTTAGAGATTTTTATCAAAAATAATATGGAGATTGAATTTAGTAATGATAAGGATGAAAATGTTTTTAAAGGATACAACGTGGAAATAGTAAGCAAAAGATTCAGAAGGATTAAAAAAGTTTTATCAATTAATGAAAGATTTGTTATAACACTCAAGACTTTCCGGAAAACATTCGCCACGGGTATGGCAGAAAAAGGATTATCAATTCAGGAAGTGGCAAACCTGCTAGGACAAGATAACACTTCCACTACCGAAAGATATTACGTGGATGTAATGACAGAAAGTTTAA
The DNA here is from genome assembly GCA_018266895.1 of Bacteroidota bacterium. Lineage (GTDB taxonomy): Bacteria > Bacteroidota > Ignavibacteria > Tepidaquicellales > Tepidaquicellaceae > JAEUSI01. The sequence continues at coordinate 32,432 of JAFDZQ010000081.1, forward strand.
GAAAAAAGATAAACAGTCTAAACAATGACTAACACTTTTAGGAAATCTGTTAACAAAAGTGTTAACATTTTGTTAACACACTCTAATACAAAAAATAAACCCTGATAAGTATCTTAATTATCAGGGTTTTAATTGAGCTGGCAGAGGGATTTGAACCCCCGACCTGCTGATTACAAATCACATCAGTAAATTCAATTCCATTAAAATAACTAATATAATGCAGTTTTGTACCCTCTAGATTCCATCAATTACAATTATTATTATAAAAAAATGCTAACAAATCTGCTAACAATTATTTTATTGATTTATGTCATAATTGTAATTCATCAACTGAATAGGAAATTTAAAATAATTATTTAAGCAAAAAAACCCTGTTGGTTTCATCAAATCCTTCTGTTACTGACTTAAAAAATAAACTCCGCTCGGATATTCAGCCGGTGATCCATATTATTGCCGTGTGTTCCTGCTCCCGGTTTCTAGACCCCTCTGAATTACATCCCGTGAGGTCTGTTAAAACTCAGAAATTTCATAAAACAAAAATAAGGGAGCATTGCTCCCTTATTTGATTGCTTTTAAGATTAAAAAATACTTATACCTAGGCAATAGCCTGGAATTGTTAAAATTCACTTTATCAGTACCATTCTCTTTATATCCCTAAAATCACCTGACTCCATTCTTACAAAATAAACTCCGCTAGACAGATCCTTACCATAGAATTCTGCTTCATAATTTCCCACCTGCTTAAACTCATTGACAATCGTCTGTATTTCTTTTCCAAGTATGTCATAAATTTTTATTGTTACGACTCCTGATTGAGGGATCGAGTAGTTTATTTTTGTTGACGGATTGAACGGATTCGGATAATTCTGATACAGTTTATAATCCAGTGGAACACTTAATGTCTGCGTATTGTCTGTCTCATTTCTAATGTCTTTAGCAGACAGAAACATATCTTCTATTCTTCTCTTTTCAAGATCCTCATTGCTTAGATTCTTTAGTTCGAATATGTTTCTCTTTGCTTTGTCTGATTTGAATTTATCTGATTCGTTTTCTTTAAAAAGTAATTCGGGTTTTACTGAATATTCTTTCCCGTTTTCATTTGAATTGCTGTTTTCTTTCAACTGCTTTTCTTTTCTGTATTTAGAAGTCTTTTCAAAAGATTCTTTCATCTTCCTCATTACCGGATCATTGCTTATAAGTTCATTAATCCTGTTAAGCTCTTTAATTTCCTTGAGCTCTTCAATTTGAAACTCGCTCGCCTCGCGTAGCGGGTAACTAGAAACTTGAAACTTATTTCCACCAGCGTTCCCTCCACCTATCAGCGCTTCCACCTCCGCATAATCCCATGAAGCGTTTAATCTTATATCAGGATCAGGATGAAACAGCGATATGAACTCGTATCCGTTCGCCGCATCGTCATACTCTCCCATGTTTACACTGCACATAAGTGTTATATTGTAAGCGTTTGAAAAGAATTCCGCATCATAGTCTCCGTATACGATCTTGTCTTCCAGATATATCTTCAGATTGCCGTAAAGCGTGTTTCTGTAATCCTGATCTGAATTTGTGTCAAGATACTCATAACAGCTGTACAGATCATAAACAGATGCCGGCAAATCATAGAAATAATTATAAGTATCTGTCAGATTCTTTAATGCAGAAATTCCTTCTATAAACATGGAAGCCGCTATGTAATTCTGTCCCTGATTGTATAGCAGTTCTTCTTCCGTAAGATTGCTTCCTGATGTGTCCGAACTCTGCTTTATAGTATCATAAACTCCGTTTCCGAGATAATCAACAATCCAGCCGTTTGGATCTATTTCTCTGTCACAGTCTATGGTTGTTATTCCTGTTTCTGTCGCAATTGGATCTGATGTATAAATTCTTCTTAAATTAATTCTCGGATTATTTCCAGGATACCAACAGTTATTTCTTGCAAAATATTTCTGTACTGTAGTATCAACCCATCCGTATATATGATACCTATCAGGCAATGTATCGATAAGCAGAAATCTGTTTTCTCCCAGATTGGTATATACATTTCCGGCATTGACAAGCTGAATGTTATCTGACTCAAGACTTGAAAATCTGTTCTTTCCGCCGCGCCATAATAGATTGTTTCCCAAAACAACAGGAGCAAGATTTGGATATGAACTTCCGATTGTGTGAAGCGATACATTCTTCGAACTTATGTCATTATTGTAAACATCCGGCGAGCTTGTGATAAGATGTATGCCAATTGAAATATTGTTATTTGAAGTAACATTATCTCTGATAGTGCCTGAGATACTTCGTCCAATCAAACCTATAACTTTAGCCGAATTGAAAATATTACCTTTTATGTAATAAGGAAGAAAGGATGAAGTATAATTCGAAAGGACAACCGAAGCAGAGCCATTATTGAACGTGTTATTAATAATATACATACTGTACGGAGAAGTCGGCTGCTCATTCTCTGCCGGAAGAGATTCTACTCCTTCTGCGTTGTTGTTCTTCAGATAAACACCAAATACATTTTTGGAACTAATAGGATTAACAGGCATATTAAAAATATTATTTTGTATGGTAATTCTGAAATTATTTTCACCATCGATTCCTTTATAATCACCGCCCAAAGGAACATTAAAAATATTATTCTTAATGACCCGTGAATTAAATGAGCTTCCATAGTTATCCAAAATTGAAATTGCAGCTTTCGCATTATTGAAAGTGCAGTACATGATTGAATCAATACCTGAGTTCTCAAACTTTAATCCATTCCAAATAGATGAAGAATTAAAAATTGTTTCATGAGCATTTATGTAAGCACCATTTTTGAATATAAATCCATTAGAACTAGTATCATACAATATTTCATTTACTGAAGAATTTTTTATACTTAAAAAAGAATTTGGACCATCAAAAATTATTTTAGGATTAAGAATTTTTATAACTGAACTATCTATGTTTACACACCCATTAATGTTCAACTTTCTGACAAAGAATATGTCCTTTCTTGATATGCTCAGGTTTGCTATAGTTGAATTTTGAATGGTAATTATTCTATATGAGGACTCAAAAGGAATATTTATGTTATCCAAAGTTATCGGGATTGTATTTATTTCACCAGTTACATACCCTACTTCAATAATATTTAAATTATCATTTAAATTTTTTAAAGTTATATTTTTCAATATTAGTGAATCGATTATTGAGTAGGAGGATAAACCATTGAAAGTTAATCCCATGAACTTTGTTTTTTCATTTGCATATCCGACTCCCTGAAAAATAATTTGGGAAGACTCCTTTCCTTTAGCTTCTAATCCTTTAAAGTGCAAGAGTTGTGATTCTCCTCCTGGTGATTCAACGACTGTTCCAGCTTTTAAATTATAAAATCCTGTTGTATCTGGGCTATGATAAAAAACTTTTCCCGAATCATTCATAAAATGTTCGTTATAATCCCTGAAAAATATAACATCGTTATAAACTGTAGGTTCTGAAATTAAATAATTTAAATCAAAACGCACATCGCTGTTTAAACTTGAATAATCAATCTGATCTATATCATTGATTGATATACCTGTTTTCAGCAGCGATCCCGATTTAGTTTTACTTGAATCTAGATTATGAAAGTCAAAACCGGCATTTGATTTCCATGCAAAAAAAGTTTTTGGATTCCCTCTGTCTTGCATGAGAAATGTTGTCGTGTCATTATGCCTGAATTTTATTCTTGTGTCAACTCCACAACAATACGGTTCCGGTAAATCATAGTAAGGAGAATAATGCCAAATCAATAAACCACCTTTGAAGTTAGTATACAGAGGGTTCTCCAAAATTTCTTTAATAATTATTTTCCTATCAAACCCCAACCTTCTTCTGTTTTCAACAACGAAACATTCACCGGTTGACCAATCAGATGCTGCAGAAGGTTTGCCATAAATGGTTATAACTCCGCATTGATAAGATGTTTCTACAGGTGACAATTCCATCTCCTGTGTCAAATCCAAAGCTATCGGCTGCAACCAACCCTGTTGCATTCTGTATATTGGGTTTGGAAGTTGTGGTGAATTGTTATCATGTACATCTCCACCATTCATTATGTCACATCTGCCGGAATTTGTATGACCCCAACCAAATTCTATATGTCCGTATTGATGAGCAGCAACACCGAAACCGTCTATTCTTGAGTTTTCATCTGTTATTTGATTCTCACGACCTCTTACAATTGATACTTTTGGAGATCTGTATCCAATATCTTTTAAGGCACTATGAGAGCCGGCATAATAAATAAATAACGTACCGCCATCTGCATAAAATTGAGTTAAATTAAAGTCTGTCGAGTCATTTATTAAATTAGTAGCATCTGCAATCATTCTATTGGCAACTATATCTAGACTTTCAACACTACTAAAACTCCTTAAATATGAATTTAAATCATTTGAACCATACTTTTTAAAAGGTAATTTTAAACATTTGATTACAGGAACATCATTAATCATTACATACTCATTAATAATCCCCGTCCTTAATTTATAATCAGATTCATTCGGATGAGTTAGATAAGGAATCAACTCAAATTTATTATTAGATGCTTCCTTCCAGTATTGTTTCATACTGCCCCAGGCTGTATCCTGGTGGGAAGCGCAATCAGGATGTGCGTTTCCGTAATAAGTACCTACCGAATCGAAGAACATATTCCATCTGTCGTTCCAGGAGTACTTAGACGCTTTCATAAATTTGCTGCCTACAGAAATATTAGTAACTTCGTTTATTAATCCCATTTCGCCTGCTGCATCTGGTTCACCGTGAGTATATACCCATTCCAACTGATAATCATAAAACGGCTGTAAAGTATCATTACCATTTATGTATCTTCCGTCGGGAAAATCTACGTACAAAACTGCAAATTTACCGATCCGCACATTATTCCACCAGGGTAGCAAATAATTTGGATTTTGTTCAGATGAATACTCATTTGAATCCATTATACATAATGTTGGGTTGTCTTCTGGAAATGAATATACAGGGAAAAGTAAAACGAACAGAGTTATTACAAATAGAGTTTTCATTTTTTGTTACTCCTTTACCACATAAGAGGACTTTTGATTTGTGAAAAATTATTTTAGAAGAACAAAACTCTTAACAAATCTTTCCAT
>JAFDZQ010000082.1 GCA_018266895.1 Bacteroidota bacterium
AATAAAAGGAGCATTAGCAAACACCCAAAGCTTCTTTTTATTATGCGGAATCGACGAGACTCGAACTCGCGACCTCCTGAGTTACAGTCAGGCGAGGTTACCATTCAAAAATAAGATTCCTTTAACAACTATTACGTTTTTAGCAATAGATTCAATCTATAGTTTAGAATAAAGTCTAATAAATACCATACCTTCCTTAAAAATCGTATGCAAATCGAATTGAAATCGTAACCATAAGTTGTAAACTATTACTTACATAAATGCCTTATAACATCGTCCGGGGAGTAGTCAGAAAGGATTTTTCTATTTCGGACAAATTTGTCCTTTATTATTTATTAAATTATATTTAACTTCGCAATGAGAGTTGAACACTGGAAATCAACCAATTATTCTTCATTATCATTAACCATTAATTATGCAAAGATGTTTTCAAAAGCTTGTGAATACGGAATAAAAGCAGCGGTGTTTATTGCTTTCAATTACCGATAAATTAAACTATGAAGAATCTCTAAGAAAATTCCGGATGAATTGGAAAGACTTATACGATTTTAAGAAAGAACTTTATTTGATGAGATACAGAAAGCAGCTACAGGGGATCAACTGCAAAAATTCAAACACTTTCATTTAAAAAATAAATTTGGTGATAATCTATGCGATGAATTTTGGCTTTGAACATCAGCTTTTCCAAATTAAAATTAAAAAAAAATTAATACTAAAATTATGAACATCTTTAAAAATAAAACATGGAGAGTAAGGATATCTCTATTTTGTCTGGTTATTTTGCTTAATGTTTTGGTTTTTACGAATTCAGGTGACACATGTCCGTATTGTAACAAAACATTTTATGATGAGCTCTTAAATTCAAGGGCAAACACACTTGGCGGAAGAGAATTACTTGCTTCAATTCAGAATCAGGAGGGAATTTCCGGAGTACCTTCTGTTTCGGGTAATGGTGAAAATGCAGGGCTGGTGAATCCGGTATCCCTTGAAGAAAATCCTGTTACACCCGGTAATACTAAAGGTCCGAAGGATTTTATTGAAATAATCAAAAGGGATGAAAGTCTTCCAATTCCCATGACAAGTTTTGTCCCTCAGAATGTAGTACCGGATAAAAAGGTAACTATAGAACTTGCCGAAGGAGAAACTTATATCGGGAGAGGAGTTATGTTCAAGGGTTTCACGACAAACGGAACAATACCCGGTCCTACTGTGATTGTTGATGAAGGAGATATTGTAGATTTCACTGTTGTGAATAAAGGAACTATTCCTCACGGTGCATCTATTCATGCGGCTTACACTCAAACATCAAAATATCTTGGAAAGATAGGAGCCGGAGAAACGAAATCTATTTTGTTTAGAGCTACTGTACCCGGAGTTTATATGTATCACTGCTCACCGGGCGGTCATGCAATCCCAATGCATATAATATTTGGTCAGTATGGAATGATGGTCGTGAAGCCAAAGAAGAAATACAAGATGGAGGAAATAATGAAGAAGAAACCTGATGTTGAAATATATCTTGTTCAGCACGAGTTATATTCAAGTGGAAAAGATGCGATTGAAGGTAAACCGATTTATGTTATGTTCAACGGTAAAATTTTCAGATATGTTGATGAGCCGATAAGTGCCAAGCCCGGAGATTTTGTACGAATATATTTTTTAAACGCGGGTCCGAATTTGATATCCACATTGCACATCGTCGGGATCATCTGGGATTATGTTTACTGGCAGGGAAATCCAAATAATGCAATGCCCGGAGGTCAAACTGTTCTTGCGGGTCCTGCTGATTCCTGGGTAATTGATTTCCGGATGCCTCCTGATGAAGGAACTTACACTCTTCTGAATCATGCTGTCGGATCAGCTGACAGAGGAGCAATAGGATTACTTGTTTGCGATAAGAATGCACAGACACCTGTGACAATTAAATCGGACGGTCCGGTTTATTCAGCAGAAGAAATGAAAGATATAAAATCAAAACTTACAAGAACAATTTCTCCGTTCGAACCCGGGAGTCCGGATGTAGATCCGCCAGTTGTCTATGGTCCGGAGACGAAAGAAGTTACGGTGAAAATAATCGGCAACTCTTTTTCTCCGAAAGTATTACACATAGCTCCTGGGACGACAGTGAAATGGGTCAATGAGGATGTTTTCTCTTTTATGGAAGGAGAATTTTCCGGAATTCATACCGCTTCATCATATGAAGGACCGGAATCATTTACTTCTCCGTTGTTAACTCATACAGAAAGTTTTACCAGGAAGTTTGACAAAGACGGACAGTATAAATATTTATGTGCACCTCATCCTTACATGAAAGGATTAATAGTAGTCGGCGAACCGGAAAGCGGAGCAGCTTCATCTTTTGGATGGATCAAATGGCTGAGTGTGATATCATTTATATTAATCCTTATTATGCTTCTGGTATTGATCTCACTTAGAAAGAGATACGGTTTGATACCAAAACAGAGTGTTGCAACATAATCAGATGAAATAAAAGGAGCATAAATTATTTAAATTTATATTTTGAAAACTTATATTTATAAGAAAATAAATCTTATAACTTTTTTTAGAAACACTTTTGTAAAGTTGATGACTAAGTCAGGGCTTACCATACTCATACTTTTATTTCAGCAATCATTATTTGCTCAGGGGACAGGTATGGAAGCAAATTCAGATGTATATTCCAATTTCATAGTAGTATTGGTAATACTGCTAATATCATCTGTTTTTATCGGGCTGGAAATTTTAGGTGATCCGAAATATGAATCCAAGAATACCGTACAAATTAATAAGTCAGTCACCCAATCAAAATTATTTCTAACCCCGGGATATGAATTTGACAAAAACTTAACAGGGAAACTGACAATCGCTTTATACAGTGCCGGATTACTGGTGGTTATTTATGCGGTATTAGTATTACTAATGATTTAAATCGCAGGTTTTTTCCAATATCTCATAAAATTAAATGTTCTGCCGGTATTAGCCGAAGGCATTTCTGATATGGCTGGTTTCAGGCATTTTACTTTTTGCAAATGCAATTGCGACTTCAAATTTTGTTTTTATTATTTTACAATTCATAAATATGTTATGTACAGTTATGATTTTATTCAATGCTCAAAAATACAAAGATAGTTTTTGAACTTATCATTAAGTCAAATGTAAGCTGAGCAGTAAGGATTTAGATAATAGTTTTATCCCTAATTTTAAAATAATAATTTAATCTATACTTAATTTAGTATGATAAAAATAAAAAGGATTTATGAAAAACCCTCTAATGAAGACGGGTACAGAATTCTTGTTGACAGGTTATGGCCGAGGGGTCTGACCAAAGAAAAAGCAGATATAGATGTTTGGTTAAAAGAAATTGCTCCAAGTACTGATCTGAGGAAATGGTTTGCTCATGATCATAAAAAATGGAAATCGTTTGAGGTAAAGTATAAACGTGAATTGAAAAATAATGCTGATCTTATTAATAAGATCAGGCAGCTGGAAAAAGAAAAAGGAAATATTACGCTGCTATATTCCGCAAAGGATGAAGAATTCAATGATGCAGTTGTGCTTAAAAAGTATCTTTCAGTAATTGAAATCTGAAGTACAATAAAAAATCCTTGACCACTTAACTTAATAAAATCTTTGAAAATTGTAAGAATGATCAATTTTGCAGATAAAGTAATTGCATTTAACAAAAAATTAAGGATCAGCACACCTTTGCCTCCGGGAATTAGTTCAATGAACCCGTTTAAAAATAAAATGGCAATTAAAGCTTCAACTCAGTTTTATCAAAAGTTTTATAGCGACAATAATGAAAGATATTTTATAGCAGGAATAAACCCCGGAAGGTTTGGAGCGGGAATTACCGGCATTCCTTTTACAGATACAAAAAGATTACAAAGCCATTGCGGGATATCTTTTACCGCGATTGAAACACATGAGCCTTCTTCTGTTTTTGTTTATGAAGTAATAGATGCATTCGGAGGACCTGAAAAATTTTATTCAAGGTTTTATATCAACTCAATTTGTCCTTTGGGATTTACTGTAAAAACTGCAAAAGGTAAAGAGATTAATTACAATTATTATGATAATCCCGAATTAACAATATCTGTTTACCCCTTCATTGTAAGCACACTTAGGAAACAAATTGCGCTTGGACTTGAAACAAGCATCTGCTTTTGTCTGGGAACAGGAAAGAACTTCAGCTTCTTTCAGGCTCTAAACAACAAGTATGGTTTCTTCGAAAAGATAATACCGCTGGAACATCCAAGATATGTGATGCAATATAAATCAAACTCTAAATATATATTTATTGAAAAATATCAGAATAGCTTTAAAACAATAGACTGTTCACACAAAATTATTTATTCAAATAATTCAGCACGTCATTCCTGACGTACTGAAAGTTTATACTAAAGATGTATAAAACATAACTATAGAAATTAACCTTTCGGAATCTTATTCACTCCCATAGATAGGAAGGAATTCTCAAACAAAACTCAAATTATATTATGAATAACATTGTAAAGATAGATTCAATAAGTTTTATAACTCATAATGTACTTAGAATTAAAACTGAAAAACCCGCGGATTTCAAATTTGTACCCGGTCAAGCCACAGAGATTTCTATAAATGAAGAAGTCTGGCGAAATGAAAAAAGGCCTTTCACTTTTACCTGTCTGCCGGAAGATAATTACCTGGAATTCACGATCAAAACATATCCTTCCCGTAAAGGAGTTACTAATGAACTTTTGAAATTAAAAAAGGATGACGAGTTGATATTACATGATGTTTTCGGTGCAATTCATTATAAAGGAGAAGGTGTGTTTATCGCAGGCGGTGCCGGGGTTACTCCTTTTATTGCAATCTTAAGGGATCTTCATTCAAAAAACAAAATAGCAGGAAACAAATTAATTTTTTCCAATAAGACAAAAGATGATATAATTCTTAAAGAGGAATTTGAAAATTTACTCGGAAAAAATTTCATAAATATTTTGTCGGAAGAAAAATCGGATGAGTATCCTTACGGGCATATATCTGAGAATTTTCTTAAAGCAAATATATCCGACTACAAGAAATATTTTTATTTATGTGGACCTCCTCCGATGATGGAAGCAGTAGAGAAGCAATTAACCGGGTTAAAAGTAGAAAGAAATTTACTGATCAAAGAAGAATTTTAAAAAATAACTCCGGTTGACTATTCATTCCTGAAACAGATATTTAGCCGCGAATCTCAGGAAAGGTTCATTCCCTCAAATCGGTTTATACCTTAATGAAGTTCAAGTGTGTGATAGTCTCTATATGGTTTTCTTTGAAGAATCTTAGGCTTCTCATTCCAATGTTCAAATATTTTCTTGTCTGGTGAAAGTTATTCCGATCTAACATTGAGGCTTTGTAAATCTTCTCGGTACTAAGTTTGAGTTAAAAACCCTTTAAGTGCTTATACTTAAAGGGTTTATTTCTTGCGGAATCGACGAGACTCGAACTCGCGACCTCCTGAGTGACAGAAAGTTTTGAGATTCCTCAAATTTATTTTACATTTGATATTTCCTATTTTTAAGGTTCTACCCATTCCACACAGTCTTTTAAATCTATAGTTTCTATATAAATTCTACCCAGATTCTACCGGGACTTTTAAAGTTGTAAATTATTTATGTTGCTTTCCCATGCACAAAAATCACAGATCAGATTATTCTTCTATTTTAAGCAATGCTGGGCTGTCAGATAGTAGGGAGTGGTAAACTGTTTGAAAAATTTATAAAAAGATTGTAATCACTCTTACTAAACTATTCTAACTTCATTAAAACACTCCAGTATCTTGCCTTATATTTTTTCCTTAAGTACCCTCTTAATCGAAGTTATTTCCCAGTTCCCGTTGCAGTTATTTATTTTAAATTGATCTGTGAACTTTCCGTTGCCGTTTACCTGATCAAAGGAATCGTAAGTCGCAATGACTTCAAAATAACAGTCCGAAACATTAAAACAATCAATGTCGTCACTGTTTACTTTTGTTCCTGTAATTCCTCCGTATTGCTTTGTTGAAGAAAATGCTTCAAATGTTCCTCTTAATGAAGGTGACATTTGATTGTAGGCAGCCTGAAAATCTTTTTTTCCAAGGTTGTCTATCCATTCTGCAACTTTATTTACTGCTTCCTTTTTGGCCAAGCTCTTTTGACTTTCTATGAAGTTGAAAGCAATTCTATTCACTGGAGTTTTTTCGTATTGACTTCCATTCCAGCGGAGAAAAATTTCAGTTGTATCCTGATAAAAAATCATATCCCTAAGACCTTTGTTGGTTGATCCTAAAAATTCTGGGAAAAGACTGTTGGAGTTATAGATTTCCTTCCAGTTCCAAGATTGATCTTTCCTGAAAACGATTCGTTTTGATTTTTCGAATCCGAAACATTTCTCACTTCCATAATATGTACAAACAACTTCCGGATAATTATCGTAATCGAGATCCTGAAAAAATAAACTATAATTTACTAAACTATCACACTTACCGTCTTTGGGAATAAATTGTCCTTCCATTTTATTAAGCAAACCGTTTGATACTTCAGAAATTATTTTTGCAGTATCGGTACTGGTTAGTACAACATTGATCAAACCTTTCTGAAGCTGAAATCCGGAATTCAATTTACCAAGCGGTATCAGATAAACAGCGCTGGTTGCAAACGAACATGGCGTGGCAAATTCTATCTCAACCAGGTTACCGTCCTTTATACCATAATGAAGATTCATGATTTCCTCAGAAGTTTTGGGAAATGAAATTGATTCTTCCCAAAACATATCGGTAAAACCACATACTTTTCTGAAGAATTTATCGAGTGTTTCGTTAAGGTATTTTAGACTGATATCCTTAATTTTAAGGTCTTCATTTGTCAGCACTTTTTCATTTTCCAAATCTGCATTTACAATGGCAACATGCAAACGAATTCCCGCCGAAGTACCAGTACCATTTACTAATCCTCCTACTTCCTGATGAAGAGAAAGTATGGTATCGTTAAGTGTAAGTATCTCAAAGTAGATGTCAGAATTTACCATGGCTTCCCCGCTCCACCTGATAAAGTCATTTGTATTTTTTACAAAGATGCTGTTGAGTTTGTCTTCGAACTCTTTATTTTTCAGTCCCGAGATTTTGGGATAGTATCCGTTTACTGTTATTCCTTCGGTCTCAATTTCTTGAATGAAGACGGGATCTATATTGATACCTTCCTCAACATCAGTTTTAGTTTGATGATTAGTATTTTCATTTCCGTTATTACATGTAAAACACAGAAACAAAAATGGAAAAATAAAAATAATAATCTTAACCATGAGAAAAGAAAAATTGATGATTATAATGTTAAGCTTGAAAAATCATTCCAACAATCACATTGAAAAACAAAAAAAGTCCTCCAATCAACATCATTCCGCTTCCGGATATTATCATTATATATTTGAAATAAAAACTCCAACCTGTTTTTACCGCTTCACCGGCTGTCATATTACCTAAAGTTGTTTGTGATTGAACTTTCTTGGTAATTCCTAAATAAACTAAAATTGCTCCAATAACAATTGGAAAGAAACTAAGAAATACAAAAAATGCTGTGATCATGATGATATTTTTTTTATTCGCCTACTCTATTTAAAATTTGGTTTTTCGGCTTCCACCACTCGACCTAAAAGAACTATCTTTTTGCTGTTAAATATTTACCATTAATGGTTATGAAAATAAACGGGCTTCATTTCACCAGCATCATCTTCTTCGTCTCAACAAACTCTTCTGCAGTCAAAGTATAGTAATATATCCCGCTCGACAAATTGCTTCCGTCAAAATCTACCTTATAGCTTCCCGGTTGCATCTCCTCATTTGCAAGCGTAGAAATTTCTCTTCCGTTAATGTCATAGATTGTAATTTTCACTAAGCCGTATTTCGGGACGCTGAAATTAATGTGGGTTGTGGGATTGAAAGGGTTAGGATAATTTTGTGAGAGAGTGAATTTTTCCGGAACTTCGCTACTTATAGTCTGAATTCCTATAATTCCAAAATCACTTAATGGCCTACGGTAAACAATACCTGTGTTTAGCATGACAAAAACATAATGACTGTTATATGCTATGGATCTAATAGTTGTTGACGTAGGCAATCCCTGATAAATGCTTGTCCAATTTGTTCCATCATTAGTTGATAAATACATGTTGTCAGAGGTTCCTATGAAAATGTTTTGATCAAGTACCGATAGTGTTTTTATATTCTCATTTGACAAGGATAAATTTAAATTTATCCAATTAACTCCTGTATTTGTTGTTGACCATATTCCATTATAAGTTGCAGCATAGATTTTATTACTGTTATATTTTATCATATTCATTTTAACTTGATCCCCCGTTAAATTTCCATTTGACTCGGTCCACGAGGTTCCACCCAAAACTGACCAATAGAAACCATTATATGAACCGACGTATACAAAGCTTCCATTTACTTCTATTTTTTTCGGACTATTAAGCAAGATGTTTGTGAATATCCAATTTAAGCCGCTATTAGTTGAAAAATAAATATTAGCCGCAGTTGTGCCTTTTGTAGATATTGTAAATCCATTAGATGCTAAAACAGAGGCTGAGGCATCAATGAATTGTGAATATTCTTGAATCCAAATGTCTCCATTATTAGTTGAAAAATATAAACCTGACCAAGTTGTAGCGCACCACAGTTTTTGATCATCATAAGAAAAATCATTGACTATTGGCGTTGATCCAGTAATTCCATTATTTAAAAGTGACCAATTGTCTCCGTTGTTTGTTGTCCTGTATGCACCACTATTAGTCCCTGCGTAAATTGTTTCACCAATTGCATATAGCGTATTCCCGTTTGGAGTACCTGGGCCTGTAGTTAATGTCCATTGTGAATAAATTGTGTTTGTAAGAATCAAAAAAAATACGGTAAGAATTTGTTTTGTTGTTTTCATTTTGTTTCCTTTCTTAATTGTAAAGTTTTTTAATGTTTATTATCTTTTAATACAAAATTACTTGTTCTGATAAAGGAAGGCAAAGAGAAATATTGAAAGATTACACCTCCTTGAAAAAAATCAAAACATATTAAATCGTTCTCTTTAAGCATTAAACTCAACTTTTATTAATCTTAACTTCACATTATTATAATGCTAAAAAGTTCTGTCATTAGGATCCTCCGGACATTTTCTAAAGATGAAATTTCGGAATTCAATGATTTTCTGAAATCTCCATATCACAATAAGAAGTCAGCTGTTGTAAAACTTTTTAATGAGGTGAAAAAATATCATCCTGAATTCACAAACGGAAATTTAGATAAAGAATTGATCTGGAAGAAGTTATATCCGGGAAAGGAATTTGGTTACGGGGTATTTAAAAATTTGATCAGTGATTTTACGAAACTAGCAGAAAGTTTCATCACAAATCAGTCATATAAAGAGAATGAATTGAAAGAGGCTACAGAATTGGTCAAGTCCTTGAGCAGTAGAAGGCTGATTTCAATAGTAGAAAATAAGAAAAAAAACATCATAAAAAAATTTTATCACGAAGATTTGAAATCGCTTAAAGTTCCGGTAGAAGAATATTTTTATCAAATTTCAGAACTTTATAATATTTTTTTATGGAAAAACGAAAAAGTAACATTAAAGGAGGATTCTGAAAGAGCTTGTAAGGTCTATGAAACAGGAAATTTCATAACTTCATTCATAAACATGTTCAGAGTTCATTATCATATTAAATCTTTGGAATTATTTAAGAATTTAAGAAACGGGAGTAAACCGGACATAAAAAGTCATGAGAGTCTGAATGCATCAACAACTCTTGACAGCATACCTGAAAAGTCCTTTTTAATATTGCTTAATAGTGTGAGGGATGTATCTGAAAGTTATTACTTAACTTTTAATACTTATTATCTTGGATATAAAGGTATATCTAACCTTGACGACTTCAACCATTACAACAGGCTAAAAGAATTTGTTTTTAAAAATTACAGACATCTTCCATACATTGTGATCGTAGATTCGTTAATTTATTTAGAAATACAGTTAGTGTTTTGCAATGATAAGAAAATTACGCTTTTGAAGAAAGAGGACGAGCTATTGCAAATTTATGATTTCAGATTTAAAAAAAACTTTATAATTGAGGGAACATATATGATTGATGATCTTTTTGTGTCATTCTTAACTGTGTTTTTTTCACATTTCAAATTAGAGACTCTCGAACAATTCACTTCAAAATATAAAGATTATTTAATGGACGAGAGTAAAGAAAATTTACTATTGTTTTCGAAGGCTCTTGGATTGTTCTTGAAATCTGATTACAGAAATTCTTTGAAAATTCTTTCACAGATTAAACTCGACACGTTTATTGGAAAAAATCTGAGTAAGAAAGTTGTTTTACTTGTACAATATGAATTGAATGAATATGAATCCTTTCTGTATTCTTCTGACGCATTTAAGCATTTTTTCCTTTACACTAAAACTAATGAAAAGCAAATGACAACCGATGCAAAAATTTTTTGCGAAGCAATCGGAAAATTATTTAAATACAAGGATGATCCTGATATCCTTGAGCTCGAAATGATGGAACAAGAAATAAAAAATAGCAAGTTTGCCTTTAAGAAATGGTTTCTGAAAAAGATTGATGAAATCAAATTCAAGAATAAGTCTCATCCAAGCTATGTTGGTTGAACAACAATATCTAGAGAAGTTTTCAGTCCTAGTTGATCATTCTTATTCTCACCCCACATCCATGCTGTTCCGTCATTTTTAATTGCGACTGACATATACAATCCCGCATTAATTTTCACCCAGTCATTATCATTTCCCAAGGGCTTAAGCTGAATTCACCTCCTTGACCTGCTGTCATGTGAGAATATGTTTCATGTGCGCCTCCGAACAAATAGTGACCATGCTCGTGTGTAGATACTCCAAAAAATGAATGTCGGCAATATATCAAATCAGCTCTTGCTTCAGTCCTGTGACCTGAACAATTTATTGAAAAACCTCCACCTTGAACTTTTACTAAAGTACTACCGCTCTGATATACTGTATACAGATTATTTGATGCTCCCTGTATTGTACCTAATCCGGCTTCTCCAGCTGAACTTAAATATCCATTTGCACGGCTTCTGAAAACCATGTAAATCATATCCACTAATTGATCAGGCTCCCATTTAAAATTACCTTCACTGACTGTTGTCCATTTATCATAGAATCTCCAATTAATATTAGTTGAATCTTTTAAGTAATCAAAAACATCTTTATTCATTTTTCCCTGTGCCCCATTTGAGTCATACCACCCTTTTGTGTGTTGAAGAATTACTGAATAAGCTTCACCTTGAACATGTAGCTTACCTCTGGAAAATTCATGCCAGTAATCATTTATATCATAACCGTTATATGAATCCCACCATGAAGAACTATTTGAAGCTCGAATATCAGTAATTGTTCTGCTCATAAAGTTTGGAGCTCTCCCTGCGGGCCATGCGTCAACAGAATCCGGATTTCCGGGATAGTTCCCACCAGTCTCGCCCTGGTATTGAATAAATAACACTAAAATTGGAAAATAATCTAATTGCTCATTACTTGGTGATCCGCCTACATCGGTTCTGCTTGGTCTGTATCTTCCGCCTATAAATGTTGAAGGTGATGATGATTCACCTGAAAATGGAAGTGTTCCGCAGGAATCCATTTGTGAAAAAGAATCCTGAATTAAAATAATTGTACAGATTATAATAATTAATATTTTTAATTTATTTAAAATTATCATTTTTATTACTCCTTTTTCTAAGTTAAATTTTTTAATTTTGATTTAAAGAATTTCACTATTAATTATTAAAGCAGACAGGACTTAAATTCGATATATACCGAATTTAAATTAACTTTCAATTTTGCTTGGCGGCATTTGTTAGTTCTCCGGTCTGCTCTTTTATATACCTGGTGGAGTCATATACTTGTGTTTTATTATTTAAGTAATAATAATTTCTTAGAGTCTATCAGAATATCATTTATTTCTAAAGTGTAAAAATAAACTCCATTCGATAAATCTGAACCATTAAATGTAATCTCATAACTTCCTGCTAATTTATTTTCTTTTACTATTGTACTTATTTTATTTCCCAAAATATCATAGATATTTATTCTAACTAAACTTGTTAAATTTATTGAGTACTTTATAATTGTATTTGGATTAAATGGGTTAGGATAATTTTGAAATAATATAAAATCTTTTTTTAAATTATTGTTACTCACGTCTCTAATTCCTACCAATCCCCCAGTTGTTGTATTCAAAATAATTCTTCTTCCGGATGCCCAAATTATTGAATCATTATAGGCATATATTCCTAAGTAAAGCCCCGGTGTATATTGTGACGTTTGTTGAGGTATCCAGTTATAACCACCATCAATTGTTTTATATAATTCTAAAGACTGACCACCAGCAAATCCTATAGTCGGTGTAGGAAACTTCATGCAATATATTGAGCGATTAGGAACTTCCATAGGAATTAATCCTAAACTATCCCAACTGTTTCCAAAATTTGTAGATCGATAAACAGATTTACTTGCGAGCCAAACTAGACTATCATTAAAAATAGTTAATCTATAAAAACTATATAAAGGACCATTTTGAATAACAGGAATTCTAATCCAGTTTTGTCCACCATTAATTGTTTTATAAAAACCTGCATTTTCACCACACATTATTCCATTTAATGAATCTTTAAAATAAACGTCCTGGGCAAGTGCTCCAACTCTCATTGAGTCTATAAAAGAAATTCCTCCGTTTGTAGTTTTCATAGCTACAACATTACCTACAAGCCATCCGGTGTTTTCATTAATGAAATGCAATCCTTCAAGAACCGGAAGACCTTGACCCGTGCTACCATTAAAAAAAGCGATCCAATTTTCACCACCGTTAGTAGTTTTCATAAAATTCCACCAACCAACGGCATAAACAACATTTTCATTTACCGGAAATATTTGCTGTATAAGAAAAGCGTCAGGATGAGATTGTTCATTCCATGAAATTCCGCCATCAGTTGTTTTATAAATGTAATTTTCTCCGCAAGTCCATCCGGTATTTCTGTTTATAAATTCTATATCACTTAAATCATGATTTGGAGAGAACTGCTTTATCCATTGAGCATCAGCAAATTGAAACGAAGTTTGGAATATAAAAAATATAAATAGTATTTTTTTCATATAATTTATTTAAATTTTTTTTGGGGGATTATTTGAAGTCTTAATGTTACTATAGTGAGTATTGTGTTTCATAAGCGATCTAATCTTGAATGAATATTT
>JAFDZQ010000083.1:0-287 GCA_018266895.1 Bacteroidota bacterium
TGCAGGACTATTCGTACCCTCAGAGTCTTCCGCATAAAATGTTCCCTTGCTTTTATATATATTTTGTTGAATGACTCTGCGAACGACGGTCAGCATTTCAAAACGAGAATATTGTCACATATTAAATAATCCCGAAGGGATTAAACATTTATAGAAAAAAACGCAATAAATATACGATGCCGGAGGCATCGAACCGAATCCCTCAATGAAAATAATTATCCAATTCGTACCCGCAGAGTCTTCCGCATAAAATGTTTCTTTCATTTTTAATATATTTCATGGAATGA
>JAFDZQ010000083.1:322-9487 GCA_018266895.1 Bacteroidota bacterium
CATATATAGAAAAAAACGCAACCAGTATACGATGCCGGAGGCATCGAACCGAATCCCTCAATGAAAATAATTATCCAATTCGTACCCTCAGAGTCTTCCGCAAAAAATGTTCCCTTTCTTTTTTAATATATTTCGCGGAATGACTCTGCGGAAACGAAATATATGTTCGACTCCTTCGGAGTCGGGATTTATCCGGAGATTTATTTGCTATAAACGTATGATGCCTTCGGCATCAGGATTTTGTTCTCTGCAGGACTATTCGTACCCTCAGAGTCTTCCGCATAAAATGTTCCCTTCCTTTTATATATATTTTGTTGAATGACTCTGCGGAGACGAAAAATATGTTCGACTCCTTCGGAGTCGGGATTTATCCGGAGATTTATTTGCTATAAACGTATGATGCCTTCGGCATCAGGATTTTGCTCTCTGCAGGACTTTTAATTCTCCGGAAAGAGTTTTACTGTTGGTGACAAAAAAGTTTACACGAACAGCTTACCCAAATTCAATTGTAAGAATCAAACTTTTTGGAACACCAACAGTTGCGAGATTACTCTGCGTTGACGACGGTCAGCATTTCAAAATGAGAATATTGCCGCATATTAAATAATCCCGAAGGGATTAAACATATATAGAAAAAAACGCAACCAATATACGATGCCGGAGGTATCGCACCGAATCCCTTAATAAAAATAATTATCCAATCCGTACCCTCAGAGTCTTCCGCATAAAATGTTCCCTTTCTTTTTTAATATATTTCGCGGAATGACACTGCGGAGACGAAAAATATGTTCGATACCTTCGGAGTCGGGATTTATCCGGAGATTTATTTGCTATAAACGTATGATGCCTTCGGCATCAGGATTTGGCTCTCTGCAGGGTTTTTCGTACCCGCAGAGTCTTCCGCAAAAAATGTTACCTTTGTTTTTAATATATTTCGCGGAATGACACTGCGGAGACGAAAATCTTTGTGACTTTGTGCCTTTGTGGTAAAAATCTTTAAACCGGTTTTGAGACAGACACCTGTAATGAGGAGGCAATGTGCCAACGCTAAAATTAATCACATAAATATATTGTTTTACTCAAACCAAAATTTTATTTTATCAAAAAAAAATAATATATGCCAGACTCAGCAAAACTTAAAAAACTGAAAGAAGCCCGTAAGGAAATTCTATCACTTCAAAAAAAAGCAAACAAACAGTTTGTTGAAGCAGAAAAGAATCTCAATAGCGCTTTAAGGGAATTAAAAGCAGCAGTTAAGAACTCTACCGGAGATCAAAAAAAACATTATGCCGAGCGATTGAAACAGGCAGTGAAATTTGGTATTGAAGGTAAAAAAATAATGGCAGCTGCTAATATTTCATTCAGAAAAAATCTGAACAAAATAGAAAAAGACATTAAAAATTTAACTACTTAAAAATAATATAATGGGTGGAGGAACTGCAACAGTAGATCCCTATAAAGTATCGGATTATTTAAAAGATGCCGGTCAGGCACTGGCGATGTTTGGAGGAGCAATAATGGGTTATGGAGCAATACCGGAACCCGCATCTCCCGCTGTAATTGCCTTTGGAGCAGGTGTTTGTATTGGTGCCGGATTGGCTTATTCAGCAGGTATGATAGCAGACGCTGCTGGTAAATAAAATATGAACAAAATATGCGTGCTTCATTCCGGGGGAATGGATTCCACTTGTGTAATATTATGGTATCTTTCAAGACATTATGATATTCAGACTATCTACATTGATTATGGACAGGCAACAGCCCCGACAGAATGGAATTATTGCAAACTGGTTGCCGGACTTCTTCATTTACCAAGCCCCGTGAAAATAACCGGTAGACTAAATCATCTGATAAAATCACATTCTTTAATATCGGGGAAGAAAAAAAAATATTCCGAAGAATATTTAATAAATAATTTCCTGGACGAATTTTTCCCAAACAGAAATTTATATCTGTTAACGCTGGCATCCATATATTGTTTTCAGAATAACATTAATGAGATTGCACTCGGGATTATAGACGGAGGAGAGTTTAGTTACACGGATACGAATGCCGGATTCTTAAGAAAAGCAAATAGTCTTTTCAGCCACACATTAAACATTGAAGTAAATGCTCCTTTAATTAAATGGGACAAACAGCATGTGGTTCAATATTTAAAATCCAATAATATGCCGGTAGAAAATACTTACTCATGTAATATTCAGAATATTAAACCATGCGGAAAGTGTGCCGGCTGCATTGAAAGAAATTTATCATTAAAGTGAACATATATCTCAAAATCAAAAATACATAAAGTAAAACAAATAACTTTCTTCCCTTCCTTAAGTGTGGATGAAAATACCTGGTTCTGGAAAAAGGATATCAGGGCAGACGGAGTATTAATTTCATTTGATGTTTTGCAAAGTAAAGCTGGTTTACTGAACCCGAAGTCAGATATAAAAAAATTTTTAGGCTTTAACGGATTTGTTATTATTGACAGCGGTGCATTTGGCAGTTCTGTTGAAACTGATCCTGTTGTCGTTTATGAAACTCAAAAAAGACTGAATCCGGATATTGCTATATTGCTGGATAAAATACCTGCAATAAATTCTACACCTCAAAGTGAAAAGAAAGACATTGACACCACATTGAAAAATGCCTCAATTGTGAGAAAAATTAACAGAGGGAAAATTTTTCTTATGGCTGTAGTGCAGGGAAATGACATAAAGAAATTAAAATACTGTGCAAAAAATCTGGCTGAATTAAATTTCAAAATGATAGGTATTCCCTTAAGCGGATTTTCAAAGCACAGGCAATATGAAGCTGCCTTAATGAAAGTGGCAGTTATAAAGAAATACTTTCAGAAGGGAACCATCCTGCATGCATTGGGTTGCGGAAGCAGAACTTTGATAGCCATTTTATCTTCTGTGGGTATACGATTTTTTGACTCCAGTTCATTTTATAAAGCTGCAATGATGGGCGAAGCTGTAAAAGAGGTAACATTTTGCTCTGTTAATAAGCCCAACTCAAAAATTGAATGCAAAACATGTTTGAAAAAGCAGGGTGCACCCAAAAACTTTGCAGATAAGAGTAATCATAATTTAAAGGAAATATTTAAAGAAGTACAAAGATGCAGATGTGCAATTGATCTTGGATTAATGGATGAATATTTGCAAAAAAGATTGAGCAAATATGTTTATAAAAAAATCATAAAGCATATACAATAGCTCCTCCATTGATGGTGCCTGCCCGTACTTGAAATGCGCAAAGACGAAATTTTTTGCGTTTTACAATTAATCAAAAATAGAATAGCATTTAGTTTTGTGAGAAAATTTATATGTTTATAAAAAAATTATGGATACATTCTTTTAAAGATGGAGATACAGTTTTAATTACAACAGATAAAATTGAAGAAGGAACTAATACTAAATATCCGCTTTTGGGGACTATTAAAAAATATGATAATCCAATTGAACCTGCGTTTCCTCCGGAAGAGCGGGATATAATAAATGATCCTGATTGATACTCACATATTTATCTGGTGGATACAGGGAGATTCTAAGTTACCGGGATCTTACAAAATATTTCTTAGTGAAAATGAAAAAAACAGGTATAGGGTGTTTCTATAATTTCATTTTGGGAAATCTCAAAACTAATTGAGAAAAACAGACTATAGTTGTCATTATCTTTCAGTATTGTCCGAATTATTTTATTTTTGTAAAATATTTACTTCTCTTAAAAAATTGAAATAAAATGTAAGCTGTTTGATACAACCCCACCCTGCCCTCCCCTTTGAAAAAGGGGAGGGTTGGGAGGGGTTTTGTTTCAATACAGTAAGATTTTCATTGAAAATTTAACTGTACTAAATAATTACAAAACCATATTTAAAAACATTTTGGACGGATGTGATTACCTTAAGATGAATGACCAAAACATCTCTTGAATATAACGGTATAAAATCAGGCATTTTGGATTTAGATATATTTACGTTCTCGCTGAGTCACCCGCTTTATTATACTTTGAATTTTCTTTTACATGACGCGGGGACTCAGCGGAGTAATATCTCGGTTACTAACATTACATTGATATATTCTTTGATCTAATAGAAAAAGCAAAAGCAGCTTATAGCATTATTCTGACGTTATATCCGCTGAGTCCCCGCTTGAAAACCGATCGTTTGTGAAAATTACAGATTGCGGGAGACTCAGCAGGGACAGAAAATGCCTTGTTATCTCCGTCAATGAATCTGAGCATCAGTTCCTCATTAGTTCCTCCCGCGTGATATTGTATTTTTTCAGCCATGCGGGTCACAAATTATTTTACGTTCCCGCTGAGTCACCCGCTTGAAAAGCGATCGTTTGTGAAAATTACAGATTGCGGGAGACTCAGCGGGGACAGAAGATTGCGGGAGACTCCCACAGGGCAGGCAGCGGGGACAGAAAACTGACTGTCAAACTTCTTTTCCATCGTATCTTTGCGCCTTCGTGGTAAAGATTAAAGTTTTGAACAGACAGTTAAATCAGTATAAAAATTATTTCCCGTGACATTTCTTGAACTTCAATCCGCTGCCGCAAGGACATTTCTCGTTTCTTCCTGTGTTTCTGAATTCTTCTGGTAAGGAAGGATATTCTTTTGTTTCAACTTCCCCGGAATCATACAGATTTTTATTTGTGTTTGCGGATTGTTTTTTGAATCTCCTTTCCCATTCGGAAAAATCCCTGTAAATTTCCTCTAAGCTGAATTTATGCCTCCTAAAGACTTTGTAGTTTTTGGAATGAAGATCTGTCAGGAAACTGTCTAACTCGCCAACCACTTCTAATCCTGCAATTTCCTCATCATAAATTTTTATAATCGTTTCTTCCAGTTCTACCGGTTTTAAGTCCAGCATATCGCACAACATCAGACCGGTAAGAGTTGTATCTATAAGCTTATCGTTATCTTTTTGCTCTATGAAAATATTTAATACTGTATAATACCACTTAATGACCTCATTTCTTCTTTCAGGAAAATTCAGCCCTGTCTGAGTTACGGCTTCGCTTACGGAAGTTCTTGCATAAGTATTATTTCCCTCTTCCAGAATGTACTCTCTCAGAACATCCAGCTTATTTTGTCCGATTCCGTAAATCACCATCCACATAAATTCTGTCAGCAGGTCTGAAATCCAGTATTCAAGGAATTTTTCATCCTGCCTTAAAACATCAAGAACTGTATCAAGAGCTTCTTCAGCTTTTAATTCGCAAAGCAAAAATAAAGCATGCAGTAAGAACGAGTGTGAGCGATTATCCCATTCAAGTTTTTTAAAGTATTTATATCTTACTATGCTGTCTGTAACAACTTTTTTCAGATCGTCAATAAGACTGTCCCTTTGCAGTTCCAATAGCTTTCTTAAGATTTTAAAATCAATCTGAAATCCGTACTCATACAATACATTTACTTCCGGATTTGAGAATGATGGCGCTTCTGTTGTCTGCCTGAACTTTTTCTTCGGAATGAATTTCGGATGCCTCTCTTTTTCCAACATCTTCTTAAACTTCTCATAATTTTTTTTCATGAGATATATATTTATCTTTTCAGCCGTATGCTTCGTCTTATCATTATCTTTGTCAATATCTTCCATTATTTTCAGACGGCATTCGGCAGCTTCAATATTGCCCGTCTCTATAAAATATTCCGCCGCAACCTCATAAAAAGACAATACTTCTTCGATATGAAAAACTTCCCTGTCCGGGTAAAGTGATTTTATTTCCATTTCCTCGCCGAGGATCTCCGGGATCTTTTCAAATTTCTTTTTGCTGAGATATTCCAGAGCAAGATTGATTTTTCCGAAAAAGTAATCAGGATGATCTTTGACAATCTGCTGATTAATTTTAAAGGCTTCTTCAAGCTCGTTATTATAAGAGTAATATGTAGAAAGATAGTTTTTGAACTGAGGCAAATGAGGATACTGATCTATTAACTTAAGAATATCATCCTTCACATTTTTTTTCTTGTTTAAAACTTTCTTTAATGTAATTTCAAGAATTTTCCTTATCTCCGGTGTGATGCCGCTTTCATTGTCTAATTCAACCGGACTAAAAACAATCTTATATCCGGTCAGAATCAGAGAATCATATTTTTTTAACATGTCCGTATCTTTTTTAAAGATAAAATTATTGTTTTGAAAAATCAGAGTATTAACCTGGTATCAAAATTATATTTCAATTTAAAATATTGCCAAATTTTAAATAATCCCGAAGGGATTAAACATTTATAGAAAAAAACGCAACCAATATACGATGCCGGAGGCATCGAACCAAATCCGTTAATGAAAATAATCATCCAATCCCTACCCGCAGAGTCTTCCGCATAAAATGTTTCTTTCATTTTTAATATATTTCATGGAATGATTCAGCGTTGACGACGGTCAGCATTTCAAAACGAGAATACAACGCATTTTAAATAATCCCGAAGGGATTAAACATATATAGAAAAAAACGCAACCAATATACGATGCCCGAGGCATCGCACAGGATTCCTTAATAAAAATAATTATCCAATCCGTACCCGCAGAGTCTTCCGAAAAAATGTTCCCTTTGTTTTTAATGTATTTCGCGGAATGACTCTGCGGAAACGAAATATATGTTCGACTACTTCGGAGTCGGGATTTATCCGTAGATTTATTTGCTATAAACGTATGATGCCTTCGGCATCAGGATTTTGTTCTCTGCAGGACTATTCGTACCCGCAGAGTCTTCCGCATAAAATGTTTCTTTCATTTTTAATATATTTCATGGAATGATTCACCGGAGACGAAGGTCAGCATTTCAAAATGAGAATTATGTTGCATATTAAATAATCCCGAAGGGATTAAACATTTATAGAAAAAAACGCAACAAATATACGATGCCGGAGGCATCGAACCGAATTCCTCAATGAAAATAATTATCCAATTCGTACTCGCAGAGTCTTCCGCATAAAATGTTCCCTTTGTTTTTAATATATTTCGCGGAATGACACTGCGGAGACGAAATATATGTTCAACTCCTTCGGAGTCGGGATTTATCCGTAGATTTATTTGCTATAAAAGTATGATGCCTTCGGCATCAGGATTTTGTTCTCTGCAGGACTTTTAAATATCCGGAAAGAGTTTTACTGTTGGTGACCAAAAAGTTGCACGAACAAATTACCCAAATTCAATTGTAAGAATCAAACTTTTTGGAACACCACCAGTGGCGAGTAAAATCCGGTTGAAGATTAAGATTTATGTTAAGGAGTTATTCAGATTGCTCAATGTACGATTCAGGATGCCTAAAGAATATTTATGAGCAGAATGTATATGAACTATCTGGAGGCGATATTACTAAATATGAATCAGTATAGAATATGAAAATCAGTGAAGCGCCGGTAACAATAATGAAAGAAATTCATGTTAGTTAAATTTTATAAATATATCAACTGCAGTTATTCTACGAAGGTCTAAATCCCCATCAATTATTCTATAAGGTAAAAGTTTTTCAAGCTTTGCAGGTAAAGTTAAATACCTGAAAGCACAGATGACAATTATACTATAAATTAAAAACACTGCTGAAATCATGAATGAAATCAAAGCATCAACCATAAAAGTGAAGATGAGAAATAGTATAATTGACAAAGTAAACACAGTTTTCATATACAAGACTACATTTGTGTTTTTAAAAATAAAGCGAAATCAATTTCAAAGAAAATAGGGAAATGACTCTTAAAAGTTTATAAAAATTATTAAGGTTTTTTTTAATTATTCTTCCTCTACATCCGGCTTTTCTGATAATTCCTTTATTTTATCTGAAAAATTTTCAAGCTTAGAAATATCATATAATACTTTAAAAAATATTAATGCGATAGAATACTTGCCCTGAGATTCAAAACCTAGAGCTGCATTACTTGCATGAATAAAGAGTTCCTTATCCGGAATACTGCTAATTAAATTATTTTCAAGAATGTCATCACATGTTTCAAAATATTCATCCATAACAACTTGCTTTCCTGTAACCTGCTGAATGTAAAACATTTCACTCATTGCATGTGTACTGTCTTGATACTTTGTACTTTTTACAAATGCCGCGATTGCTGCTTCATAGTTCTCCATTTCTACGAAATAAAACCCGTAATTTCTGTAACACCTTGCTAAATTTTCAGAAGTGTAGGAACATTCAAAAGCTTTGTCCGTATTTTTTTTAAATTCTTCCCAATTCCCTTCGATCTTATAAGTTTCCCCAAGTTCAAAATACATACCTGTATCTACCGGATTACATTTTATAGCTTCATTCAGCACTTCACGTGCTTTTTCAAGATTCCGTATTTCAACAAGTAAAAATCCGTAAAGATTATACATATCACGGTAATAAAAAGGTTTGATTTTAATTTCCCGTTTTGGTTTATATTTCAGCATATAAAAAACATGTTCAAAGAAATTTCTGAAATACCGGTATTCGGTTTCCTTATCATCCTGATAATACAAATTTCGCAAGTTATAAATTATATCAAGCAATCTTTCTGCTTCTTTAAAATCTTTTTTGACAATACAATCATTGGCATGATATAAAACATTCTCGCAATATATTTCAAAATTTTGAGCAACCTTAACGAAATCATTTACTTTTTCCTCAGGTAATATATCGTAAAAAATCCTTCCGATTGCACGAACTATTTCAGTTGAATACTCGTGATCTCTATACAGATCCATCTGATGAAGTAAATATTTCAGATCTTTTTCAGAATCACCGGTTAGATTTTCTGTGATTTTACTAATTTCATCTTCGATTAGCAGCATTGCAGTTTAAATTATTGTTTATGTAAAATGAGAGTTTATTTAAAGCCAAACCAAAACACTTTCCTTTAGATAACACAATCAGATTCCCGGATTGTTTCCGTACTGACTTTATCTGTTAGGGCTGAATCACACTTCTGTTCCTGTTATTATCCTGAACATTCATATCCTCAGTATCAACGAAATTATCCCCGTTCAAATCAGTCGATTGAGCAATTATGTTTATAAAAAAATCAGAAAGCATATACAATAGCTCCTTCATTGATGGTGCCTGCCCGACCTCGGGCAGGTTTTAAAATTTGCTGAACCATCTCAAATCTGATATTTTTATGGCTACGTTTTGATCACTCTGTCTTTGACATAAATACAAATCTAGATTATTTGCGGACAGGCACCAACGA
>JAFDZQ010000083.1:9540-11346 GCA_018266895.1 Bacteroidota bacterium
CCATACCTCAAGTGCCTGAGATTCTTCAAGTTAGTAGTATCACTTCCTGAAACATCAGCTGATTATTAAAATTTACGTTTGATCAGCATCATGCTTCCTGATGTAATTATCAACAGAAAGAGGGCCTGAGCCGTAAATGAAAAAGAAAACAACAAGAGAAAGCACAAGAATCAGATACGGTAATTCAGAACTGATAACAAAAAATTCTTTCGTCACATCCATATAGAAAATTGCTATTACTAGAATCGGGATTTGGAAAAAAGCTGCAACCCTTGTCAGCAGTCCGAATGTGAACATGATTCCGGCTACTATCTGCACTCCGATGACGTAATGTGCAAACGCCATGGAACGGAGCTGTGCATTACTATCAAGCAGCAATGCAGACATTAAGTCTGTATCCCGGA
This sequence comes from Bacteroidota bacterium, assembly GCA_018266895.1. Taxonomy (GTDB): domain Bacteria; phylum Bacteroidota; class Ignavibacteria; order Tepidaquicellales; family Tepidaquicellaceae; genus JAEUSI01. The sequence continues at coordinate 9,945 of JAFDZQ010000083.1, forward strand.
TAAATGAAATTCCTTTTGCTATCAGAACCAGCCCGAGAAGAATTCGGATGATGTCGAGCCATTTTGGGTGGTGGGCATCAGCCCAGTCTTCAATATTGGATACTAATTTCATAATACCCCCACATCAAAGTTTAAGTCAGAGACAGAAGACAGATTTAAAAAACACATCCCAACTTCTTTCTTCTGACAACTAAAGATAAGTTACAATTTTTTAAGAATAAATAAACTTTTCAATGCAGCATGAATCCTGAAATAATGTTAATCACCTCCGTGAACGTCCGGTGAGTCTGTTTACTTTCGTCATACATTCCCAGTCAGCAGAATCAGACGTTTATAAATTATCAAAGAGCCCACTTTCAATTTGATTCCGCCTTTGTGTGCCTGTCCTTCCTCCGGAGGTTTACAAAAAGTTTAACAAGCGGGCAGGCAACAACCGCACTACTGACAAATGAAGCTTAATACAGATTATCTTACAATCAAAACTTCCTTTAGTTTTTCAAAAATCCAAACTCATTCCTTATAATTATTTATCCGTTCACAAGAAGCTTAATCATTTAAAGATCTTCAATGCACCATGAATTTTGCCATGTCAGATTTCTTCAGCTTTCCCCGTTTTCTGAAATATTCTTTTATCATTACAAATATCACCGGCGTAACAAACAGAACGTGAATCGCTGATGTGAGTATGCCTCCGATCATAGGAACAGCAAGCGGCTTTGCCAGATCAGCTCCGGTTCCCGTTGCCCACATGACCGGAATCAGTCCGAGCATAGCAACTGCCACCGTCATCAGCTTAGGTCTTAGTCTTAAAATTGCTCCTTCCTCTGTTGCATCAACTAAATCCTGTTCAGATATTTTCTCTCCTTTAGCAATTAATTTTTTATCCAGAGCTTCGTGTAGATAAATTACCATTATCACTCCGGTCTCTACCGCGACACCGTACAGCGCTATGAATCCCACCCAGATCGCTACGGAAAAATTCAGGTTAAGTATTGACATGTAATATATCCCGCCGATTAAGGCAAACGGAACTGACAGCATAACAAGCCCTGCTTCGAGAAAATTTTTAAAAGTAAAATAAAGCATTACAAATATTATCAGAAAGACTATCGGAATGATGATCTCCAATCTTTTCTTAGCGCGTAACTGATTTTCCCACTGACCGCTCCAGGTATAGAAATATCCTTTCGGCAATGAAGAAGTAAAATCTTTGTCAAGCACTTCTTTGGCTTCATTTACAAAGCTTCCCATATCCCTGTCTCTTACATTCAGAAATACAACTGACCTGAGCAATGCATCTTCGGAAGAGATCATAGGCGGACCCGAAGTTACTTTTATGTCTGCTAATTCTCCGAGAGGGATCTGCGCTTTTTTATTTTGTCCGGAAATTTCAGTGCCTGAA
>JAFDZQ010000084.1 GCA_018266895.1 Bacteroidota bacterium
CAAATCTGAAATTCTTAATTAATTCTAAATTAAACATTTTGGACGGATGTGACAAAGAGTATTCAATCAGATTAATTAATGAAAGTGATGCGCAGTCCGTGCTGGACATTTACACACCATATGTGCTTAATACTATTATTTCCTTTGAGTATGAAGTGCCGGCTTTGGACGAATTTATACAGCGCATAACAACTGTCACCGCCGATTATCCATGGCTGGTCTGCCTGTACGGCAGTAAAATAATCGGTTATACTTACGCCGGCAAATACAAGTCCCGCACAGCGTATCAGTGGAGTCCTGAATCAACTATTTATATGTCTCCCGAATTTCATCACAGAGGTATTGCCAGGATTTTATACGAAACTCTTTTTTCTCTTTTGCGACTGCAGGGATATTATAATGTTTATGCATGTATTGGTTTACCCAATGAAGAAAGCACGGGATTTCACAAAGCAATGGGATTTCAGGAAATCGGCATTTTCAGGAATGTTGGTTACAAACTCGGTAACTGGCACGACACACACTGGTTTCAGCTTAAACTTGCCGGACATATTTTAAATCCGTTAACTCCAAAAAAATTATATGAAGTTGCATCTGCTTCAGCATTTCAATCTGTCCTGGATGCAGCAAATGAAAGATTAAAAATATTAAACACCGATAAACGTAACATCAATCCTTAACGGACTCGCTGACAGAGATAAGTTTGCCAATTGCACGGAAGATATTCCTGAAAGTAAGTGAAAAAGTTTGGTAACAGGACAGCAAAAAACCAATGAGCAGTAAAAATTATGATATCAGACAAAGACATTAAAAACTGTTTATCACAATACAATGAATCAGTTTTTAAAAATGCAATGATTCTTCGTGAGATAATATTGAGAACCCTGCCGGAGGTTATTGAACAGATAGATATACCCGCAAAAATGATATCTTACAGTTACGGAAATAAATACTCTGAAATGGTATGCACTCTCATACCTTCCCAAAAAGGACTTAAACTTGGTTTTTACAAGGGTACGGATTTACCGGACCCCGGGAAATTACTCAAAGGCAGCGGTAAAATCTCGCGGTATGCCGAGATAAAAAAGACTGAAGATGTTTATTCAGATGCACTGAAAACACTTATAAAAGAAGCCTTTAATGCATACAAAATAAGAAACAATAAATAACGGTGACGATAAAAATTTATAAAGCACAGTAAACCCCAATAGTCAGGAAGAAAATATTGGTGCTGTTTAAGTTGAATATACTGAAGATGAGCTTAACGAGACCGGAACTGCTTCATTGAAAATCAAGCTGCAGGGCGGACGCTATCCTGAACATTTCCAGAAGCGGTAAATCGCCAAACAGGTATATTGAATATAACGACCAGATTCTTTCATTGCAAAAAAATGAATGAGGTATTATAATTTAAACATTAATTTATGCTGATGATAAATAGGAGAATGAATTTTTCTGATAAGATGCTTCGGAAGAAATGACATACACCGCAGAACTGAAAAACGTTATGCGTTACTTTTATTCGGTTTCAGATTTTTAAACAAATAATAATTCTGAATAAAATAAAACTGATATGAACAATCAAATCAATAAGTCCAAAGGACCCGGAGTTTACATTCCTCCGCCGTTAATATATTTGTTAATATTTATTGCTTCTGTATTTATTCAAAAAAGAATTCCGATTTCCGAAGCAATATTTCAAACAATGATAATAAAAGTTGCCGGAGTAATTTTTTTAGTTACAGCATTATTTTTTTTACTGAGAAGTCTGAGGCAATTCTTTCTGACAAAAAACACGGTAATCCTTATAAAGCCGGCAACTTCTCTACAGACAACAGGAATTTATGCAATTACAAGAAATCCAATGTATATAGGATTATCATTTGTATATTTAGGAATAACGTGCTTGATAGGAAACTGGTGGAACATTATTCTTTTTCCAATTCTTTTTCTGATTATACAGGAATTCATTATTAAACGGGAGGAAAAATATTTAGAACTGGAATTCGGACAGCAATATGCTGAATATAAAAGAACTGTGAGAAGATGGCTGTAAGAGAATTGTTATATCAAAAAAACCGTAAACACAATTTGCGTCAGCTTAGGTGAGGTGTTTCTTAAGACAGATTTATGTATAATTGAATTGTTGTTTTTAGTATAAGATGCAATGCTGTAAAGCCCGCCATTATCAGATCTTCGAATCTATGCAGTCATACAGTGACGACAGTTTGAAGCATAAAGAAATATTTTAATTAAGACAATTTTTTAACCAATGAGTTTTTCCATAACAATTAAACAACATACAAAATGAAAAGACAAACAACAATCAAAGCGATTGCAGCGTTTTTGTTAATAGCTGCAACAGTAACATTCACAAGCTGTTCAAATAACAGTCAGGAGCAGAAAATAAAATCCCTGGAAGCTGAATTAAACAAATACAAATCCGATGAAGCGCTGGCAGAAAAACGGTTTGCAATTTTTGATACGCTTGACTATGATTTATACAGCAATCAGAAGTGGGACAAGTTTAATCACAGCCATGCCGACAACATCAAAGTGTATTATCCCGACGGCAGTATTACAACGGGTTTGTATCCTCAGCACATTGACCAGCTTACACCTATGTTTGTGTTTGCACCTGACACAAAAATCAAGACCCATCCCATTAAATTCGGCAGAGGCGACTGGACATGTGTTGTCGGAGTAATGGAAGGAACATTTTCTCAGCCAATGCCTGTCGGCGACGGCAAAACAATTCCGCCGACCGGTAAAAAGTTCAAATTATCAATGACCACAATCGGGCATTGGGGACCGGACGGAAAAATGACCGAAGAATATTTATTCTGGGACAATCAGTCTTTTATGAAACAAATTGGTTTAGCAAATTAAAAAATTCATCAGTGAATTTTAAACCTTTTGTGTATGATCAGTGAAATTAATCCGTGAGAAAAACCATGATGACAGCATTTACGGATGAGATGACAAACAAATGCTGCGTTTATGAAGCAATCATTCGAACAAATATCCTGCTGACTAAACAGGAAAGAATTACCGGCAAATCAAAATAATAAATTCAAATGGCTGAAAAAAAATCAAAACCGGCTGAAATAAAAACAAAACCAACTTCTGCAAGCGTTGAGGATTTTCTTAACACTGTTAAAGATGAACAAAAACGCAAAGACAGTTTTGCCATTTTGGATATGATGAAAAAAGCAACCGGAAAAGATCCGAAAATGTGGGGAAGTTCAGTCATAGGTTTCGGCAATAAAAGATATAAAAGCCCGGCAACAGGCAGAGAAGTTGACTGGCTTGTTATCGGGTTTTCCCCCCGTAAAGCGAATCTGTCGCTATACCTCAGCATGAATATTAAAGAGCATGAGGCAACTCTTAAAAAATTGGGAAAGCATAAGACCGGTGTCGGCTGCCTTTATATAAATAAGCTGGAGGATATTGATGTGAAAGTTCTGAAAGAAATTATTAATGCTTCATTAAAACGAAAGTAAACTGCTTTGTATAATATTATAATGCATACTTTTCTTTGCTGCAAGAGACTTTAGTTTACAATCCTGTGCCGGCGGTAAAATCACTAATTGACAGGATTAAACAATGAAGCATAATAAAAATGAAAACTCCGTTTACACACGAACAGTTTTTTGAAGTCTTTAAGGAATACAACGAGGCAGTTTTCCCTGCACAGATAATTTTATATCTGCTGAGTTTCACTGCAATATATTTTGCAATCAGGTTTTCTTCAAAATCTGATAAAATTATTTGCAGTATACTTGCTTTCTTTTGGATATGGATGGGAACGGTTTATCATCTGATTTTTTTTACTGCAATAAATAAGGCAGCTTACATTTTCGGAGCGGCATTTATTCTGCAGAGTATTTTATTTCTGATTTACGGTGTTTTTAAAAACAAACTTTCTTTCAAATTTCATCCCGGCATATATGGTGTTACGGGAATAATACTGGTTTTATTCGCTTTAATTATTTATCCAGTTTTGGGTTATTTGCCCGGGCATGTTTATCCTTCGTCACCGACTTTCGGACTTCCCTGCCCGACAACAATATTTACTTTTGGCATATTACTCCTTTGTGATAAAAACTGTCCCAATGCAATTTTGATTATTCCGTTTGTATGGTCTTTGATCGGATTTACGGCAGCAATTAATTTCGGTATACCGGAAGACACAGGTTTGCTGATAGCAGGACTTTTATCAATAACCTTATTAATAGGTAAGAACAGAAAGTACAAACAGGCATGACTGATATAATTTCTTTTAAAGTTATTCTGTTAATTAATAAAACTTTTTATTACCCGCCCGAACAAGCTCATCAATGTGTAGCAGATATTCAATTAAAATGAGATGAGTTATTACAAGATTCGGTATGGTATGACAGAAAACGGTTGACTATTTTACAATTTTAAAAACAAGAAAAAAATCATTAGGTTGAATGATATAAGTGAAAAACAAGAATGAATTTAACTATTGAAAATATACTTTTAGTTGGTTCTCTGCTGCTTTTTGTTAGTATAATTGCAGGTAAGACTTCTTATAAATTCGGTGTTCCGACCTTATTACTCTTTCTGGCAATCGGAATGCTGGCGGGATCTGACGGCATAGGCGGCATTCATTTTGACAATCCAACAATTGCTCAGTTCATAGGAGTTGTTTCGCTTAACTTCATTTTATTTTCAGGCGGACTTGATACTAACTGGATTTCTGTAAAACCAATACTCCGTGAAGGGATTGTATTATCGACTATAGGCGTTTTACTTACAGCCGTTTCGCTTGGAACTTTCGTCTGGTACGCGACCGATTTTACTTTTTATGAAAGTATGCTGTTAGGTTCGATCGTTTCATCCACAGACGTAGCAGCCGTATTTTCCATATTACGCTCAAAAAGTCTTGCATTAAAATCCAACCTGAGACCAACATTAGAGTTAGAAAGCGGAAGTAACGATCCGATGGCTTATGTGCTGACTATTTCATTTCTGACTTTAGTAATTAACCAGGACCAAAGTTTAGCTTCTGTTATCCCAATGTTCTTTCAGCAAATGATCATTGGAGGAGCAGCCGGTTTTGCATTCGGCAGGTTAAGTAAATTCATCATTAATAAAATTAAACTTGACTTCGAAGGACTTTATTCAGTTTTAGTCATTTCCCTGATGTTCGTTACATTTTCTGCTACCGACTTTGCAGGCGGTAATGGTTTTCTTGCAATTTATATATGCGCGGTTTATTTGGGTAATCAGGATTTTATACATAAGAAAACCATTCTTAAGATGTTTGACGGATTGGCATGGCTGATGCAGATTGTTCTGTTCCTAACTTTGGGATTACTTGTTTTCCCCTCTCAGGTTTTTCCTTTAATGGGCATCGGACTTCTCATTTCATTGTTTTTGATTGTTGTTGCCCGGCCGCTCAGCGTCTTTCTCAGTTTAATGTTTTTTAAAATGAAACTCAGAAGACGTCTTTACATTTCCTGGGTCGGTTTGCGCGGCGCAGTTCCGATAGTGTTTGCGACTTACCCTCTTTTAGCCGGAATCGAAAAAGCAGAAATGATTTTCAACATAGTATTCTTTATCTCCGTTACTTCGGTTCTCATTCAGGGAACGACTCTGTCAATCGTTTCCAAATGGTTACACGTTGCTTTGCCGGAAAAAGTAAAAAAGATAACAGAAATTGACAAACTCATAATAGAACATCCGAAATCTTCCTTACGGGAATTTGAAATATCATCCGGCTCTTATACTGTAAGCAAAAGAATAGTTGATTTGAATTTTCCGAAATCAGCTTTCATTATAATGATAAAGAGAAACGGCGAATACATAAGACCGGGCGGTTCAACACAGATTAAGGAAAATGATATTTTGATGGTGCTTGCTGACAGTGAAGAGGATTTTATAAAAGTAAATGATTGTCTTTACAAACCAAATAACATAACAAAATCTTAGTGAAATGAAAAAAAGATTCATATTACTGATTGATTTTTCAGAATATTCAGGCAACCTGATCAGATATGCCTGCGACTGGGGCAACAAAGTTAATGCTGAACTTCTCTTAGTTCATCAAACCATCGTTTTATCACCTGCATTTGCCGAAATTGAGAGCAGAAAAAGTATTGCTGAAGATACTAATGACGAAGCTTTGCAAAATTTAAAAGCATTGGCAAAGGAATTAATCCCGTCAAACGTCAAAACATCTTTCCTGGCTTCCGAAAATAATCTTCAAATTACTTTAGATAAATTATTAGCTGAGCCATTCGACAATCTGATATTTGTCGGACTAAAAGGCACCGGATTACTCAAAAAAATATTTCTCGGCAGTGTTGCACTGCAGGTTATTGACAACACCAAAAATATCATTGTTGCAATGCCGAAAGAAATAAATGCTTTTTCACACGAAAAAATTTTTGTTGCGGTAACGAAAAAACATCCTTTAAACGTATTAGAACTTAACAACTTTTTAAAATTCATTGACAAAGAAAATACCGGTATAACATTTTTCTATTTGTCGAACCCCAATGAAAAAACCACAGGAACAGAAAAGCAGCTCAGAGATCTGTCCGCATTATTCGCTGACAGATTTAATACAAGCTATGAAGTTTACGAAGGCAGCGATCCATTTGAAAGCATTAAGAAAGTAATAAACAATGAGGTTGAGGAAATGCTGATCGTTCAAAAAGGGACACGGTTTTTAACCGATCAGCTTTTCAGAAAATTTTTAATTAACGAACTGGTCTATGAAGGAAAAACCCCGCTCATTATTTTACCTTAAAAAGATAAACGATATTAATTTCCGAACAAAAGGACATCCGAAGCAGCGGCAGAGTTAAATTATATAATCTGATACTTCTGAAAATTGCAAGGTTTACCCGTCCACAAAACGTTTTGGATAATGCTGACCGCACCTTACACTGCCGGAATTATTGTAACTCACTTCTATAACATATAACCATGAGAAAAATAATTGTTCTGTCAATGATTACATTAGATGGAGTCATGCAGGCACCCGGCGGATCAGTGGAAGACAGATCCGGAGGTTTCAGATATGGCGGCTGGACTGTTCCGTATGGTGACGAAACATATGGTAAGGCAGTGCGGAATGAACTGAAACCTGCAGATTATCTTCTGGGCAGAAAAACATTTGAGATCTGGGAAACTTACTGGCCAGAGCATTCAGACTTTTGGCCGGGTATTAATGATGGTACAAAATACGTATTGTCCGGCACCAGGAAAAAGTCTGATTGGAAAAACACGGTATTCATCAAAAACTTATCGGATATCAGGAAGCTTAAAAATTCTAAAGGTAATGACATTCAGGTTTGGGGCAGCAGTAAACTCATTCATTTATTATTGAAGAATGACCTTGCAGACGAACTCCGGCTCAAAATTCACCCGTTGACTCTTGGCAAAGGAAAAAAGTTGTTCGGCAATGATGCATACCCGGCAGCATTTACTTTAACAGAAAGTACTGTTACAACTACCGGAGTGATATTGGCGAATTATAAACGTGCCGGAAAAGTTAAGACAGGAAATGCCGGAATTTAAAGTACAAAACAAAAATTAAAATTATATCAAAATGAAAAAAACCACTTTACTGATTTTAGGAATTGCAGCAACATTTTACTCGGGTTTCATTCTCAGTACAATCATAACAACACTCCCCGGCAAAAACACAGACATTATTCAAACAAACAATAACATTAATCTAAACAATGAAAACAATTTGAAATTAGGAGCATTTTCAGTAAGTCTTAATGTCAGAGACATTAACGCTTCAAAACAATTTTATGAAAACCTCGGATTCACGGTTTTTGCAGGAGGGCCGGAAAAAAATTATCTCATAATGAAAAATGAGAATTCGCTGATCGGATTGTTTCAGGGAATGTTTGAAGGAAATATTTTAACTTTCAATCCGGGCTGGGACGAAAACGCAGCGAACCTTAAAGAGTATGACGATGTCAGGGAAATTCAGAGGCAACTCAAAAGCAATGGAATTAAATTAACAATGGAAGCTGATGAGAACACTTCCGGACCGGCAGGAATTATGACTGCTGACCCGGACGGGAATGTAATATTAATAGACCAGCATCGTTAAAGACTTTTTAAAACAAGTGTCATTAAAAAAGTTTTATGCCTGACGCAGAATGCATTCCTGCGAACTAAATGAGACTCTGAAAACCCGCTCTTATCAGATCCGCAAAACGTATTTGGAAATGCTGAACAAATGATTTACTCTGCAAAAACACAAAACCATTTGAAAGACATTTTAAGAAAATCAAAATAAAACAATTTGACAATGGGAAATAAAAATGTGTTGTCATCTGAACAAAGGGAAGAACTGCTCAGAGCATTGAAGAGCCGCTTTGAGAAAAACAAGAACCGCCATAAAGGTCTTGAATGGACGAAGGTGCAGTCAAAGCTTGAAGCTGAGCCTGAAAAACTCTGGTCAATCAGCGAAATGGAAAGAACAGGAGGTGAACCTGATGTTGTTGGTTATGATAAAAAGACCGGCGAATTTATTTTCTATGACTGTTCAGCCGAAAGTCCTGAAGGCAGAAGAAGTATCTGTTACGACCGTGAAGGGCTTGAGTCAAGAAAAGAACATAAACCGGAAAATAACGCTGTCGATATGGCTGCTGCGATGGGCATTGAAATATTAATTGAAGAACAATACCGTGAATTGCAGAAACTCGGAAATTTCGATACGAAAACATCGAGCTGGCTGAAAACACCTTCTGATATCCGGAAGCTCGGCGGAGCAATCTTTGCAGATTTCCGTTACGGCAATGTCTTTGTGTATCATAATGGAGCACAATCTTACTATGCAGGCAGGGCATTCCGCGGTTCGGTAAGAGTATGAATTTAGCGCAGACTTACGAAATTTAGTTTGTGATCAGACATTTTAACACACTGATGAACAGTTTGGTAATCTCAAATTCAACTCTGACATACATTCAATCAAAAACATAAAACATATAATTATGTACGATCTCCCGTATCATAAGGAAAAAAATGAAAAAGTAATTAAAGAATTCATTGACCGGCATCCGTTTGCTTTTTTAACAGGATGCGATCCGGAAAATAAACCGGTTGCTACACAGGTGCCTGTTTTTATTGAAGAAAAAAATGGCAGGAAAATATTACGAGGGCATATCATGAAAAATACGGATCATCACAAAGCCTTTTTGCATAACAATAATGTCCTTGCGGTTTTCACCGGTCAGCATATCTATGTAAGCGGTACTTGGTACAGCAATCCTTACACACCTTCTACCTGGAATTATATGAGTGTACATGCAAAAGGCATTATAAGATTTCTTGATGATGCTGGTTTAACAGATGTACTTAGAAAGACAACTCTTCATTTTGAAAACAATAATCAGCAGTCTTCAACGATTTTTGATAACCTTCCTTCTGATTACACACAAAAATTAATGAAGGCAATTGTTGCTTTTGAAATTGAGATTAAAGAAACGGATACTGTTTTCAAATTAAGTCAGGACAGAGATGCTGAAAGCTATGACAACATAATAAATCAGCTTAAAGAAAAAGGTGAAGACGGAAAGTCGATTGCTGCTGAGATGGAAAAAAGAACTAAGGAAGTTTTTCCTGATGAAAAGGAATAATCAATTGTTAATTCAATTTTAAACAGAATTCCAAGGCATTTCAAATCTATCCGGGGATTTCAATCAAATTAATATATAAAAAACAAACCAAAGCTTTTCTCTCACAGATGACACAGATTTTCACAGATACACACTTATACTCTTATTCGAGTGTTCAAAAATTGAAGAAAAAAGTAGAGTCTAATCTGTGTGTGATCTGTGAGATACAAGCCGTTTGATTTACAAAATAGTTTTAGTTTCGTGAAATAATATTCTACGTTTTGGACGGATAGAGCCTGTCTTTGTAATGAGAATTATATAAGCGGAACATTCCTGCTCCGCTTATTTGTGTAACGGGGGGGGGGGGGAAATCAAATTACTCTAAGGAGGTGTTATTGCAATGACTGGCACGGATGAATTATTATCAGATATTGATATATCATTTGCATCCACAAAGTTATCACCTGTAAGATCCGTTATGACATATCCGGATGCTGATATTGACGCGTCATTATCAACTGCTCCGACATCAGAAGCGTCGGTTATTCCGTCACGGTTTGTATCTCCTCCGTAAATTGCATATCTCAAAGGAATGTTTTCAACCTTTGTTTCATTCGATCCGTAAGCAGAATCTTTGCTGTGAGTAAAATCATACTCAAGTCCGCTGCTCAGAAAATCAAAACTCACTGTATGCGCACTCCATGTTTCTACGGAATTCCTGTGTTCAACTTCGATGTAATATTCAGTTCCGGGTAAAGCGGAAATAAACGAATAATTTCCGATGTATGTATTGTCGTCAGGCGTTTCCCCTTTTACACCCACTTCAGGATAAGGCGACGTGCTTTCGTGGAGACGGACTTTTATCGTATCCACTATGCAGGAATCTACAGGTCTGTAAAATCCTTCCATGAATACCCTGAGACATAAGCTTGAAATGTTCATTGACATATTATTGAACTGCAGTCCCCAGGCGCATAGTCTGCCTGCCCCTGAGCCGGTTTCATCCTTTATCCTCAGCTTCCAAGTCCCTGCGGAAAACTTTCCGTTAAACAAAGAGTTCATTGAATTCCTCGGTTTTATTACCGGAGCATAAGATACAAATCTGAAATTATCAGATACACTGCTGTCCGCCTGATCATCAAATATCGTTACAATGTTATCAGCGTTTGCAACCAATGACTGATTCGCAAACAATGACACCGAATCTCCGTTCGGGGCAACAAGATAAATTTTCAGCTCTGTTTCATCTGTATGATTCAGTGCAACAAACAAATTTACATCTGTAATCAGAGTATCAATACAAATCTCTATCGAATCAGTCATGTAACCTGTTATCCCGGTTTCGGGAATTCTTTTATTTGAAGTCTTCAGCATAAATCCCTGCTGAAAATTCATGTTATCGGCTCTGTTCAGCGGAGATACCGGCTGATTGTCGACTGCTCCGGAATGACTGAAGTCAGCTCCTGAAACTAAATTCAGCACCGGACCCGTGTCTGAATTGTCATAAGCATATCCGTCGAGATTATACACCACATTTACCTGACCCGAATTCGGTTTGTTTGCCTGATCAATTGACTGATAAAGAAATCTGTTTATCAATGCCTGAGGTTTGACATAATTAGATATTCTCACTTCATCAATAAATCCGTCAAAACTGCTGCCTGAAGTTCCCAGACCGCCGATGTAAAGACTGTCAGGTCCGTTTACTACTGAACCGAGTGTAAGCACTCCCTCTCCTGCCTTCCTTCCGTTTATGTAAAAAGTGAATTTCCCGTTGCTGCCGTCATAAGAAAAGGCAACGTGTGTCCACACATTTAAAATTATGGAAGTTGAAGCATTGAATGATATATTATTGTTAATGACTGCATTCAAAATGTTGCCGTTAAGTCTCAGAGCGTAATTTGCGGTACCTCCTGTAGCCGGACCCTTGTGAATAAGAGTCCTTATACCGGAAATACTCTGAGGGAATATCCACGCTTCCATCGTTACCGCGCTGACAGGACTGACTGCGGAATTATCAGCTCCTGATGCGTGATCATTTACACCGTCCAGTTCGAGACATTCGTTAAGCGCTATAGTATTTGAAGGTCTGCTGCTGAGATCAACCGGAGTCACTCCGGTATTCTTTCCGTTGTTTGAATTTCCCGACCAATCGTTCAGACTGAAGTCTGTTCCTGCAGATTCGTTATCCTGAAATGTAAAAGACATAATCAGCCCGGAATAATTTCCTGTTCCGGAACCGAGAGTCGTTCTTCTGTATCTGTAAACTTCAGCGCCGGCAAGAGCTTTATTCCATAATCTCAGTTCGTCCATCAGCCCGTGAAAAGGACTTCCTCCGTTGCCCTTGCCGATGCGGACTGAATCCGTGTTTGTTACCGGATCCGAATTTGACACAACAGCGCTTGTGTCAAGAATTCCATTAACGTAAATGCTGAATGTGTTTGACACATTATCATAAGTTCCGGCGATATGAGTCCAGGCATTATTCTGAATTACGGTGTTGCCGATGAGTCTGACTGCCGAGTTTGTTCTTACAGCAACTTTCCCGTTATTCAGAAAGAATGTATATCCGTTCGATGAGACTCCCGTTCTTTTTTCAAGAATGATCTGTGAAGACGGCGTCAGCGAATTGACCGGAAAAATCCATGCTTCAGCCGAAAAGCTTCCTGTTATATTAAGACTTGCCGAATGCGGCACTGATATGTAACTTGAAGCAGTTCCGGAAAAACCGCCTGCCTGATTCCAGAACATGAATGAATAAGAATTCTGACAGCTTAACAGCAGAAGATTTAAAATAAGTATTATTAAAAAGTATCTTTGTTTCATATTTCCCTCCCGGAATTGTATCAAATGATTTTAATTTTTCCGTATTTAATTTTCGATTAATAAAATTTAATAATATTTTTAATTAATTTAGTTTTATTAATTTTCCGAATAAAGTAAATAAATGTTAAAAAAAAAATAACAGGCGAACCGTCTCCGGTCCGCCCATTGATCTTTAGAATCGGGTCTTTTATTTGACAAGTATCATTTTCTTTATGTCATTGAAATTTCCTGATGAGATCTTGTAATAATATACTCCGGACGACAGTCCCGAAGCATTAAACATTACTTCATGTTTTCCTGCTGACCTGATCTCATTTACCAGAGAATAAACTTCTTTTCCTGCAACATCAAATACTTTTATGGAAACAAATCCTGATACAGGGAGATCGAACTTAATGGTTGTTGACGGATTAAAAGGATTCGGATAGTTCTGACCAAGTGCATAATCCGTAACTTCTTCTGTGTTAATATTGTCCTCTTCAAGTCCCTGCATATTGTCTGTTCCGCTGCAGAAAGTGGATGTAACCATATTCGGAGACATTATTTCGGGATTAAAACTCTTATCGTCAAGACCTCTTCTCACAATAATGAAGGAATCCAGCTTTATGTTATTTGTTCTGTGATTAATGACATAATTATTATTACAGTTTCCGCCTGTCACCTGACCGTTTACATCAGTTCTCCATAGGAATGCATTGCCGGCATTTGCGCTTGCATCACCTGTTACTGCATATCCGCCGGTAACGCCTGTATTCGATTTGACAAGATCAAAACCCGCTTCAGATCCCGCAAACGGATCCCATAATCTTGTCCATGTTGCCGGACCGCCTGCCAGAGGAATTTTAATAAGCAATGCATCCGTTGTTCCTATCGTGTTTGTTTTATAACCTGTTATTACCAGACTGGCTCCGTCATTGACGATTGAATTTCCGAATTCCCTTACTCCGGTATTTCCGTATGTGTAAGACCACATAAGACCGCCGTTTGCATTGACCCTGAACACAATGATATCGCTTTCTGTGCTCACATAAGCGTTTGTAGAACCTACTATTACAAATCCTCCGTCTGACATCGGAATTATTTTCCTGGGTTCAGCCGAAGGATAATTAACCGGATTGACAATATTGAATCTGTAAACTTTTTTCCAGATGATTGCTCCTGCATAGCTGAGTTTCATTACAAGGATATCATACTTTGTTGAAAGTCCCGAAAAAAATGTTGTCCTTGCAGTTACTCCGTAAGATGCGCCTCCTGCCGGCTGAAAACAAAGGGAATATGCCTCATCAATTGAATTACTAATTGTTGTTGCTGTTATGTATGAGTCATATCTGTAAGCCCAGTTTTTAATGCCTGAGGAATTATACTGTGAAACAAGCATCTTGTTTCTGAGCTTTCCGTTATAATTTATTTCATTCCAGCCGGAGAATCCTCTTGTTTGGGAAGGATCATTTACGACCTGAGAATATACGCTTCCGAGAGAATCATAAATGAACTTCGTGTACTGCAGGCTGCCGGACTTATCAAGCTGTACAAGCGTGGCTCTCTTTCTGCCTGTAACCTGATCGAACATGTATCCTGCCATAACATAACCGGAATCTCTGGATGACTGAATCAGTGAATAGCATTTATCGTCGGAAGTTGTGCCGATAAGTTTTAACATATCGTGGTTTCCGTCCGGTTTTACTCTAATGAACATCCAGTCGAAAGGTCCGATTCCGCAGGCTGAAGCATAAGAATATCCGCCGATAGCATACCCGCTGTCGACTCTGTTGATAATTGATCTTCCGTAATCCGTTCCTGATACAGCTCCGCATCTTGTATCATATTCGTTTATGTAATACTGAGCTGATAAATTGACGTAACTGAAAACGGAAATTAAGATCACTGCTAAAACTCTGATCGCTTTTAGTTTTAAATTTTGGTTTTTCATTTTAGTGCTCCTTTTTGTTTTTGATTTTGAATTAGTTGTTTAAATAATTTCTGTACAAAATTACTCAGCATTTGCAAGGGCAATCAAATATAAAATTTTAATAATGTAACGGAATTGTTTTGCGGTATTTAAATTTAAAATCCGGATTTACTTAGTTTTTGTGCGGGAAATAAGTGATTTTGCGTTTTGATTTGTATTAAAATAAATGTGATTTTTGTTGCTGTTTTTAGTGTTAAATTTGCTCACTGACAGGATAAAGCAAATCAAATGATAAGATCAAAAGTAATAGATATACTTAGGACCTTCACAAAAGAAGACGTTAAAAAGTTCGGAGACTATCTTGCATCGCCCCTGTTTAATAAAAGGGCAGTTATCCTGAATCTTTTTAATATTTATAAAAAGTATTATCCTGATTTCAGCGATAAAGGTCTGACTAAGGAAAAGGTTTTCAGAAAGTTATCGGAAGGAAAGAGTTACAATGACGAAGTTTTCAGGAATCTGAACTCCATCCTTCTGAAACATGCCGAGGATTTTCTTTCTTATCTGAATTATGCGGGAAATCCGGTTACGGTAAAAAAACATTTGCTCTCAGAGATCAATTTCAGAAGCCTTCTGCCCGTGTTTGAAAAGAATTTTGAAGAATCCGTAAAGATACTTGAATCCGAAAAGCACAGGGACATAGAATATTTTTTCAGGAATTATAATATGTATCTGCAGAAGGATATTTACAACAGTTTTATCAACAGGTTCTCGAGTGAAGACATTATATTTGCCGAAAAAAATCTCGTGATCTTTTTCATTACGAAAATAATGGAGATACAGAATTACATTTTGTATGAATGCAGGATCCTCGGGCTTGATAATTCGCTTTACCTGAATGATAATTTTCTCGAAAGCATTCTTAAAAATATTCCTTCTGAAATAAAACAGCTTCCTCAGATAAAGATATATTACAATGCGCTGAAACTTGAACAGACTAATAAGGAAAGATATTACGGCAGTCTGAAAAAACTTCTGTCCGAACACGGTGATCTCATTGAAAAGGAAAAGCATTATAATATGTATGCCGATTTGATTGACTATATAAAGAGAACGCGTCCTAAAGATGATCTTAAAACCACTTCGGAGATTTTCGAACTCAGGAAAGACATTATAGAAAAGAATCTTTTTACGGAAAATTTTATTACGAACATGTTCTTTCTGAATGTTGTGAAGTCGGGACTTAAGCTCGGTAAATCCGGCTGGGTGGAAAATTTCATTAAAAAGTACAGCGGACTGCTTACAGAGAAATACAGGGAAAGCACGAAGGAACTGTCTTTTGCTTTTCTGCATTTCGAAAAAAAAGATTTCGGCACTGCGCTTTCCTTTGCTTCAAGGGTCAGATATGAAGATAATTATTACAATCTTGAGGTAAGGAATCTCACGGCAAGGATCTATTACGAAACTGACAGTTATGAGATTCTGACTGACTTCATAAACTCATACAGAATGTACCTTTCAAAAAACAGAGCGTTGAATATTAAGGATATAACCTCTCACACACTCTTTCTCAGTTTCACAGGTAAACTCCTGAAGATAAAAGAGCTGAAGAAGTATCACAAACTCGACGAACTTGAAGCGCAGGTCTTAAAAAAAGATTTCATTAACAAATACTGGATTCTTGAAAAGATAAAAGAATTGGAAAAAGAATAAATGTCTTTGATTTTAGATTTTGGATTATCCTTTTGTTTCCGGACATTGTTCTTCTGAATTTAATTACTCTGCGTATTCTGAACATTCCGGTTCTTCCTGTTCCAGAAAAGATAAAACGGTATTCCGCTCAGGACAAGTATAAGTCCTATGCCGGCATCTCTCGGATTTTGTATGATAGTGACGATTACAAGCGTTATGCAGAACAATACAAATATAAACGGAACCACCGGATAACCCATTGCTCTATAAGGTCTGTGGGCTTCTTTCATTTTCTTTCTGAGTATGAATACGCCGAAAGCTCCGGCTCCGTAAAAAATAAACGAAGCGAAAATAAGCATGTCCGTAAGCTGATCAAATGTTCCCGACAGCACAAGCGCCGATGCCCACAATCCCTGCATAAGCAACGAAGTATAAGGTGTTTTGAATTTCGGGTGAACATTCCCTGCAGATTTGAAAAATAAATTGTCACGCGACATAGCAAAATAAATCCGCGATGATGCGAGTATTGTGCCGTTAGTGGTTCCGAATGTTGATATCATTATCAGTATTGAAATGAAAAAAGCACCCCCGTTTCCGATGAATTTTCTTAAAACTTCCACTGCAATGATCGTGTTTTCCTTATTGGCTATTTCTATGATCTCATTCACCGGCATTACATACAGATATACAAAATTTGTCAGAAGGTATATTGCCATTACGACACCCACTCCGGTAAATAATGCAAGAGGAATATTGCGTTTGGGATTTTTTATTTCACCTCCGAGATAACCGATGTTGTTCCATCCGTCATAAGCCCAGAAAGCTCCCAGCATTGCGGCAAACATCGCCCCGAATAATCCGAGAGATGAATCGTAACTTGCAGTTGCGCTCTGTCCTATTGGTCCTATGTTTGCAGCCGAACCTCCGCTGACAGTTAATCCTAAAACTATTATGATAAGTATTCCGATCACTTTTAAAGTCGTAAACAAATTGCTTATGAATCCCCCGAAAATCACTCCGAGATAATTTGCGGCAGTAAGAAAAATAATCGTTAGAATGGTAAGTCCTTTTACACCGAAACTGTTTAACGGATAAAATATTCCGAACAGGCTTATCTTCTCCATTGCATCGCTTAAATGAGGAAGCGGAATTACTGCATTTACTGATTCAGCAAAAACATAAGCTATAGATGCTATAGAAGCTGACTGTATCACTGAAAAGCAAGACCATCCGTAAATAAATGCAAATGCCTTTCCGTACATTTCCTTGAAATAAATATACTGGCCTCCCGGAGCCGCTATCATTCCCGCAATCTCAGCGTTTGTCGCTGCGCCGATCAGAGTTACAACTCCCGCTATGACCCAGCATAATAAAAGCAGTCCTCCAGACTGCAGATCAACTGCCATCGGAGCCGCTTTCTTGAATATTCCCGATCCTATCATCGAACTTACGACAATAAGAATCGCCGTATAAAGTCCGAGCTTTGTCAGCAGACCGCTGGAATGAACTTCATGAGAATGTTTATCACTCATATGTATTTTTAATTTTTCCGAAAACGATAAAAAATATAACTGATTTATTTAAAAAATACCTGAGCAACTTTATAAATATCCAGATCAACTGTCTTAAGTTTGCTTATGGCTTTTTTAATTGTTATGTCAGTAATTTCATTGCCCTGTAAGGCGCACATTCTTCCGAATTTTCCTGAATTGATCATTCCAACCGCATATACACCGAGCCGTGTCCCGAGTATCCTGTCAAAGGAAGACGGTATTCCGCCTCTCTGAACATATCCCAGAATAGTCGACCGGGTTTCAAATCCGGTGCGTTTTTCAATTTCCTCAGCCAGATAAGTGCTGATGCCTCCGAGACGCTCTCTTCCGAAATCATCCAGCTTCTTTCCCGTAGATGTTTTTGATATTTCAAGTTCCTCAAAAGATGCGCCTTCGGCAATTACTATTATCGAAAAAAGTTTTCCGCGCTTATATCTGCTTTTTAAAACTTCAAGAACATCATCAACTTTTATTTTCTTTTCAGGAATGATGACAACATCTGCTCCGCCGGCAATTCCGCTGTAAAGCGCTATCCATCCTGCATGCCTTCCCATTACTTCAAGTATCATTATCCTGTGATGTGATTCGGCTGTTGTATGAAGCCGGTCAATTGCTTCAGTTGCAATTCCTACAGCCGTATCAAAGCCGAAAGAATAATCCGTTCCGTAAATATCATTGTCTATTGTCTTCGGAACTCCGACAACATTTATGCCTGCTTCATGTGCCGACTGAGCAATATGCATAGAACCTTCACCGCCTATTGCAATTAAAGCATCAAATCCTTCTTTTGATATTTTATGCAGAAGTGTGTCTTTACCTTCTTTTTCCTGAAAGGGACTGAAACGGGATGTTCCTAAAATAGTCCCGCCGCGGTTTATTATTCCTGCAACTGAAGAAAGATTCAATTGAATATAACTCTCATCAAAAATTCCCTTCCATCCGTTTTTTATTCCGATAGTCTCAAACTTCATCTGATCACTTTTTCTTACGATAGCTCTTATGACAGCGTTAAGCCCGGGACAGTCTCCTCCGCTTGTTAATATTCCTATTTTCATTCAGTTGATTTGATTATACAAATAATCTTTTCAGGAAATTATGTCCTGATTTGACAAATCTCTTACGGGCGGATCATTAATGAGATATTTAAATTTCTCGATGAAGTCATCCGTTTTCATATTTCCGATAAGCGCTAACCTTGCAATATTTTTTACTTCATCAAAGTCCCCGGCTTCAAGTCTTATCATATATTTTCTCGCGACCTGATAACTGTCAGAATCAACATCCACTTCCCTTGTGCTTATTCTGCCGTCAGCATTGATTATGTCTTCAAATCTTACCGGTATCAGATGACCTTTATCAACGGTGACTATCGCACCGGAATTTCCGTCAAGCAGATATCTGACTGCAGCATAACCGAGATCCTGTGTGTATTCACAGTCAAATGGAATTGGCGAAGCGCATCTGAGTTCGTAACCGATGTCTTTATTCACTATCGTAACATTAATTCCTCTTTCCCGGAGTCTTCTTCTCACCTCGTCTTTGGTGATTCTTCCGATATCAACTTCCGATAATCTTATGTTTCCGTGCAGGTCCTTTTCAAGATTCACATAAGGATGCTTCATCAGATCTTCCTGATCTATTCTTGTGATTATTCCTTCTGCTAGAATTGCCACACCGTAAGGATTTCCCTGAGCCATTCTTTTAATAATGGATGCTTCGAGTATGTCACAGACGGTTTCAAATCTTATTGTCCTGTCCCGGAATTCTTCGCCGATAATCGTAAGAGTGGCTCCGGCAGCTTTTCCTATGCCGAGCGCGAGATGTCCGGCTTTGCGTCCCATTGACACAATGTAATACCAGCGCCGAGTAGTTGCTGCATCCATCATTATTGACTGCACAATGCGAAACCCGAAATCCCGCGCCGTCTGATATCCGAATGTAGGCATGTTTCCCGGAAGAGGAAGATCATTGTCAATTGTTTTCGGGATATGGGCGACCTGTATCTGTCCTTTTGCAAGCTGATCTATTTTGTATCCGCTTGTTGCAGTGTCATCGCCGCCGATCGTTACAAGATAATCAACAGACAGCTGTGTCAGAGCTTTAAGCGTAGCTTCAAGCATTTCCTGGCTTTTTGCCGGATTGACTCTGGATGTATGCAGTATGCTTCCTCCGTCGAAATGAATTCTTGATACATCATCTATTCTTAATTCAATTATATGGCTTGAATCACCTCTGCTTAAATATTCAAATCCGTCATATATTCCGATCACATTAAGTCCTGAATTGACCGCTTCGATCGTAATGGATCTTATGACTCCGTTAATTCCGGGAGCAGGTCCGCCGCCGACAAGTATGGCAAGTGTTTTTTTACGGTAATGTTCTTCTTTCATATATTTAATTAATTTAATTTACTTCGAACTGAAATTTCATACAGTGCTGATCTTTCTGTGTCTGCTTAATGCAAGCAGCATTGCAATAATATAAATGAATGCCGCTAAAATAAATACAAACTTAAAGCCCATTATCATTGCGAGTATTATTGCAGAGACTGTTCCTATTACCGAAAAGAATCCGTTCACAGCCCAGGCAAAGGATGTGAATCTCTTTTCTCCGGGAAGTATCATGGAAATTCCAAGAGGAAAAGGCATCCCGAGAAAAAATCCTAGAGGCAGTATTATTAGTACGGATAAAATTATTCTCCATTGCAGATCCATTCTCACAAAATACTCATAAAGGAACGGATGTAAAAATGCGATTGCCAGAATAAGCGCTGCAATTATTCCGAAGACAAGATAAAGTTTTTTAATGCCGCTTCCGAAAATTTTACCGGAAAAAAAACTCCCGGCTCCCGAACTTACAAGCATTGTCGAAACTACAGTAAGCAGTGTAATTGACGGCTGACCGAGGAATAATGTGAACTTCTGTACAAGACATATCTGAAGAATTATGTATCCGAATCCAAGGCATGCGAAGTAAAATAAATATTTTCTGTCAGCGGAATATTCTCCCTGAGATTTGCTGCTTTTGTCTTCCTTTCTGAAAAGTTTCAGCGGCAAAAGAATGAATAATCCCGCGGCTAAAACACATTGTATGAAAATAGCAATTAGAGTTGTCTCTGCAACCGGTTTATCCTTCAATGCCAGTATGGCTTTGTCATCCTGAGAGAAAGTTTCCTTTATTCCCTTAATTGTCAGATTCCCGAATCCGATGTTCTGATCAAAGAACGGCTTGTCATCTGTTGCCGGCTTAAGTGATGCATCGGACGAGTAAATGTCTTCGGGTTTGACGGATTCTGCAAGCTCTTTGTAAATGCTCTGCTGAGTTGTCAGCGGATCATACAGAATATCCATGTTAAGCGAACTTGATTCAGCCCTTATGTCAATTATCTCTTCGTCAGTGAATCCGTTCTTTTTATAAATCACACCTGCAAGAAAACTTTTATCTCCTTCGAATTCATTCGGCGGTCTTCTGAATATAATGAAGTTTTTCCTGCTGTCCTCTGATCCCAGACTGTTTTCCAGACGCGCCTGTTTCAGCGTGTTTATCAGTTTCGGAATCTGAGTCTCGGGTCTTGAAATAAAAAGTATTCCGTCTTTTTCAAGATGGTTCAGATAATCCTTTACTGCTTCCTTTGTAAGAATATAATTTTCAACCATGCTCATCGCGCCGCTTGAAACTGCAGATGAGGAAATAGTGTGTGCTGAAACTATCACATCGTATGTAATTCTCTTCGATGAAAGCACAGACCGCGCATCATCGGTAATGAGTTTCACTCTTTTATTGTCCTTTATCAGAGGTCCGGTCCAGTATGAAAGATCTCTTTTTATAAGATCATTCAGGATTCCGTTAATCTCTACTGCCGTTATGCTCTTTGCATTATGATAAAGTCCAGTAAGAATCTCTCCGCCGCCTGCCGATCCGATTATAAAAACTTTTTCCGCAGAGTCTTTAAGCGCAAAAGCAAGATTAGAAGCATCTGCAGGTTTTGTTTTAAGAGGAAATGATTTTACATTCGGTATGTTTGTCGTGGCATTTCCGGCATCTATTACGGCGAGATAAATGTCATAACCGTCGGCAGCTTTTTCCTCATCCTTCATTACATCGATCTTTGAAAATGTGTTCCAGTCAGTCCGCACTTTTAGATCAGGTCTTTCCTTTATATAATTTCCGTAAATTTTATTCGCAGTAACATTTACCGGAAACCTGTTGTCCCTGTCTATCATATATGTAAAGCTCAGACCGCAGAGGACTGCCGAAAGGATCACAAGATTTTTGTATTTCTCAAATCCGAAAACCATAGCAGCGAGAAATCCGAATGCAGCCACGAAAATTATTCCGCCGTTGCCGCCTGCTGCCGGAATGATTAATACGAATGCAAGACAGGCAAGACCGGCTCCGGTCAGATCAAAGAAGTAAAGTTTTGAAACACTGTTTTTAAATACTGAAAGCAGAATCGTTATTATTAATCCCGCAAAGAAAAACGGAATGGTGATGAGCAGATAATATAATGGCAGGTATAAAAACTGTACCGGATCTGTCAGCAGACTGAAAGGATCAAAAGGAATTTTATTCATCAGCAGAAAGCAGACTATCACGCTTGTTCCGTAAAGCAGGGCAAGAATTGTCAGAAGTTTATCAGTTTCCGTTTCATTCAGTTTTTTACTGACTGAATAAACAACACCGCTTATTCCGAATCCGAGCAGCGCAACGCTGATAATCATAAATGCAAAGTGATACCATAGCGCAACCGACAACACTCTTGTCAGCGTGAATTCCAGCAGAAGAGTTGAAAGCGCTATTAAAAATATCCCTGTGTAATGAGAAGATTTTATTTTTTCGGAACGAACAGAAGAATTATTTAATAACATTAATAATCAGTTTTGATTTTAAATACTGGCTTTAGTATTCAGCTTTGTTTATGTCTGTAATTTCGACATTCAGATTAATTACCTGAAAGAAATGATACATGATTAAAGTTTTCGGCTGATTCAATAGATTTCATATAAATTTTTTTGAAATATCAGAAATTTCTTTTAGCTGCTTCAGCAATTCTTCCATCTTGTCTAACTTTATCATGCTGCCGGCATCGCTCAGCGCTTTTTTGGGTTCGGGATGCGTTTCAATAAAAAACCCGTCAACTCCTACAGCCGCTGCAGCTCTTGCAAGATGCGGAATGAATTCCGGTGTTCCCCCGCTTACTCCTTTATCTTTTGAAGGCATCTGTATGGAATGAGTAGCATCGAATATCACGGGATAACCGGAACTTCGCATAATTACAAGACTTCTCATGTCCACAACAAGGTTATTGTATCCGAATGTTGTTCCCCTTTCAGTTAAAAATATTTTTTTATTTCCTGTTGCAGCAACTTTCTCCACCTGATATTTCATGTCATCGGGAGCAAGGAACTGTCCTTTCTTAATATTTACTATTCTTCCGCTTTCTCCGGCTGCTTCGAGAAGCTCTGTCTGTCTCGAGAGAAACGCCGGTATCTGAAGCACGTCAGCGACTTCAGCTGCGATCTCAACTTCAATCTCCGAGTGTATGTCAGTCAGTATCGGCACTCCGAATTCTTTCTTAATATCTGAAAGTATCTGCAGTGACTTTTCAATGCCTATCGTCCTGAATGATCCTGAAGAAGTCCTGTTGGCTTTTATGTATGAAGATTTGTAAATAAAAGGGATTTTCAGTTTATCCGTAATTTCTTTCAGTGTTTCACAGGTCCGGAAAGCTATTGACCTCGTTTCGACTACACAGGGACCCGAGATTAAAAGAAAGTTTGAAAGGTTTTTTAATTTTAATTCTTTATTTAGATAAGAAGGAAGCATTTTATTTGTTTGTGTAAGTTTTAAGTTTTTCATATAATTCGTCTTTTGAGTATTTGCTTTTATCATACATTCCTTTGATCTCCCTCTGCCTCAATGCCTCATAAACGCAAACTGCAACTGAGACTGATACATTCAGGGACTGAACCATACCGTACATCGGAATTGTAAAAGTCTTATCGCAAAGCTCTAAAACTTCTTCCGAAACTCCCGTATGTTCATTTCCAAAAACCAGAGCAGTCCTTTTTGAAAGTTCAAGTTCATACAGAGAAATGTTTTTTCTGTCTTCGCCGATATGAGAAGAATATATTCTGTATTTCAGGTTTTTCAGTACTTTAAAACAATCGGCTGCATTCGAATATCTTTCCAATTCGATCCATTTTTTCGCACTGCCGGAGGAGATCCTTCCTATTTTAGGAAATTTATTCGTATTGTATATAAGATAAATCCTGTCAATTCCTACCGCATCTGCGCTTCTCAGTATCGCGCTGACATTGTGAGGATCATGAATGTTTTCAAGAACTATTGTCAGATATTTCTGTCTTTTTGTAACTACAGCAGTTATCTTTTGAAATCTTTCTGGAGTCAAGCGTGTTTGGAGTTTTAAATCAAAAATTATATATTTAACTTTCATTAAACAATTAACAAATAAGACTATTATGAAAAAGATGAATTTTTCACTTCTGTTGGTTTTTATAATTTCATTTTCATTTTCTAACCTTTCTTATTCACAGATAAAAGATAATTTTCAGAAAAAAGAAACCAGAAACAACTGGGGTTTCGGATTTGTTTATTCAGAGAACGGATTCGGATTGTCATCAAGTTTGTATGCTCCTGTAAACAGGAATACTGACTTTTATCTTAACCTCCATATCTCCGGTGTTTCGGATTCAAGGGAAATAACCAGATATGATATTTACGGAAACTCCGTTGTAGTGGGAAAAGTAAACAGGGTCTATATGATGCCCCTGAGCATAGGTCTGATCAGGGAACTTTTCAAGGATGAAATTGAAGGAAGTTTCAAACCTTCGGTTAGTTTAGGCGTTGCACCCGCCCTTGTTATGTTCAATCCCTATGACAGAAGTTTTTTCAATGCACTGGCTTATACAAAAACAAAGTTCGCAGTCGGTCCTTACGCGGGAATCGGAATAAATTACAGACAAAGCAAAAGCACTTCTCTGAGTGTGAATTTAAGTTATTATTATTTGCCTATACTGGGTAGCGGAGTAGAAAGCATAAAGAACAGTGAAATCAAAAATGTCGGAGGTCTGCAGCTTTCTTTCGGACTGAATTTTTTGAAATGATGCTGATTCGCTCAATGGTTTTTTATATGTTGCCGTTTTTTAAATCCAAATTTAATACTGTATTAATCACTTAAGTTGACCGCTTCAAGATTGAAAACAAGAAATTGCCACTAATTTTACTAATAAGACACGAATTTTAAATTGTATTTTTAGTATAATTGGTGTGTATTTGTGTAATTTATGGCGGAAAACGATCTTAAAAGATTAAAGAGTTCGTCAGTAGTTAATAATTTAAAAAGTGTCATAAATCATATATACTCCTCCTAAAACAACCAATACACCGCAAATGCGTTTTACATAAACGGTCGCTTTTGATTTTTCAGTCCAGTTAAGATATTGCTGAACTTTTTTGGTTAATGTTCCTGCAGCAACTATTACTAAAATATGTCCTGTACCAAAAGCAAGAAGCAGCATAATTGCATACTGTAAATTTGTTTTCGCAACCTGAAACACAACTCCAAGAACAGGAGCCATATAGGCAAATGTACACGGACCAAGTCCGATGCCGAAAAGAAGTCCGATTATCAAAGCTGCAAGCACGCCTTTTTGCTTAGTTGGTTTTATGCCTGCGCCATCGAAAGGGAGTTTTATAATATCCATTAAATAAAAACCAATAATAAAAAATACAGCCGCTACCAAATAGTTTCCTGCAAAACCGATATCA
Organism: Bacteroidota bacterium; assembly: GCA_018266895.1. Classification (GTDB taxonomy): domain Bacteria; phylum Bacteroidota; class Ignavibacteria; order Tepidaquicellales; family Tepidaquicellaceae; genus JAEUSI01. The sequence goes on from JAFDZQ010000084.1 coordinate 25,389, forward strand.
CCAAGCAGCCTGCCGGCAATAGCAGTTATTAAACCAATCAAAGCGATAGTGATCAATATTCCCACACCAAAGACGAGTGAAATAAAAAATGTTTTTTTTAAAGTGATTTCTCCCCGGGAATTGATAAATCCGACAATCAAAGGAATACTTGAGAGATGACACGGGCTTAAAAGTACACTAACGATACCCCAGCCTAATGCTGCGAATACAGCGGTCGGAGAATTGCCCGATAATTCAGTACTCAGGAATTCAAAAATTTTATCCGTCATTTCATTCATATAATTGAGGTAGGATTAGCCCCTGTGACTGTAAAAATTCATCTATATCTTTTTCAGGGTAAAATCCCTGATGACGCATGATTTCTTTTCCGTTAACATCAAGAAATACCTGGGTAGGTATTAAGTCAATTCCGAATTTTTTAGCCGGAGCATCATCCTTCCAGACATCGTGAAATGTTACTTTCACCTGTCCTTTATATTTTGTTTCGATTGATTTCATAATCGGCTGCATTTTTTTACAGGGAATGCAGTTAACGGAACCAAGTTCAACAAATTCTATTTTGAAATTATTAATAACTGAACTATCTTTTCCTGATGAAGTATTCTTACCTTCACTTTTATTTTGCTCCTGAATATCGGATCTGTTGCACGCTGTTAATAATACCGTTAAAATGAAAATCAAATATACGGCAGATATTCTTGATCTCATTGTTATAATTCTTCCTTTATCCAGTTTAAAATCTGTTCGTCTTTCAGAGTCAGACCGCTGGATTTTAGTTTTTCGTTTATTACCAGCCCCGGTGTTGCCAGTATACCATATCTCATCATATCCTGTATATCAGTTATTTTTTCAATTTCAGCGGGAATATTGTTGTTTTCAACTATTACTTTCACTTGTTGTTCCAGTTTCTTACATCTTGAACAGCCTGTTCCGAGAATTTTTATCAGCATATTTTTTTAATTTGAAATTATAAAATCACTAATTTCTCTGTCTGCATATTTCATGAATTTCTCTTTATCTTCAGTATAAGACCATACTGAGTCCAGGTTTTTCCATTTGTTATTTTTCAGACTCCGGATAATGACAGAGCTGAATTTTAAATCAAAATCTTTTTTAAAGTGTTCATTTTCGGTTTCATCAATGTTGATTTCTTTAAATCGGAATCCTTCTCTTGCATATTTAGTCTCAACTATCTCTTTAATATAATTCTCCAGATTTATACAGCTCTCACACCGCGCTGTCGGATGAAAATAATATGCAATATATTTATCACCCGGATTTTTCTTAGTGCTTGCATCTTCTGTTTTTCCGCAACCGGCAATAATGGGAATAAGTAAAGCAAGAGTAAGAAATATTATACTGTTGGTTTTCATACAAATAATTTACGGACATAAATCCGGGTATTTTACATTATCTTCTTCGTTTGATTTAAAATATTTTTTCTGAAACCACAATGATACATTTACAAGACTTATAAGCACAGGAACTTCTACAAGCGGACCTATGACAGCCGCAAATGCTTCACCGGAATTTATCCCGAAAACAGCAACAGCAACTGCAATAGCGAGTTCAAAATTATTGCTTGCGGCAGTAAATGAGAGTGTCGCGGTCTTTGAATAATCCGCTCCTATTTTCTTTCCCATTAAAAAGGAAACAAAAAACATAATTAAAAAATATAAGATTAACGGTATTGCAATCCTTATAACATCAAACGGTATTTTTATAATCATTTCGCCCTTCAGTGAAAACATTACAAAGATTGTAAAAAGCAGGGCTATCAGAGTAACAGGACTGATCCTGGGAATAAATTTTGTGTGATACCATTCTTTACCTTTTAATTTTACTAATATGAGTCTTGTAACAGCACCGGCAATGAAAGGAATACCAAGATAGATAAATACACTTTCTGCTATTTGTCCTATTGTAATATTAACCGAGAAGCCTGTTAATCCGAATAATGGCGGCAATACCGTAATGAATACGTAAGCATAAACAGAAAAGAATAAAACCTGGAATATTGAATTGAAAGCAACCAGACCTGCTGCATATTCGGTATCGCCTTTGGCAAGTTCATTCCATACGATAACCATTGCAATGCATCTTGCAAGCCCGATCAATATTAATCCTGTCATATAATGCGGATCGCCCTGAAGAAACAAAATCGCAAGAAAGAACATTAATACAGGACCGATAATCCAGTTCTGAACAAGGGATAAGGAGAGAACTTTGAAATTCCTGAATACTTCGCCTAAATCTTCATACCTGACCTTAGCCAGCGGAGGATACATCATCAGAATCAAACCTGCTGCAATCGGAATGTTGGTTGTCCCCGATTGAAATTCATTCCAGAAACCGGTTATACCGGGAAAAAAATAACCGGTAATGACAGCTACAAACATTGCGGTAAATATCCAAAGAGTCAGATACCTGTCTAAAAAAGAAAGTTTTTTTGTAATCTTTTCCATACTAATAAATAATATTAAATAAGTAACCGACTGTTACAATGCCCGTTCCCACTACACCGATGAAAACACAAATCAGAGGGAGCTTTAAAACTTTTTTTAGAATTATCATCTCGGGAAGCGAAAGTCCTATTACAGACATCATAAATGCAAGAGAAGTCCCGAGTGATGCGCCTTTTTCAATGAGGGACTGGACTACAGGAATAATTCCTGCAGCATTTGAGTAAAGTGGAATTCCGATTAACACCGATAAAGGTACAGACCACCAGACATCCTTTCCCATTATGCCGGCCATAAAATTCTCGGGAACATATCCGTGAACGCCGGCTCCTACAGCTATGCCAATTACTACATACAGCCAGACTTTTGAAACTATATCTTTCACAGCCATAACTCCGTAATCAATCCTGGAGGCAAAATTAATTTTTTCTTCACCGGCATTGTTGCCTGCGGATTTTATTTCATATACCCATGGTTCTACAAATCGTTCAAGTTTTAATCTTCCGATGATCCATCCGGCGGCAATCGCAATGAGAAGTCCGGTTAAAATGTATATCACAGCCGTCTTCCAGCCGAACAGACCGAAAAGTAATATTACAGCGACTTCATTGATCATCGGAGCTGCAATAAGAAAAGAGAAAGTAACGCCCAGCGGAATTCTGGCTTCAACAAACCCGAGAAATAAAGGAATTGCAGAGCATGAACAAAAAGGAGTAACAATTCCTAACAGACTTGCCATTATGTTACCGGCAAAAAGCGGTTTGCCTTCAAGCGCCTTTCTTGTTTTTTCAGGCGAGAAATAAGAGCGGATAATGCCCACCGTAAATACAATTACAGACAGAAGAATTAAAACTTTTATTACCTCATAGATAAAAAAATGAATGGCTGAAGTGAAAAGTGAATTTGGGTCTAAACTGAGCAGATCGTAAACAAGAACATTTATATTCCCGTCAAGATGAAAATACACGCCAAACAATACAGGAAAGATAATAAGATAATAATAGGCTTTGTAGTTTTTTTCTTCCATTATCTGTCTTTCTCCCCAAGTTTTCCGCTTAACGTCACTATATTGTTTATTGTTAATGCAGGAGTGATTATTGTTCCGGTATTATTAACTTTCTTTATACCGTTGAACTTCTGCAGGTCAGCGGTAATATTATTTTCCGCTGTTACATTCACATATAATTTTTCAAGATCACTCCGCCGCTTACAACCCTGACTTAAAACCCTGATGTTTATCATGGTTAGGCATTAAAATTTTATTTCATTTACCTGTTTAACGAAATACAAACTAATTATTTTCTGCAAAGAACATTCCTGTCGACGCATTCAATTTCTTTTTTGTCACTCTCTATAAGAATGTCATCTTCTAACTGCAATTGAACAAAGAGAAGCGCATTTGAAACTCTGTTGTCTTTTGGATCCGGATTAATTTTATAATTTATCCATTTTTTGTCTTTTTCATCAGTTATTAAGCCGGCATCACGTAGAATACTGAGATGCTTTGAAACAGTTGACGCAGCAAGATTAAGAACTGCAGTTATCTCACATACGCAAAGAGACTTTCGCTGAAGCATTTTCAGAATGCGGAGACGGCTTTTATCGGATAGAGCTTTAAATATTATTTCGTACTTGTCTAATGTTTTCACTTCGTGAAATAACGAAATGAAAATGTTAAATCAATGTAATCTGACAGGATAAAATTCATTTAAACAACAGATGTGCCTGGTCAATCTTGCTGTTACCACTGACAGCAAGAATTTTTTTGCCTGAGAATTGCTGAACTTCTTCTTTTAAAAGAATAATTGACGGACCTTCGGGCATTTTACTAAGCTGCTTTACTTTTTTTAGAACTTAAACTTGCTTTGAGCATATCCATTAAATTGTCACCTTGCTTTTGAACTGTTTTCGTTTTCGGAATTGATATTTTTTTACCTTTTGATTTCTCTTTAATAATTTTTAAAAGTTTGGAAGTATAAGTGTCCTTGTATTTTGCAATATTGAATTTTTCTGTAAGCTGGTTAACTAATTTATTCGCCATATCCATTTCTTTCGATTTAGTTTTTGAAACGGGCGGTAATTTTAATTCGGAAGGATCTCTTAACTCCTGTGAAAAACGAATACGGTTTAAAACAATTACGTTTTTGTACGGCTTGAGAATGGCTAATCCTTCCTTATTCTTTAACACAAATGATGTAACCCCGACTTTACCTGATAATTGTAAAGCGTCACGCAGCAAAGCATAAGCCTTCATTGCCGATTTTTCGGGTTCGAGATAGTAGGGCTGTTCATAATAAAGACTGTCAATTTCCTGTTCATTGACAAAATTTATAATTTCAATCGTTTTGGTTTTTACGGCATCCGCAGCCTCAAAATCTTCTTCTTCTAAAATTACATATCCTTTTTCCAGCTTATATCCTTTCACAATATTTTCATAAGCTACTTCTTTTCCGGTGGATTCATTTACACGTTTAAATTTAATATTAGAATGATCTTTGCTGTCAAGCATATCCAGGTCAAGAGAACTTTCCTGAACTGCCGGGAATAATTTTACCGGGATATTAATTAACCCGAAACTGATTGTTCCTGTCCAAATTGAGTGCATGATATTTTGTTTTTAGTTTGTTATAAATTTTTATTCTGTAAATATTCTGAATTAGGGTGTATCCACAAGTTTTGATATCGGGGAACCAACTTCTCTTAATCAATAAATTATTTCACTTAACTTTTTTCGTCAACTTTAAATCTTTACTTCCATTATTCTGTCTTTTTACATCCACTTCTTATTCTTCGGATTTTATTTTATCAGCGTGAAAGAATTTAAGTTGCGCTTCGTTTTTAAAATGTGTTATTGCTTATTAAATTGTTTAATTACTATTTCTAAATTAATTCCTTTGCCAAGAACCGGTTTAAAAATATCGCCTTCGCTTTTAATTCTGTCTAGAGAATTATAAATAGTGAAATCACTCATATTTAAACCTTTTTTTACTTCGTCCCAATGCAAAGGCATGGAAACAGTTGCGCCGGGTTTTGGTCGTAAGGAATAAGGTGCCGCAATTGTCGCCTGCGGACGATTCTGCAGAAAGTCGATATACATTTTTCCTTTGCGGGCTTTGACAATGCGCTCAATACTTGTATAATTTGGTAATTCACGTTGTACTAACGTTGCAATAATCCGTGCAAATTCTTTTGATTGATCATAAGTATATTTTGCCCGAAGCGGAATGTAAATATGTATGCCTGTCGAGCCGCTTGTTTTTGGATATGATTTAACCCCCATGCTTTCCAGAATATCCCTTGTCACTTTTGCCGCTTCTATAACCTGATTGAAAGTATTTTCCGCAGGATCCAGGTCTATGATGCACCAGTCGGGATAATCTTCTGTTTCCGCTTTACTGTGCCAGGGATTCATTTCAATACAACCTAATGTTGCCATGTATAAAAGGCTTGCTTCGTCTTTCACAACTAAATATTTTCTTACACGGTTGTCAGAAGGGCTTTTATATTCAAATGTTTCAATCCAATCAGGAGCTGTGTCTGTTACATCTTTAAAATAAAAACTTTCACCGTTGATGCCGTCAGGATGCCGGTTCATGGACTGAGGTCTGTCTTTCAGATATGGAAGAATGTAAGGAGCAACCTGGTAATAATAGTTTAGCATATCACGTTTCGTGATTTTTTCCTTTGGCCAGTATATTTTATTCAGGTTATTGAATTTTATTTCATGACCGCTGATTTTACGGACTTGTGTGTCATCGGATGGATTCAAAAAAGTTTTGAGGTCTTTCTTTCCTGCAGGTTTTATTATGGAATCTGACTGAGCTTTTTTCTTTGAAGTGATTTTTTTTGAGTCAACTGCTATTTCTCTTGTCACATCTTTTGCTTTTTTGTCAATGCGCATGGCTTCAAAAGATGGATGACGCATAATACCGTCTGCTGTCATTTCTGTATAACTTACTTCGCAAACCAGTTCAGGTTTCATCCAAACTGCCGTTGCATGAGGATCCGGACGAAATCGTGAGGGTTTATTTATATCAGGCAATTCTGTGAAAGGAGAAGATTTTGTAATGTAACTTTGGAATTGTTTCAGCATTTCTTTTTGCTGCTTATTGCTAAAACCCGTTCCTGCTTTACCTGTGTATATTAATTTGCCTTTTTCAAAAACACCAAGCAGTAAGGAACTGAAGAATTTGGATGAATCATCGTTCTTAGTATATCCGCCAATTACCATTTCCTGTCTTTTGTCAGCTTTTATTTTCAGCCATTCTCCGGAACGGATCCCGGGTGAATATGTACTGTCGGATTTTTTTGCAATGATGCCTTCAAGCCCCATTTTTTTTGCTGCTTCAAAAAATTCAATTCCGCTTACTTTAAAATTTTCACTAAACCTGATGATGTTACTTTCAGGAATCATTTGTTTTAAAACTATTCTTCTTTCTGATAAAGGAATTTGCATCAGGTCTTTTCCGTTCAGCCAAAGAATATCAAACACATAATAATTTAATTCTCCTTCGGCTTCACTCCTCCAGTTTTGCAATGCGCCAAAATTTGATTTGCCGTTTTCATCAGGCACTACCACTTCCCCGTCTATCACGGCATTTATATTCCAGTCCTGAACCGCTTTGTGAACGGGATAAAATTTGTTGTTAAACGATTTATCGTTGCGGGATTTTAATTCGACTTTGCTTTTTTTGCAAAATGCTAAAGTCCTGTAGCCGTCCCATTTTATTTCGAACTGCCATGCTTCATTATCAAAAGGTTTATCAACAAGTGTTGCAAGCATTGGTGATAATTTAGAAGGAAATTTTGCGCGTCTGCCTTTACTTATAATTTTATTGGTAGAAATTTTTTTTTCTGACTCTGTTTCTTTTTTATTTTTTGCGGTAGCTGTCTTTACATCATCGCGCTTGTTCAGTGCAAGTTCTTTTTTACTTTTTGCTTTCGATTCCTTTACCCGTTTTGCTCCGTAAAAACCGGTTGTGGTTTTTTCCAGCTGCGCTAATGTTTTTTTTGAAATGACTGATTTATCTTTCAGGGTTATATCCTTTTTTGAAACATACTTGTCTTTTATCTTAAACAGCAGCCATGCATTATCTCCCCGGCCACGTGTTTTTACAAGCGCATATTCACCTTTTAATTTTTTGCCGTGAAGTACAAAATGTAACTTACCCGAATAAATTCCCTTGAGTAATTCTTTCTCCAGTGTTTTTTTATCTTTCCCTGTAGCATCAGCAGGCTCATAATAACCTTCATCCCATACGATAACCGTACCGGCACCATAACCGCCAGGAATTATTCCTTCAAAATTCCTGTAATCGTACGGATGGTCTTCCACCATCATGGCAAGCCGCTTTACATCAGGATCGGCAGATGGTCCTTTAGGCACCGCCCAGCTCTTAAGCACACCTTCCATTTCCAAACGGAAATCATAATGCAGATGCGAAGCATTGTGTTTCTGAATTACAAAACGCAGCTTATCAGTGTCAGCATTGCCGCCGATAGGTTCCGGGGTTTCTTTAAAATTTCTTTTTGCTTTGTATTTGGTTAATGCCATGTTCCTAATTTTCAATTCCTGTGCGGTAATTAATTTATAATCCGAAAACTGTTAAATGTTTATTAATTGTTAAATGCATCTCCGATTTCATCAACAGGTTATTTGGTTTATAAAATAGATGCAAATTAAATATATGCACTTTGTGTGCCAAACTATTTTTTATGTTTTTATTTCAAAATCCAGACTCATTGGTTCGTTTTAACATAGGAAGTTTTTCAAATTCTAAATTTTATGACATTTCTTGTCAATGATGTCAAGAGATCATATTCAAAAATAAAAATTTATATACTATTGCTTAAAACTTTGCCGTCCAAAATATTTTTGAATATATAATTTTCATTTGTTTTTTAAATGTAATTCAAATTTAATTATTCTTTATTAAAACAAACCCGCCTGTGAGAAATTGCCGTTAAGAAATTCTGAGCAATTGCGTTAAGCAAAAATTTCTGTTCGAGCCGAAGGCGAGTTAAATTTTTGCAGCAATTGCGAAAGAATTTCAGGCAATTTATCACCAGCCAACCTCGCCGGTATGCCTCGCCGAAGGCGGGCTAGGCGGGCGGGCGATTTTTCTTTGGTTCTGGGGCTGTCCCAAAAGTATAGATGGAGTTAAATTGGAAATATAAAAAGTTGATTTACA
>JAFDZQ010000085.1 GCA_018266895.1 Bacteroidota bacterium
AAGCGAAGTCGTAAGCGGATATGCGATCTGATCCTCGATTATCTGAGGACTTCTTCCCATCCATTCCGTCCATATTATCACCTGGTTTTCCGAAAGATCAGGGATTGCATCTACAGGTGTATTTATCATTGAATATATTCCGTAACCGGCTATGCCTAAATAAATGATCAGTATTATGAAGCGGTTATTTACGGAGAAGTCTATTATTTTTTCAATCATGTTAAAATATTGACAATACAGTTACAAAAATTCTTTGTTTTTTCTGAGATTATTCCTGAAAGAGTTTTTAGTTAATCAGACTTCTTTATGAATTTTCTGATTCTTCTAATTTATAATTTCCTGTTTTTTCCAGAACCGAATTCAGTATACTTTTTTCAACATGATGATGCATTTTTATTTCCGCTGCAGGCGGATCCAGAGTAACTTTAACACTTTCCACACCCTCAATTCCTGAAAGAGTTTTCTGGACAGATGCAACACAATGATTGCATGTCATTCCTGTTACTTTATACTTTTGTGTCATTTTAGTTTAATTTATATTAATTTTACTTACAGCAATCTTTGTCATCACTTACCTTTTTAAATTTTCTGTAAGCAATAAATACAATGATCAGAATGAATGTGATAATTATTATGTAATCCATTTCTATTCCGGCTTTTTACAACAAGGGCTTAGTTTTTCATAAGCATCAGCATTAGCGGGTTTATCATTTGCATCATATCCTGCATCTGTTATTACAGCTTCTATTTTCTCTGAATTTGTTTCAGAATCATCGAAGGTTATGGTTGCTTTTTTATTTTTTAAATCGATTTTGCTTTCGATAATTCCCTCCGTCTTTCCGAGTGCATTCTTCAGAGTCTTTACACACATTCCGCATTGAATTGAAGGTAAAGAAATCTCTATGGTTTTTTTATCTGCTGCTTTTCCGGATTGTAAATTAAGTGAAGAAAAAATAAGAACTGTTAACATTAAAGCCATTAGTTTAAATACATTTGTTTTCATTTTTATTGTTTAATATTTAAGAATAAATTTTTAAAATTTAATACTGTCAAATTATATTTTCAGTAATCTTGCATTTATCGCAACTATTACAGTGCTTAATGACATCAGCACTGCCCCTAAAGCAGGACTAAGTAATATCCCGAAAGAATAAAGAACACCGGCTGCAAGCGGAATCGCAAACAGATTGTAACCTGTCGCCCAGATCAGATTCTGAATCATCTTTCTGTATGTAGCGCGGGATAATTTAATTACCGAAACGACATCAAGAGGATTACTCTTTATTAAAATTATATCCGCTGTTTCAATTGCAACATCCGTTCCTGCTCCGATCGCAATGCCGACATCTGCCTGCGCCAGTGCAGGTGCATCATTAACTCCGTCTCCTGTCATCGCCGTTATTAAGCCCCTTTGCTGAACTTCTTTAATTTTTTTCGCTTTATCCTGCGGAAGAACTTCTGCAAAAAATTCATCGAGACCCGTTTCCTTTGCCACCCGTTCAGCTACTTTATTATTATCGCCGGTCAGCATTATTGTTTTAATATTCATCTTTCTCAGTTCATCAACGGCTTCCTTAGATTCTTTCCTTATTCTATCTGCAAGTGCAATTGCGCCGGAAATACTATTCCCGTTCAATACAAAAACTATTGTTTTGCCCTGCTGAAATAATCTCACTATATCTTCATTTTGATATTCAAGATTATTTTCTTTTAAATAACCCGGGCTTACTATTTTTATCAATTTTCCGTCAATAATTCCCTGTGCTCCTTTTCCCGTGATAGCTTTAAATTCCGTAACTGTATATTTCTCTTCTGCCGAGGCGGCAATAGCTTTTGCAATAGGATGCTCCGAGAAAGATTCTATCGAAGCTGCAATCTTAATCATTTCTTCCTTATTGACTGAATCATTTAATATAATGACATCCGTGATTCCGAATTTTCCTTCTGTTAATGTTCCGGTTTTGTCAAATACTACTGCAGATATATTTCTTGCTTTTTCAAAGGCAACCCTGTCTCTTATAAGTAATCCGGAGGTTGCTGCTAAAGCTGTTGAAACAGCTACTACCAACGGTATTGCAAGACCTAATGCGTGAGGGCAGGTGATTACCATAACCGTAACGGTTCTTTCAAGCGCAAAGGCGAAACTTTGATTTGTAAATGCAGTCCAGAAAAAGAAAGTCAGAACCCCGCTGATCAGTGCAGCTAATGTGAGCCATAGCGCAGCTCTGTTTGCCAGATCCTGAGTCTTTGATTTGCTCTCCTGTGCTTCCTTTACTAATTCAATAACCTGAGACAGGAATGAATCTTTGCCTGTTTTTTTTATTTCAACTGTTACGGCACCTTCTCCGTTTACTGAACCGCCTATAACTTCAGAGTCCTTTGATTTGGATACAGGTTTTGATTCTCCGGTAAGCATGGATTCATCAACGGAAGTATCACCTTCTAAAACTGTTCCGTCAGCAGGAAATTTTTCACCCGGCTTTACAATTACTTTATCATTTATCTTAAGTTCGCTCAGCGGGATTTCGATGACGCTTCCGTCAGCATTTAATTTATGAGCATCCGACGGCATTAATTTTGCCAGTTCTTCTAGGGCTTTTGAAGCTCCCAGTACAGATCTCATTTCTATCCAGTGACCGAAAAGCATTATATCGATAAGAGTAGCAAGTTCCCAGAAGAAAATATCTCCTTTAAGTCCGAAGACAACAACACTGCTGTAAATGTATGCAACGCTGACCGCAACTGCGATCAGTGTCATCATACCCGGTTTAAAAGATCTTATCTCATTGTAAAAACCCTTTAAGAATGGCCACCCTCCGTAGAAATAAACAAATGAGGAAAGTACGAAAAGCAAATATGCGTCATTCTGAAATTTCAGCTTATCTGCAATACCGAGCCAGTGCTGAATCATTGGCGTCAGCACTATTATCGGAATAGTTACTATAAGCGATACATAAAACCTTTTCTTAAAATCACTTACCATATCACCATGTCCGCTGTGGTTATGTGAATCCATGCTGTGGTTATGTGAATCCATATTATGATTATGATGTCCGTGTGATTTATTATTATCCATAAAATATATACATGATCAGATTATTTACCGCTTTATTTCTTTTCTGTTTTATGATCCGTTCCTTACAACTTTTATTTCTTTATTTTCCTTTCTGATCTTTCGGCAGCTTGCAGCAGTCATCCAATTCCTTGTAAGCTTCAGGATCCGCCTTTTTGTCGTTTGCGTCATATCCTGCCGCAGTAATTACGCTTTCAATTTTCGTTAAATCCGTTTTGGATTTATCATAATTTATATGCGCAGTTTTTTCTTTAACAACTACATTAATGCTTTCAATCCCGTCTAATTTCTTTACTGCCGTCTCGATGTTCTTTTTGCAAGTACTGCACTGCATAGTCGGCAAACTGACCATGATATGATCCGAAGTGTTTTTGCCGGACATATTATCAGTCTTCTTCATTTCGTTTGTTTCACCTGATGATTCTGTTTTCATTTTGTTTTCAGTAACATCATTTGATTCCTTCTTTCCGCATCCTGCAACTGATACTGTCAGAATAATCAGCAACGGTAAACAGATTTTTTTAAAATTGATGTATTTCATTTTTATCTCCTTTTCTGCAATTGCAGATTTTTATTTTTAGTTTATATTTTTGTTTATAAAACTCTGTTTAATGTTTTACAAAAACACTTTATATACTCTANNCACACTCTATCGCTTCATATCTTTCATTACATCCTGATCTTTATTGAATACAGGTTCTTCCTTGGTTTTCATATCCATGCCTTCCATGTTTTGCGAACTGTTTCCTGTCCTGATCTGACTTTCGCTGTCAATCAGAAATCCTGCGCTTGTAACTATAACATCTCCTTCGGAGAGACCGGAAGTAATCAGATATTTTCCGTCCTGCTCTCCTCCGATTGTTACCATTACAGGCGAAAAGACATTATTTTCTTTCTTAATGTAAACAATATCCATTTTGCCTGTTCTTAATACTGCATTTCTCGGTACAACAATATTCCATTCATATCCTGCCGATCCTATCTCGACCTTTACAAACATATCCGGTTTTAATCTGTAATTCCTGTTTATAACATCCAGTCTTACCTCAAGCGTTCTTGTCTCCGGATTTAACATCGGACTGATAAAATTTACTTTTGCTTTAAATACTTCATCCGGATATGAAACAGCTCTTATATCAGCCTGCTGTCCGAGTTTTATTGCTTTTATATCCGACTCGGGAACGCTTGCCATCACCCATAATACGGACATATCAACAATGTCGTAAACATCCTCGCCTGCAGCGGCCCAGTGTCCTTCGTGATCTATTTTTTTTGTAATTACGCCGCTGTATTTTGAATAAACCGTTATGTGATCCCGCGCTTCTTTTGTTCTTTCAAGTTCTTCGATCTGGGCAGGAGTCACTTCCCATAATCTCAGTCTGGTCTTTGTCGAAGCGATAAGTTCTTCCGCCTGCTCAGTCACAAGATCGTAACTGCTGTTCTTTGCATTCTCATAATTCTGCAATGCAAGAATATATTCTTTCTGAGTTGAATAAATCTCGGGAGAATAAATCTCAAAGACGGGCTGACCTTTTGTCACCATCTGACCTTCGTAGTTAACATACATCCTGATTATCTTTCCCGATACGGGAGTTGAAATATGTCTCATATTATTCTCTCCCGTCTTAATGAATCCGTTGAAAGTCAGATTGTTCCTGTATTCTTTTACGGAGACTTTTTCAGTCTGTACATTAGCAAGAACCTGCTGAGCAGGTGATAATACTACATCCCGGGATTCTTTTCCCTGTGTTTTAAGTGAATCAAATTCTTTCTGCACATCGGAAGTTTCTTTCAGTACAAGGTCCATGTGGCAGATCGGACATACTCCAGGATGGTCGCTTTGTATCTGAGGATGCATCGGACATATATACATCTCAGCGGATTTACTGACTGTCATATCCTGATCTTTACCTTTAAACAATTTATATATCCCGAATGCGGATACAGCTAATATTATGATTCCGGTTATTATGATTAATGCTTTCTTCATATCAGTTGATAGTTAAAATTTGTTTGCCTGTGAGTTTTTCAAGTTCGCTTACGGATATCAGATATTCAATTTCTTCCTTCAGGAGCATTTGATTGTTTTCTCTTAATTCCCTGTAAGTATCCAGAAGGTCAGTGAATCCGGCTGAAAAAGTTTCGTATGAAATAAGCGAAGACTTGAATGCCTGCTCTGTCTGAGGTATCAGAATGCTTCTTATGTAATCTATTTTTTCAAGTGATGAGTTTATTTTTACAATGTTATTCTTAAGTTCGTTTCCAAGATTGGTTTCAAGTGATTTGTATTCCGAACTAATCTTTTTTTCCATCAGAAGTTTCTCGTTCAGCATAGCATCTATTCTTTTAGTGTTCCATGGCATAAAAGGAAGATCTACAAGTACTGAAAAAACTAAAAAATTATCTTTAGAATCGGACATGTATTTGTATCCTGTCATAAGTTCAAGATCCGGTTTTCTTTCCAGCCGTGCGATATTTTTTTCGGAAATATTTTCCTTATTAAGCTGATCGAGATACTGAAATTCCGTATTGTTTATGACCATGTCTTTAATAAGTACTGCAGAATCAAGTACAGGAGGATTGATCTTCAGAAGTATGTCAATGTTCTGTGTCATAAAATTATCAGGCAGTTGTATTCCGGAAAGCGTGCTGAGATTATTAATGAATATTTTTCTGATGTTTCTCAGATCGATCTCTTCCAGTAACAATTTCTGAAATTCATTGTTGCTTTTAAGGATCTCATACTGATTTCCTTTTCCGGCTGAATACTGAATTTCAATTGACCTCGAAATGCTTTTCACTATTTTCTGAAATTCATTATTGAATTCATACAGCTTTTCATTTAATGAAAGCATAAAGTAGTTTTCCTTTACGGCTCTGATCAGCTCGATTTCCAGCTCCCTTTTTTCGATCAAAGGCTTGCCTGATCTTATTCTTGCTAATCTCTCCTGTTCATCTAACTTACCGAACAGTTTCAGCGGCTGTGAATATGTAACTGAATATTCTCCCGCACTGCTGAAATCAACCGGCAAAAAATCCACCATTAACTGCAGCATCGGTGAAGGCTGCTTGTTTACAGATGAAATGTTGGCTGATAATATCTTCTTTTCATATTCAATCGGTTCCAGTTTTGCATTTGAATTTAAAGCCGAAGATATAAGATCATTCAGACCGGGATTATTATAATTAACCGCAGAATCCTGCTGAGCGGAAATATTTACAGCGTAAAGAATTATTTTTAATGATATGAATAAGATTAATTTCATTTTAAATATATTATTATAAAATAAATAATCAGCAATGTGAGTTACAATGCCGTACAATGATTTTCTTTAAATGAAATTAATCAGATCAGAAGAGATGAATATAAAACCGGTAAGTCTTTGGGAGGTTTAAAGGTATTATGTATAATTATAAAGCAGGTGTATGTTTCCGGTCTAATGCTAACTTCCTGATAATGAATTGTATTCAGGGAAATAATGCTTTTTGTTACTTTCGAAACTGTGTTTTCGAGTATGTTCGAATTGTTAATCTCTTTAATATTAGTCTTACAGCATCCGGATTCCGGCGTATTGAATTGAATATCGTCTGCTTTTGAGTTGTCTTTACATTCGCAGACATCATCAGCCATATTCATACTGCACATCATCTGCGTGAGAGCAAAGCTGAAATTAGAATTGACTAAAAACAGAAGGAGTATTAAGGAAAAATATTTTGAGATTCCGGTTTTCACATTGTAAAAATAAACAGATTAATTTTAACAAGCAAACAAAATTATTTTTTTCTCTGTCAGATCACATCCGTCCAAAATGTTGAATATCTGTTAACGAAACTAAAATTATATTTTAAATCAAAAGGATTGCTTCTCTCAGATGACACAGATTCACACAGATCATACTCTGCATTTCTCTTTCAAAATTTGAGCTTTTAAGAGTATAAGTGTGATCCGTAAAAATTTGTGTCATCTGTGAGAGAAAAGCTTTGGTTTGATTTTTAAAAACTTACTGTATTGCTGCAAACCCCTCTCAAAACCTCCGCTTTTCAAGAGAGTGTCTCAAAACTGAAGAAATCAACACAAAGGCACAGAGGCACAGAAAAAAACAAGAAAAATTTAAAATCCTCTGTGTCTCCGGGTCTCTGTGTTAAAATAATCTACGGTTTTGACAACTCTCTCAAAGGGGAGGGCATGCCTCACCCGCTTTCAGCGAGGTAAACCGAAGGCGGGCAGGGTGGTGTTGTTTCAAACAGCTTACAATTTTATTCAATTTTTTAATGGAAATAATTTTTTATTACAAAAATAAATTAATATGGACAACACTGAGGGATGTTATAACATACAGATATTTTAAATATTGTATATATGTTTTATAATTAATAGTTTGAACATCACTTAAAAATTTTTATGACAGAAGTCACTTATTACATCAAAATCTTCATCGCTATCTCCGTGCTTGTAAATCCGATTGAAGGCATTCCTTTATTTCTTACAAAGACAGGTAATCTTTCCCGTGAAGAAAAAATTTCAATTGCCAAAAAAACTTCTGCAGCTGTTTTTATTATTCTGACTGTTTCTCTGTATCTCGGAAGATATCTGCTGGAGTTATTCGGCATCGGCATTCCCGCATTCACCCTGGCAGGAGGCATTATAATTTTTCTGATTTCACTTGATATGATACTCGGCAAATCAAGATCAGGGGACAAGAATATTCCCGATGACCCCGGACAGAATCCTTCCGATATAGCCGTAGTGCCTCTTGCATTGCCGCTTCTTGCAGGACCGGGTGCGATAAGCGGAATGATCCTTTACGGCAGTAAAAGCAACGGTCTTGAAGGAGATATTTTTCTTACGGTAATTGTGCTTCTTGTTTCTTTGTTTGTTTTGATTTCGCTTATGACAGCTTCAAGAATGGAAAAAACCCTGAATCAGACCGGAATAAATGTGCTGACAAAGGTTTCCGGACTTCTGATTGCAGCTATAGCCGTTCAGCTTGTTTTCTCAGGACTTCAGCAGATGATACCGTCCCTGAACAGACCCTGACCGGTTTACTGATAAGATGATCTTATGTTTTATAATTCCTTCAATGCTTTCAGCTCAGCTGAACGTTTCTTTTCTGCAATTGTAATGAATCCAACTGCAATGAAAATGAAAATCAGTGAGATCCAGTCTTCAACTGCGGGAGGTTTTCCTCCGAATGAAATGTAAAAAATAAGGGTGGCTGCCGTACCTGCAATGAGAGATGTAAGACGGTTAACAAGCCCTGCAAATGTTGCAGTCCGTCCCTTGAACATAAAAATAAAAACAGAAAAAAATGCGACGATACCGAAAGCCAGACCTGCGATTACTGCCCATCCCCACATCGGTCTCGGATTGTCAAATGCCTCTCTGAATATTGTTATCTGCATATTATGGGAACCGAAAAGTTCATAAGAATAATATAATATTAATCCGGCAGTAAACATTGTTATTGTCGCGGAGATCTGTTCAATAGCAAAGAATCCCTTGTTATCCTGCTTAACATTCTTTCCTCTGGTATTCTTATAATAATTCATTATGTAAATTCTTATAAAATATGCCGTAATGTAACTGATGAGTATTACCATTGCCGCTGTGTTGTAAATAAAATCAAAACCTCCGCCTTTTCCCCAGAATATATTTATTGCAACTGCAAGCAGCGCAAATACTACTGCGATATTCTCTTCTTTATAAACTCTCTTTTTTAAAATTCCCTGCTTTATCTGGATAGCGTCAATAATTCTGCTGATGATGATTATGCTTCCTCTCATTATTACCATTGCCACCATAACCGAGATCGGAAGAGTATACATAAGAGTTGTAGTCGGTATGACTACGGCTGTGCATATTCCGGAAGGAATGATATAGATCAGTTCAACGGGAAGATTCATCCCGAGAAATTTTACCGAATTGTTTGACTGCAGTTTATACCATCTGAGAACCAGCACTACTGCAAGCGCAAGCAGATTCCCTCCGATTGTGCTGTAAACAAGATATTCCAGATCGTGCATTCCGGGAAAGCCCTGATCCGCACTTCCGAGGAAATATTTTACGGTTACACCCGTGATGACATAAAATACAAAGTATCCTAAGCAAAGCTGTATTAATCTTCCTGTGCTGCCTTCTTCAGTTTTCCACATTTACTTCATTTAAATATTAGCTTAATAATTTTCCGTTGTTAATTTAATCAGCAGCAGCAGAATGTATAGAAATAATCCCGCGCTGCTTGCTGCAATATGATATCTTCCGCCTTTTTTTCCGAAGGGCAGGGATATCATCATACACAAAGATAATGCACAAATTATTTTTTCATAAAAAGGTAATTTGACAAATATCAGAATAAGCGTGAGATTTAAAATTATTGAGATAAATAATGTCTGATGCGCTGTTTTTCCTATTGAAATCTTTCCGGAATATAATAGCCAGCCTGTTATGTAATTGACTGAATAGATCAGCAAACCGGATAAAAATAAATTTTCCAAACTATGGATTTGATTTAATGAGAAACAGGAATTTATTTTTAATTTCTCATATTTACTTTTCTTCAATATGATTACCGAATTTGTTTCTGAATGCAAGTTCGCTTATGCTCTTCCTCTGCGAAGATGTCCAGTCTATGACAGGTCTTTTTACTTTCGGGTCAATGTAACCCATTCTGAATATCGCCATCATTTCGTAATCTTCCGGAACTTTCAGCATCTCCGAGATCTTCTTCCAGTTTCCCGGAATCTCTCCGGGAGTCGATATGAACTGCATTCCCATTCCGATGGCTGTTGTCACTAACCACAATGTCTGTATCACTGCTCCCATGGATATTACTGAATAAAAACCAGACAGCTCTTCTTTTTTATATTCATCCTTTGTCAGCAGTATTACAAAAAGCAGCGGTGAGGTTGCTACAAGTTTCTCTTCATCTCCTCCCAGTATTTTCGAGACCCTGAATCTGGAAATTATTTTTCCTCCTGCTTCCGAAAAAATTGATTTCGCAAACGGCTTAAGATATGCCGGCAGATGATCTAAGTGAATTCCGTCGCCGCTCTGCTCAGTTTCTTCTTCACTGAACCGGAAATACTTTCTGTACTGCTTCCAGAATCTTCCGTCATCCATAAGCTGTGTCATCGAATCTCCCGCGATTTTTGCAATGCCCTTTATTACAGTTTCATCCTCAACAAGAATAAACCCCCAGGGTTGTGAATTAAAATGACTCGGACAATGTGAAGACATTTTTATAAGAAGATCTGTGTGTTCCTTAGTAACTTTTTTATCTGCAAATGCAGTGTTGGTCGTCCTGCGGTTTATAATAGCATCAAACAGATCCATTCCAAAAAATTTTAAATTTAAAATCATTATTTCAGCATAATGTGTGAAACTGTGTCCTGTACATTCAACAAGAATCCTCCGACAGTATAAAAACAAAAGATAAACCCCGAAGTCTCGTCCTTTAAGACTTTGAGGTTTGAGTAATTTCAATTTATAAAAAATTCAGTTAAAGCTCCTCTTCACTGCCTTCGGGAAGTTCAAGAGCTTTTATGCTTCCGATTACATTTCCTGAAATTCCTCTGATCGAACCGTACATCGATGAAGTATTTATCAGCACCTTTCTGATCTGCTTTTCTCTAGTACTCCAGATCCTCTCCATGGCATTCTTTTCTTTCTGCAGATCGCCGAGCAGTCCGGTAAATCCTTCGACTATAGCTTCTATCTGCTGAACAAATTCATTGCTTGTCAGATAATTGTAAAGCATGTCTTTCTTTTCACCCTTATTCTCCTGTACTATTCTCACAGACTGTGTTTTAATAAGCATTTCACGCAGTACGATGGAAAGTCCTTTTATTTCATTAAAGCTGCAGACCCATACTCCCTGCCTCAATCCGAATCTGTCCATGTCCTTTGGCATTGTCTCTGTTACGATCACGGCAATGTCCGCCTGCTGTAATTTCTGATCTTCCTTGAGTTTTTCTATCCAGCTGTCGCTGAATGCTTTTGTCCTCTTGCTTTCATAAATGATCTTGCCGCATTCCTGCAGAAGATTATTTCTTACAATGTGAACTGCATCCGCTCCGCGCTCGCCTTTCTTCACTTCGCTGATCATGTCAATCGGGAAATTGGATGTCAGGAATTCCTCAAGTGCAAGTTCCTGCACTTCTCCCTGAAGCTGCTGCGAACCAAGTTCCGCTTTTTTCTTGAGTTCGTCAATAAGCTTTTTCTGATCTTCAAGTTTTTTATCATACTCCCTTTGTTTCATTTCATTTTTTTCGCGCTCAAGTCTGACTGCTCTTTCTTCGATCTCCTTTGCCTTTTCGGAAAATTGTTTTTCTGTTTCAAGCTGAACTTCTTCCGCCTTCTTTCTGATCTCTTGTTCCCTGCCTTTCAATTCATTTTCCCGTTTCTTCAGATCCTCTATCATCCTGTTTCGTTCTTCGATCATCTGTTCAAACTCCTGTTTCCTCAGTTCGCTTTTCTCCTGTTCCCTCTTCACCGCGCGTTCTTCCGCTTCTTTTGCTTTTGCTATCATCTGTCTTTCGGATTCAAGTATTAATTCCTCGGATTTATTCTTCAGCTCTCTTTCCTTATTCTGCATTTCAATTTCTTTCTTTCTCATCTCGTCTATGATCTTCTTCTGGCTCTGAAGCTGAGATTCAAATTCCTGTTTCTGCATTTCTATTTTTTCCTGTTCACGTTTCAATGCCTGCTCTTCAGCTTCCTTAGCTTTTATCAGCAGCATTTTTTCATATTCTGCTTTTACTCTCTCCGTATTTTCTTTCAGCACCTGCTCGTTATTCTGCATTTCAACTTCTTTTCTCTTAAGCTCGTCGATCTTTTTCTTCTGAGCCGTAAGCTGATTCTCAAACTCAATTCTTTTCAGCTCGCTTTTCTCCTGTTCCCTCCTGATAGTCTTTTCTTGAATTTCCTTTTCCTTATCGATCATCATTCTTTCAACATCAAGCTCAAGCTGATCAGCTTTGTCTTTGAGCTGTCTTTCCTTGTTTAATATTTCAACTTCCTTTTTCTTTAACTGCAGATTTTCCTTTGACTTGATCTCGTTTTCCTGTTTGATCTTAAGCATTTCAAATTCAACGTCCTTTTTTGCAAGAAAAATTGCCTCGGATTTAATTTTGTTCCTCTCTTCTTCAAGTTTCTTTCTGATTATGTCATCCTGATCTTCTTTCATTCTTTTCAGTATCAGAACTTCCTTGGTTGCCTCTTCTTTTTTCTTGTTAAGCGCGGCTATCTGTTCCGCAAGACGGCTTTCATATTCGGTCCGGAACTTCTCTTCTGCCTGATGCTCGAAAATTTCATCTACCTTTATATCTGCTCCGCAGTTCGGACACTTGATGTTTGTCTTTGACATTTATTTGTATTTTGCTTTTCGGTGATTTAAAAAAATATTTTAAACTTAATCACTGCTTTTTAAAAATAAAATCCTATAATAATGTTTTTTTAATAATTCAGGTTATTGCCGTCCAAAACGTTTCTACATATGGTTATATAATTATTTGGTTAGTTAAATTTTCTTTGAAAAACTTACTGTATTGCTACAAAACCCCTCCCAAACCGGGGCTATCTAAAAAGTCATTATTACCTAAATG
>JAFDZQ010000086.1 GCA_018266895.1 Bacteroidota bacterium
GTTTTTCAGAAGTCTCTAATTATTAATTATTAATTTCAAATGTTCGTTTGATTTTTTTATAAATATTTTTAAATAAAAACGATTAAACAAAAATCCCCAGAAACTGCCACACTTCTTAACTGCCACACTGCCACACTGCTTAACTGTTTATTTGATCAAGATCATTCTCTCAGAGTCCGCATAATTTCCAGAAACTAATTTTATACATTCATTTATCATAACTATCATTTTTAATCGTGAAAATCAGAAAACAGGAGGAAATTTGACATTTACCGTTTAACATTTACAATTGTCAGTTACATTTCATTTTCATTTTAAATATATTTAAATATTCCCGCATTAATTCAGTCAATAAGAAAATTTTTAACTGTTTTAATCAACTGTAATTTTTCATTTTACTTTATAAAATTTCCCGATGCCCGAGTTTATTCACTTACATAATCATTCTCATTATTCGCTGCTTGATGCGATCTCCACCATTGACGGTCTTGTTGATGCCGCCGTTGATAATAAAATGAAAGCCGTAGCTCTTACCGATCACGGTGTGATGTACGGCATTATGGAATTTTATAAAAAAGCAAAGTCAAAGGGAATAAAACCGGTAGTAGGATGTGAAGTATATGTAGCGCAGTCGGGAAGCAGATTTGAAAAGGGAAAGAAGAATGTCAGATCAATCTCGGAAATTGACGAGATGAGCGTTGAAAACTCCGACGGTCTGGTTTCATCAAACATTAATTACGCTCATCTCATTCTTCTCGCAAAAAATGAAACCGGTTACAGGAATCTGCTGAAACTCACTTCCATCGGACATACCGAAGGATATTATTACAAACCCAGGATCGATCTTGAAGTGCTGAATCAGTACAGGGAAGGTCTGGTTGCTTCATCTGCCTGCGCTGGAGGAGTTATCTCCTGTTACATTACAAGGGATGATCTGAAGACGGCGGAAAAGATGACAGGAGTTTATAAGGACATTTTCGGTGAAGACTTTTATCTCGAAATACAGGATCACGATATTCCCGCTGAAAAGAAAGTAATGGAGGTTATGCCGAAGCTTGCGAAGAAATTCGGTCTTAAGCTCATCGCTACCAACGATGTCCATTACATAAAAAAAGAGCATGCGATCGCTCACAATATTTATCTTCACATCAGCGCCAAGCAGTCAGCCAAAGCAGCTAAGAGTTACGAACCGAAAGACCTTCTGACAAATCTCCGTTACGGTACGGATCAGATCTATTTTAAGTCGGCAAAGGAAATGTGCGATCTGTTCAGAGAATTTCCCGAAGCGATAAGATCAACGCTTGAAGTTGCGGAAAAATGCAGTCTCGAACTCGATACTTCGAAGAATTTCATGCCGAATTACCTGATACCCGAAGCAGATAAAAAAGAATCGAGAACATTTGACGAATATCTTGAGAAACTTTCATTCGAAGGTCTTGAAAAGATCAGAGATAAATTTCTGACAAACAGGGATATAGCGGAAGACAGACTCAGATACGAACTTGCCGTCATTAAGAAAATGGATTTCTCCGGATACTTTCTTATTGTTAAGGATTTCATTGATTATGCAAGAAGCGCCGGAATACTTGTCGGTCCGGGAAGAGGAAGCGCTGCGGGAAGCCTTGTATGCTTCTGCATCGGAATTACAAACGTAAACCCTCTTGAGTATGATCTGCTTTTTGAAAGATTCCTGAATCCCCAAAGAATATCAATGCCTGACATTGACATTGATTTTCAGGATGACAGGCGGGATGAAGTAATACATTATGCTAAGGAAAAATACGGCGAGAATTCGGTCGCGCAGATAGTTACATTCAATAAACTCGCGCCGAGAGGAGTCCTCAAAGATGTCGGCAGGGTTCTTAATTTTCCTTTTCAGGAAATAAATGATCTGACAAAAACAATACCTATTCTGTTTGGAAAGGTAAAAAAACTCAGCGAGTGCATGAAAGAAGAACCTGATTTCAAAAAATATTTTGAAACAGGTGACGCTGCACAGAAAGCTGAAAAGAAAAAGCTGTATGATTATTGTCTTGTACTTGAAAATCTCAATAAGAATTCTTCGATTCATGCTTCAGGAGTTGTAATAGCTCCGGGAGATGTAACGGATTATACTCCATTGTCGAAAGTCACGGGCGAAGACAATGTATTCTGCACTCAGTATGACATGAATCAGCTTGAAGATGCAGGGATGATCAAAATTGATTTTCTCGGACTGAAGGAACTTAAGGTAATCGGAAGGATCTTCAGGCTCATTAATGAAAAGTACGGAAAGAATTTAACCGAGAATGATATTCCTCTTGATGATCCGAAAACTTATGAACTCTTCTCATCGGGTTCGACCATCGGAATATTTCAGTTCTCCAAAAGCAAGATGAGAGAATCTCTTTCAAAACTAAAGCCGAAGAACATAAACGATCTTGCGGCGATGAATGCATTGTACAGACCCGGTCCAATGAAACTCATTCCTGATTTCATTGACAAGAGGAACGGAAAGAAGCCGATCACATATCTTCATCCGGCAATGGAAAATACTCTGAAGGAAACTTACGGCATAATCGTCTATCAGGAACAGGTAATGCAGATTGCAAGAGATGTAGCGGGATTTACACTTGCTGAAGCGGATAATATGAGAAAGGCAATGGGCAAGAAGATCAAGGAAAAAATGATAGAGATCAAGGAGAAGTTCGTTTCCGGTGCGATGAAAAATGATGTTTCAAAGAAAACGGCTACAGAAATCTTCAATTTAATTCTCGACTTTGCAGATTACGGATTCAACAAGTCTCACGGAGTTGCTTATTCCATACTTGCATTTTATACTGCCTATCTCAAGACGCATTATCCGCTGGAGTTCCTTTCAGTATCAATGGCGTGCAGAAAGGACGACGAGACTGAACTTCAGCAGCTTGCAAACGAATGCAAAAAGATGAAGGTGAAATTAAGACCTCCTGACATAAACGAAGGAGAAATGGATTTTTCCATACGGTATTCTGACAATGAAGAGTATGTAGGAGAGATAATTTACGGATTAAGCGCTTTAAAGAATGTCGGTGAAAAAGCCGCAGGGAATATAATGAGTGAAAGAAATCTTAACGGAAATTATGCAAGTTTCATGGACTTTCTGAAGAGAGTAGATCTGCGGTTAGTAAACAAGAAAGCTCTTGAAAGCCTTATATTCGCCGGAGCTTTTGACAGTGTGGAAAGTAACCGGAGAAAACTATTCCTGAATATTGAGAGGGCGACTTTTTATGCCCAGAGATACAGCACAAGCGAGGAAGCTAAGGGACAGGAAGATCTTTTCGGAGTAAATAAAACAAAGCAGCATATTGAAGAATACATAATTGAAAATCATCCTGAATTCACTGAGTCAGAAAAGTATAACAGGGAGAAAGCAGCAATTGGATTTTACGTAACAGGTCATCCGCTTTCAAAATATGAAAAAGACATTGTTAATTTTATAGATCTTACATTCGGTGAAGATCCTGCCGAAGTTGAACTTGCTAAAATGAAAACAGCTACCATGTGCGGAGTGATCAATGATGTGCAGATAAAGATATCCAAGAAAGGAAACAAGTTCGTGGTTTTTAATCTTGTGGATCTTTACGGTTCGGGAGAATGCATTGCCTTCAGCCGGCTTTTTGAAAGCAAAACCAGGTTATTCGAAAATGATACGCCTGTCGTAGTAAGAGGAGTTCCGGAAGATAACGGCGACAAGATAAAGCTGATGGTTGAGGAGATATATAGCATAGATACTTTTCTGGAAATATTCACGAAGAATCTCATAATACATCTTAATGAATACAAAACCGATGTTTCAAAGCTTAATTCGATAAAAGACATTGTTGAAAAAAATCCGGGAAACTCTAATCTGTTTTTTAACATTGTAAACGGCACAGGTCCGAGAGCTTTTAAATCAAAAGAATACAGAATAAAGGCAACAAAGGAATTAATTTCAAACTTGAAAAATATAGTTGGGGAAAATAACTTGAACCTGGACTAATACTCGGAATAATTTTATTAATCATTAAACAAATAATTTAATACAGAAAGGAATATTCAATGCATCCAATAGAATTTACAGACGCAAACTTTGACGAAGAAGTGTTAAAGTCGGAATTACCCGTGCTCATAGACTTCTGGGCAGTCTGGTGCGGACCGTGCAAAATGATCGCTCCGTCAATAAACGAACTTGCGAATGAATACGAAGGAAAGGCAAAAATCGGAAAAGTAGATGTTGATAACAATCAGCAAGTTGCTACAAAATACGGAATAAGAAGCATCCCTACTTTACTTATCTTTAAGGACGGAAAGATTGTCGATCAGATTGTAGGAGCTATTCCTAAACAAAAAATAGCGGAAAAACTTAATGCACACTTAAAACAGGCTGTCAGTTAGTTTTAAATCTGAATATGTTTTTAAAAGGATCCTGAATTATTTCAGGTTCCTTTTTTTATTTGTATTTCTTCCGGGAAAGTAAGTATTTAATCCCCCACCCTGCCCGCCTTTAACGAGGTAAACCCGCCTTCAGCGAG
>JAFDZQ010000087.1 GCA_018266895.1 Bacteroidota bacterium
TAAAAACCATAAACTTTCGAGATTAAAGGAAGTCAATGATATCGCAATAGGAAATACCGTGCTGGAATCCGGTCAGAGAATTGTCACCAAAGAAGGGGAGTTCAATATCGAAAGAAGAGGAATAAGCTTTTTCAAATCTTTCAGCATTTATCATTATCTGATATCAATCTCCTGGCTGAAATTTTGTTCACTTATTCTTCTGGCATTTTTATTTGTAAATACAATATTCGCTTTTCTTTACCTTGCAGGTGGCGTTGAAAACTTCGAGGGCATTAAAACAAACAGCACTTTTGACCGCTTCGTTAATGAATTCTTTTTCAGCACTCAGACTTTTACTACAGTCGGTTACGGAAGGATCAATCCGGTAGGTGTTTATTCAAACATTGTTTCATCTGTTGAATCTCTTGCAGGTCTGCTTTCGCTTGCCCTTGCCACAGGACTTCTTTACGGAAGATTCTCCAGGCCGGTCGCAAAAATTATTTACAGCGATAACGCCATCATTGCGCCATTCAGAGGTCTGAATGCATTTCAGTTCAGAATCGCCAATATGAAAAATGATCATGACATGATTGATGTGGAAACTGAGGTCATACTTTCAAAGGAAGAACAGAATTCAAGAAAGTTTTTTAATCTTAAACTTGAATACAGAAAAATAAGCTTTTTCAATGCTTCGTGGACTGTCAATCATATCATAAATGAAGAAAGCCCTCTGTACGGATTAACTAAAACGGATCTGAAAGAATCAGATTGTGAATTTCTCATACTGATCAAGGGTTACGACAATACTTTTGCACAATATGTCAATTCAAGATATTCTTACACTTATAATGAACTGGTCTGGGGAGCAAGGTTTGCGAACATTTACGGAAGATCGGAAGACGGCAGAGCAATGATCGAGCTTGACAAGATCAGTCTGATTGAAAAAGCAGAATTAAGTTAATCTTATTTTTATATTTCTGTATCATATATTTTTTAAAATTTATGTTTTATGAAAGTCTCATTATTTATTTTTCAGTTTTATCCGGTTTCATTTTATTGTCCGGCAGACCATCAAATAAAACGGAAAGGGGATGTGTTTTTTATACTGAGAAATCTAACTATAACATAAAGTAATTGTATACTATATTTGCACAGTTACAAATTTAATTCAAGGAGACAGAAATAATGAACAATAAGAAAGCAGACCTGGCAGGACCCGGAATAGGAAAGTACGAAGATCTTATTAACGTTCTGCCGAAAGAATACAACTCATTGTTAGACCCCAAAGAAACACAGCAAGCCATAACTCAGCTAAAACGGTTTATCGAAGACGGATTATGCAAAGAACTTAACCTGATGCGGGTGGAAGTTCCGCTGATAGTGGATGTCGAAAGCGGTTTCAACGACTATCTTGACAGGGACGGCTCGAGGACACCCGTTCAGTTTCATATTTCAAATGATTACGATAAAAATCCCGTTGATGCTCAGGTAGTACAGGCAGCGACAAAGTGGAAAAGATTTTCACTTAAGGAATTCAATATGGAGCCCGGAGAGGGTGTAATAACGGATATGAGAGCCGTCAGAAAGGATTACTTTCTTGACCATGACCACAGTTCTTATGTTGACCAGTGGGACTGGGAAAGAGTCATTACAGCAGACCAGAGAAATCTGAACTTCCTTACTGATATAGTGAAGAAGATCTGGAAAGTACTGAAAGTTTCGGAAAAATTTATACAGGATCAGTTCCCGAAATTAAAAACAGATAAATATCCGGATCTTCCGGAAGATATCACGTTTCTTCATGCAGAAGAGATTCTTGATATGTATCCCGACCTTCCGAGAAAGGAAAGAGAGACTGCCATTCTGCAGAAATATCCTGCGGTATTTATTTACGGAATCGGATGGACTCTTAAAGATGGTTATCCGCATGAGATGAGAGCGGCAGATTACGATGACTGGGTAACGGAAACAGTTTCAAAAGACGGAAAACCTATGCACGGACTTAACGGTGATATTCTTGTATGGAATCCCGTAACAAAAAGAAGACATGAACTGTCTTCAATGGGAATCCGAGTAAATCCTGAGACACTGAAACAGCAGCTTGAAATGACCGGTCAGCTTGATATGCTTAAAATGCCTTATCATCAGATGATAATGAATAATGAAATTCCCCTGAGCATCGGAGGAGGAATCGGTCAGTCAAGGACAGTTATGTATCTTTTGAAAAAAGCTCATCTTGGTGAAGTCAGCGTAACCGTCTGGCCGAAAATTTTAAAAGATATGTGCAAAGATAAGAACATCTTTGTTCTTGAATAAGCATATACTTTAATTTTTTCCTAGCATCTTAGACCCTGAAAGTATTTCAGGGTTTTTTTATTCCTTTAAATCCAGTTTGTCCTGTCAAGACTCCTGTACTGTATTGCTTCACTTATATGTGAAGCTGAGATAGAATTCTCTCCGCTGAGATCTGCAATCGTTCTGCTTACTTTTAAAATCCTGTCATAAGCTCTGGCTGATAATCCGAGTTTTGTTATTGCCATTTTCATCAGATTCTCACAGTCAGAGTCAATTTTACAATATTCCTTAATTTCTTTTGAACCCATTCCTGAATTTGCATAAATCCCCTTCCTTTCACTGAATCTCATAATCTGAATTTCCCTTGCTTTCATAACCCGTTCTCTAACTGTTTCTGATTTTTCGGATTCTGTTTTACTTGAGAGTTCCTGATACTTAACGGGATTTACATGAATGTGAAGATCGATCCTGTCAAGGATAGGACCGGAAATTTTCGAAAGGAATTTCTGTATGTCAAAGTCTGAATACATTGATGCTTCTTTTTGCGAACCGGCAGGAGTCGGATTCATTGCTGCCACAAGCATAAAGTTGCACGGATACTGCACGGTAATCTTGGATCTTGAAATAGTTACAACTCTGTCTTCAAGCGGCTGTCTCATTACTTCAAGCACGTTTTTTTTAAACTCTGTGAGCTCATCAAGAAACAATACTCCGTTATGCGAAAAAGATATTTCACCCGGCTTTGCATTCGGACCTCCTCCGACAAGCGATACGTCGCTTGCAGTATGATGCGGGGATCTGAAAGGTCTTGTGGAAATAATAGCCGTGTTAGAAGGCAGCATTCCTGCAATTGAATGGATCTTTGTGGTTTCAAGAGCTTCTTCAAGAGTCAGCGGAGGCAGTATTGTCGGAAGTCTTTTTGCAAGCATTGTTTTGCCCGAACCCGGAAGTCCGATCATTATCAGATTGTGAGATCCTGCGGCGGCAACTTCCATGGCTCTTTTAACTTCCGCCTGACCTTTGACATCAGAAAAATCAACAAGATAATTTTTGTCCTGTTCAAAAAGTTCTTTTACATTTATCCTGAACGGCTGAGTAGAAACTTCATCATTAAGGAAATCTATTACTTCTGTCAGCGTCTCAAAAGGGAAAATATCTATGTCTTCAACAATAGCGGCTTCCTTTGCATTTTCAACAGGAAGTATTATACCTTTGAATTTATTTCTTCTCGCTTCAAGAGCTATGGGAAGAACACCTGTTACGGGTCTGAGCTTGCCGTCAAGAGAAAGCTCTCCGACAAACAAATAGTTTTTTACTTTAAGCGGATTTACCTGCGAAGTTTCGCTTATGATTCCCACTGCTATCGGAAGATCAAATCCGGAACCTTCTTTCTTTATATCTGCAGGAGCAAGATTTACGGTATATCTTTTTATCGGAAAATGGAACAGTGAATTTTTTATGGCGGCAGCAACTCTTTCTTTCGATTCCTTGACTGCATTATCCGGTAAACCGACTATGGCAAATGAAAATAAAGTGTTGTCAATATGAGTTTCTACTCTTACCACAAATGCATCTACTCCGTAAGTAGTGGCAGTAAAGACTTCTGTAATCATTTTATCAAAGTTTGGAATTGTACAAACTAAAGGGCGGGTAAAACCCTTTAACTGATTCATAAAGAATTAATGAAGCGGTAATACAAGTATTAATTCTTGCTTTTAAAAACCAGCTGTATCGGGACTCCTTTGTATCCGAATTTTTCCCTGATCTTTTTTTCCAGAAATTTTTTGTAATTTTCCGCTATCCCGTCAGGATCATTTACAAAAAACCCGAAAACGGGAGGAGAGGATTTAAGCTGGGTTATATAATTAATTTTTATTTCCTTTCCGCGTAATGACTGCGGAGGAGTTATTCTGATTTCGTTCTGAATAAGTTCATTGAGATCACTTGTTTTTACTTTCTTGGCTCTCTCATCATAAACAGCTTTTGCTTCGCTGAGAACTTTATGAATTCTCTGCCTTGTCAGAGCCGAAATAAAAATGAATTTCAGAAAATTATAGCTTTTCAGATGTTCAAGAATCTTCTGCTCTACTATTTTTGCCGTATTTGAATCCTTTTCAACCAGATCCCATTTGTTGATAACGATAAGTAGACCTTTTTTTAATCTAATTACATCTTCGATGATCCTGACATCCTGATGATCAAGCTTGAAAACCGCAAGCTTAATATCGGAAGATTTGCCGAGCTCTTCAAGAAGATCCGCTGCGTCAATCACAAGAATTGCAACATCACACCTTTCTAAAGCTTTGTATGTTCTTACTGTCGAATAAAATTCAACTGATTCCTTTACCTTTGTCTTCCTTCTTAATCCGGCAGTATCAATTAATACTATATCCTCCCCGAAATATTTTAATGTGGAATCTATCGTATCCCGTGTAGTTCCCGGAACATCTGTAACCATATGCCTCTCCTCATTCAGCAGAGCATTGGTTATGGAAGATTTCCCTGCGTTTGGCTTTCCTATAATTGCGAATTTTATTCTTTCGTCTTTTCCTGAATCATCATGATGCGGTATGTCTTTAGTGATCTCATCAAGAAGGTCACCTGTATTATATCCGTTTATCGCCGAAACAGGAAACGGATCCCCGAGTCCGAGCGAATAAAATTCGAGAAGGTTCGGCTCTTTATCTACAGTGTCAGTCTTGTTGGCTATCAGAATAATTTTCTTATTACCGGAAAATTTTCTTAGCATTTCAGCTATTTCCTTATCTGCAGGATGAATTCCGTTCTTTGAATCAACCACAAAAAGAATTTCATTCGCCTCTTCAATCGCCTGCTTTACCTGAGTTCTGATTGCCTTCTCGAATTTCTCTTCCGATTCAGGAACGAATCCTCCTGTGTCTATCAGAAAAAATTTCTTACCAGACCACTCAGCTTCTCCGTAATTCCTGTCCCGCGTAACTCCGCTTGTCGAATGAACGATAGCTATTTTCCTGCCGATGAGTCTGTTAAATAATGTTGATTTGCCTGTATTAGGCCTTCCTACAATAGCTACTATATTTTCCATAACAGAAATTACTTTTAATATCAGTTGTATTCAATGAACTAACACCGATTGCCTTCAGAATTAACATGGCTTTTGCCGGATCCCCGCTGTCAGGAGACCCGGCAAAAGCCAATACTTCTATTCTCCTAAACTGCAGCATAAATTAATTTATAAATAATGTTAATTAATTTTTTCTTAATCAATTTAAGCTGTCTGATTATTTTATGCAAATGGTAAAAATTCAGATTTGTGAAAATGTGTGAGATGACCTGACGAATCAATCAGGAAAACCGCGGATTGTGTTTGTTTGAACCGAAAATGAATTCGTAAAATTACTTAATGGAAAAACTCATATTCACTACAACAGTAATCGTTTTGTCAATAGAAGATGTATTGTTCATACCGTAATCGGATATTTCAGTTGAATTCTTTGCGTTTATCTGAATCACTCCCATTTTTGAAGAACGAACTTCGCCTATTGAGTTATCCGTGCTTTTTGCAATCTGTTCGGCTCGCTCCTTGGCATCTTTGGAAGCAAGACCTATAAGCTCCACTTTCAGATCGCTCAGCTTTGTGTATAAATATTCAGGCGGAAGGGAATTGATTTCAATTCCTTCGTTAATTAATTCAGTTGATTCCCTTGAAAGCCTGTCAATCTTTTCAACTTCATTTGATTCCGTAGAAACATCCTGTGATAATCTGTATCCGGATATCTGATTTGTCGGATAACCCTGAGCATTATTTACATACAATGTCGTGGTATTTATTGCAGACATGATAAGTTTTTCTTTCTGAAAGCCCTTAGACAAAAGATACGAAGTTACTTTTTCGTTACTTTCTTTCAGTTTCTGATAAGCATCCTGAAGCGTGGAAGATTCGCTTGAAAATGAGCCGCGCCAGATCGCATAATCGGATTTAATGTCTTTTGAAACCGAACCCGTGACAGTTATGGTAGCATTGCTTCTCGAGACATATCTCCAGGTACCTGATATTATCAAAGCTCCGATTATAAATCCTGCGGCAAGCAACAGTGAGGCGAATGTATAAGATCTTTTATTTTCCATATTTTGTTTTTTCAAAATTAATTTTTTTAAAAAGTAATTACAACCGATTATAAATTATTAAAATCAAACAGTGAAAGAGTTTTACAAATGGAAACACTACCGTCCAAAACAATTTTGAAATGAAAAATAATCTTTATTTAAATCACACAATTAGATTTATTTTTAATTTAGAAAAAAGAACCCGCCTGTGAGAAATTGCCGTTAAGAAATTCTGAGCAATTGCGTTAAGCAAAAATTTC
>JAFDZQ010000088.1:0-36811 GCA_018266895.1 Bacteroidota bacterium
GGATCAAGATGTATCAAGACATGAGTGGTAAACACAAGATCAAATTCATTGTCTTCAAATGGTATTTCATAAGCGCTTGCTTCGGTAATATTCAAACCGCTTGTTCTTTCATATGCATGCTCGATTGCCTTTGGCTGAATTTCTATTCCGGAAAGGTTCTTAAATCCCATCTCCTGAAGATTTACAAGCATGATCCCTATGTTGCATCCGACTTCAAGTATTTTGATTTCTCTGTCAAAATCACCGACAAACCTCTGCATCATTTCTGTCCGTGAAATTCCCATCGTTTTTTTATATCCGTAGTCAAGTTCCTCATTCGAATACATATTACGGAGATTATAATTTTCCCCGAATTCCGTTCTCCAGATTTTTTCCTGCGCTGTCAGCTTTGTCAGATCTGTTTTTTTCAAATATTAAATGTAAATTAAAATTTTCAGATGATCATATTCCATTTAATGACACTGTCTGATTCAATGTCGCAGACTGCCGTTTTTCCTATGACCTCATCAATGTATTTAGGACTTATGCCGCTTGCTGGTCTTTTCCATGTCAGCATATCATATTGTATTTTTTCGTTTTTGCCGATGTTCCTTTTTGCAACTAAGCTTCTTCTTGCATTTGCAATTGCCTTCTCTTCATCCGGCAGTGCTTTTTTCCTGAAATCTCCGAGAAGTATGAATAAGCGGTCGAGTTCTTTTTTAAAAAAAATCAGATCGTTCTTGTCCATTGCATGATAATGATCGTTACCCGGAAGAGTCTTGTCAAAAGTAAAATGCTTTTCGAGAATTACGGCTCCGAGGAGCACGGCTGTTTTAAGTACTTCCATATTTCCGGGCAGAGTGTGATCTGAATATCCCGGAACTGTGTCCGGAAATTTCTCGCGCTGGTTAAGTATCATTCCGAGATTTGCATTCTTATCCGGAGTAGGATAATTGAGAATACAATGAAGAAGGCATAATTTGTTTCCGTATTCACCGATGAGCTCCGCTGCCTGCTGTATCTCCCATAAAGCCGATGCGCCTGTAGAAAGAAGAACCGGCTTTCCGAATTTGCACATGTATCTTATGAAAGGGAAATTTGTAATATCGGAAGAGGAAATTTTAAATACCGGCATCAGGTCATTCAGAAAATCCGCTGATTCCACATCAAAAGGAGTTGACATAAATTCGATTCCTCTTTTGTCACATTCTTTTTTTAATTCTTCATATTCGCTTTTCCAGAATTTGTCGTATTTCCTGAAAAGCTCGACCTGACTTGTTGTCGGCTCTTTGCTCAGATCCCAGTAAGAAGGACTTTCCCTTGAAGCGAGTTTTTCAGCTTTATAAGTCTGGAATTTTATCGCATCAGCTCCGCCTTCTGCGGCTTCATCAATCAGTCTTTTTGCCAGCTCTATTTTACCCTCATGATTTACACCGGCTTCAGCAATTATAAAAGGCCTGTTGATTACTTTCGGATTGTATTTTTCAAACACTTCGAGGATTTTCATTTTATCTTTGTTAAAATTCTGCTGATTAAAAAATAAAATTCTTTACCATGCCGTCCAGCCGCCGTCAACTCTTATGTTGTCACCGGTAACATAACTTGAAGCATCCGATAATAGAAACACTGCTGCTCCTGCCACTTCATGATTATAACTCATTCGCTTCAGCGGAGAAAATCTTGAAAAATTTTCTTCGAATTTATCTTCGTGATTATTCCATACTCCGTGAGGAGTGATCTGATTTACACGCACTCCCTTGTCAGCCCAGTATGTTGCAAGATACTGTGACAATGCCATTACTCCGCCTTTGGAAGCTGAATAAGCAGCCGGACAACCAAGACTAGTACCGTGGTATAAATTCTGATTCGGTGCTACCACAGAATATGTGGAAGGCATATTAATAATTGAACCGCTACCTTTTTCCGCCATATAACTTCCTATGATCTGACATGTCAGATAAGTGCCCTTCAGATTTGTTTCTATGACTGCGTCCCAGTTTTCATCAGTATATTCTTCAAACTTCGCAAAGAATTTTGCTGTTTTGTTCTGATGACAGTTTACCAGACCGTCTATCCTTCCGAATTTTTTCAGTGTTTCATCTTTTAATCTTATCACATCATTTCTTTTGCCGACATCGATTGAAATTCCCGCCGCTCTTCCTTTAAACCTTTCATTGAGTTTGTCCGCATTTTTTTCCGGCTCGGCTTTGTCAATGTCAGCTATCATTACGCTTGAACCGAACTGAAGGCACGCTTCCGTAAACGCTTTTCCTATAAGTCCCATTCCTCCGGTTATGACAATTACTTTTCCCGTTAAACTGAATTTATCTTTAAAATCAATTTCTTCCGGGTCTGTTGTTCTTTTAATCATTATAAAATAAATTTAATTTCTGCCGATTTCTTTTAAAATATTTAAAGCTGTTTTCATATCCTCAATTCCTTTTTGAAGATTCATCAGGGGTTCTGCTTTTCCCTGAACCGTTTCCAGGAAATGTTTCATCTGTTCAGTGTAACTTGTGTCTAACAGTTCCATTGCGCTTTCACCTGTTTTAATAATCTCAATGCTGTCTTTTTTTAATATCCTTACTTCAGGAATCATGAAATCCCAGTAAAGCGTTCCTTCCGTGCCGATTATCTGACAGTTTCTGTAATACGGTTTCTGATAAAAATTAAGATGTATTCCCGAAACCACACCGCTTCTGTGCTTTAATAGAATTTCGATTCCCTCTTCAGAATTTATTCCGATAATATCTCCTCCTGTTTCCATTGCTTTTACATCTGCCACATCACCGAAAAAATCCGTCAGATAATTCTGTTCGTGTATTGAGGTAAGCACCACTCCGCCCCCCATTTCAGCGTTAGCTGCATAGGATTTTCTGTAATCTTCGTAAGGATGCCAGCCGGGCATATAGGTTCCGAACTGAGCTCTGGCAGAAACTGCCTTTCCTATCTTTCCGTTATCAATATTTTTTTTTAATTCCTTAATGCCGGGATGAAAGATCATATTGTATCCGAGTAAAACAGGAATATTTTTTTCTTTCACTGTTTGAGAAAGCTCGTCAATTCCGTTCAGATTATTACAGAGAGGTTTTTCTATGAACATCGGAATTCCGAGTTTTGCAATTTCCAGTGCAGTGGCTATGTGCTGCGAAGTCGGATTTGTTATTAATGCAGCATCTGTTTTGTTACTATCAAGCTCACTCAGCGAATGTATTTCGGCATCAGGTTTGATTTCACTTTCCGATACGGATTTTCCGGTTCTCAGAGCAGTTATATGATGACTGCCCAGACTTTTTAAAATTTTTAAATGCCGTCTGCCGATGGATCCGAGTCCGCATATAAGAATATTCAATCTCTGAAATAATTTAAATTTACATCCGGTGAGTCTGTTGCCGTCAAAACTAATCCTTAATCAGATAACATGGAGTTGCGGAAAACGGAAATTTATTTATTTTTATTTTCATATCCCCGAAATACTCGTCAACAGCTTTTGTCTCACCCGGAAATACCCCGTAATCATCAAGTATTAATACTCCGCCTGTTTCAATTTTCGGATAAAGTTTTTCAAGTATTGTGACGGACGGTTCATAAATGTCTGTATCAAGATTAAGAAGCGAAATTTTCAGCTGAGGATGTTTTTCCGTATATTCAGGAACTGTTTTTGTAATATCGCCTTCAATCAGTTCTATATTCTGTTCGCAGTTTTTATTAGCCAGGACTTCCGTGAGCTGTTCTGCGGATATACTCTCAATTCCCGCTTCCCTGACCAGGTTGCTTCGTAATTTCTTGTCAGCTTCAAAATTAGTTTCCGGAAATGCAGCGAAGGAATCAAACCCGATTATCTTTTTTGAATAAGGGCTTTCCATTAAATTCCTGAACATAGCAAATCTTGAAAGCGAAGCGCCTTTGAAAACACCGCACTCAACAATGGCTCCCGGAACATTCAGTATCATTTTGTATAATTCGTAATGAGCAATAAGCTTTCCTATTCTTGATATGTCACAGGAAAGGTAAAATTCATTTTCATACTCGTAAGCTTTTTTGAAATCAGGTAATTTTATCATGAAGTTAAAATATTTTGAGGGACAGGAACATAAATCAGTAAATTTTTCCTTTTACTTTTTTTTGTTCTACATCTGAATTTATTTTTTTGTATTCGGGATTTGCATTGAGGAAGTCTGTGACTTCGGCGAGTCTGATAACCTCGCCTTTGTAAATATTATCGTATATGATCTGCATAAGCTCAAAATCTTTTTTTGTATCAAGGCAAAGTCTGAGATCATCTGATCTGATGCTTTTGTTAAGTACATTGTGAATTTTAAACAACTCCGGATTTCTCCGGATAAATAAAGTCACATGCTCATGATCATCTCTGTCGGCAGTATTTTTCCATGACTTTTCAAGAGCGCTGAATTCGATCACTTCAGTATCCATTCCTCTCGGGAATGTTCTTTCTATCATATTGGAAGTATAATCATAATCTCCGTGACAATGCTCTTCTATAACCTGATCAATTATTTCCGGATCCATAAGCGGATCATCACCTGTAACGCGGATGATTCTGCTTGGCTTATAAAGTTCGGCTGCAATCCGGAATCTGTCAAGAACATCATGCACTGAACCTCTGACAGACTTAACGGAATTTTCCGCGCAGATCTTTTCGATTTCATCATCTTCTTTCAGTACAGTCGTAACAACTAAGAAGTCATCAAGTCTTTTTACTTTTCTTAATATTGCAAATATATGAACAAGAGCCGGTATGCCTGCAAGATCTGCCAGCACTTTGCCGGGCATTCTTTCCGAACCCATTCTTGCCGCGATGAATGCAATGTTACTCATATCCGGATTTCCTTTAAATATTTTTACTTCTTACCGTTATGCTTTCTGTTTAATATCTTCTTATATTCCATCATGCCCTTTTTATTATTGGTCATATTATTATCATGTTTTCTGTATCTGTAAAGAGGTAATTCGATGTTCTTAATTATGTGGTTTTTTTCAAATCTGATTCTCAGATCTTCTTCTTCCCTCATTTTAAAATTTTCATCATAGAGACCGATTTCGAACAATCTGTCGGTTCTGAACATTACTCCGCAGGCAATTGGTTTTAATTCTCCGGAAACTCTTTTTAAATGATTTTCACTTTCATCCACAAGATAATAATCACAGGAAACAGCGTCCCATGAAGCGTTAAAGTTCAGGAACATTGATTCCACAAAAAGCAGATTGTCGTCAAAATAATCATCTGCATCAAGATTGATCACATATCTTCCTATAGCTTTTTTAATACCTTCATTTCTTGCAACTGAAAGACCGAGATTCTCTTTCAGATTTATCTGCTTTATGAATCCGGAAAACGAGGACATTACCCTGGCGGTTTCATCGGTGCTGCCGTCATTTACGACAATGATTTCGTAATCCTTCTTGTCAATTGTCTGATTGACGGCGCTTCTTATAGCCCTTGAAAGATAACGGGCGTAATTATGACATGTTATTATTACTGAGACTTGCACGTAGTTTTTCCTTTTTTGCTTTATCCATGTATTTTACAAATTTTCTTGCGGCTCTTGAAAAAAGATCCTTTTCGTCCGGAGTTCTTGATAATCTGTTTCTCCAGGTTTCAAGATTCCTGAAATCCAGCTGGGCTGTTTGTCTCGGATCCAGTGACGAGAAAAAACCTCTGTTGTGATATCCCATGTTATTCGAAATTATAAGAGTGTTTGCCTTTCCGCAGATTGATTCCGATTTGCTTCCGAGATAAGATATGTCATTGTCATTTGTCGATACATCATTATTGTCTTTTGCAAATCTTACGCTGAGTTTGTATTCAAGTAATAACCTTTTGAGATTCAGCTTGTGGGTTCCTCTTGCAAAAATATAAGCGGCATTCTTTTCATCCACATCATTAAGATACAAGAACACTTTAATGGTCGGATAAAAAACATCGGCATGCGGATATGCGGCATTATGAAAACTTTTATCTCCTTCCTTATCGAGCTTTCTGCGCTTAAGATACCAGAAATGCCTGTAAGGTGTCAGTCTGATTTTTTTATGAACTACTGATTCTGTAATTGCATTTATAAGTTCATTTTTTACGAAATATTCGTTGAAAGCGCGGGTTTCAGGTGTAATTATTTTTTCCGCAATTGTATGGAAATATTCCGGAAAGTCCTTTTGCCTTTTTGAGAATTCATCCGGATTTACATACATAGGATCCCAGTCGGCGTATGCATCATCAAACTCTTTTTTGATTTCCTTAAACTGTTGCTCAGGGAAAAAATCAGGAATGACAAGAATCCCGTCCCTTTCCATTATATCAATGTATTGCTGAAATTCTTTTTTGACTTTCTTCGGCTTTATCCTTCCTAAATTATGGTACAGAGTTCTGAAGATACTGTATCCAAGGACATTTGCCAGAACGCCTCCCTTAAACTGCGGAGGAGCTTCGTCAAGAAAATCATCTCCTAAAATAGTCTGCAGTACTTTCATATTTTATTAAATTTATTTAAAATAATGCTTAAGATAGAATTAAATGTTTTTAACTTCCATAACATTTTCATTCAATTCATTCAATATAAGTTTAGAAGGTGTTAAAAAGAATCCCGACGGTTTTTCGGGATCAAATTCAGAATCCTTGACTTTATCGCCGGCTTTGATTACAAGAGGCGGTGTCAGGTCATCAATAACATCCTTTGAATATCCGTTATAGACAATGTCAGTCAGTTCAAAATGAAGCGGATATTCTCCCGGTTTTATATTCAGATTGGAAAATTCGACTACAGCTTCTCCGGTAATGCCTGCATCAAGTTTTTGTCTTGTTATTTCGTGATGAGCAAGAGTAAGACATTCCCTTGACAATCCTGACATAACGGCAATTGTCAGAGTTACTCCGTTCATTTCCTTATATGTCCTGAAAGAGATTTTAAATCTTACGGGCTCTCCGTGTTCAAATGTATATCTGCTTTTACCGGAAAAATCCAATGCATCTATGCTTGTAAATCTTATAAACCCGTTACCTCTTCTGCTTTTAATATTATCCACTTCTGTATCAGCTCCTATTTTTATGTCGCGGTTGAGTTCATGATACATGCTTAATACTTCTTCGGTATTTCCGTTTGCAAAAAGTTCGCCGTTGTTAAGTATAAGAGTTTTCTGGCAGAGTATCTTTATGGCATGCAGATTATGGCTTACGAAAATAACCGTTCTGCCTTCTTTTTCCGAAACATCATGCATTTTGCCGAGACACTTTTTCTGAAACTCCGCATCCCCGACTGCAAGCACTTCATCCACAATCAGTATTTCAGGCTCAAGATGAGCAGCCACTGCGAATGCAAGCCGCACATACATTCCCGAGGAATATCTTTTAACCGGAGTGTCAATGTATCTTTCAACACCGGAAAAATCCACAATACTGTCAAACTTGCTTTTAATTTCATCCTGCGACATTCCGAGTATAGAACCATTCAGGAAAATGTTATCTCTTCCCGTTAGTTCCGGGTGAAATCCGGTTCCGACTTCCAGCAGACTTGCAACCCTGCCTTTAACTTTTATATTTCCGGTAGTTGGACTTGCGACTCTTGATAAAATCTTCAGAAGTGTGGATTTGCCTGCGCCGTTTTTACCTATAATTCCGTATCTTTCGCCGTCATTTATGTCAAAATTAATATTTTTCAGAGCCCATACAAAATCACTTCTGCCCTTTACCGCTCTGACATTTGTCTCTCCGACTTTAAGATATGGATCTTCTTTACCTGTAAACTTAGCCCAGAACCTTGTCAGGTCTTCGGCAATTGTTCTTCTGCCCACCAGACCTAACCGGTACATTTTAGAAAGGTTTTCGACTTTGATTACTGAATTCATTGACGATTTATTTGTTATACCGTATCCATAAATGTTTTTTCAACTCTGTTGAAAACTATTATTCCGATTGACAAAATTAAAACAACGAATACAGAAGTATAGAGCAGATTGCCGGCATTAAATGTACCGGCGCCTAAAAAGGCATACCGGAAAGTATCGACTATGGACGTCATCGGATTTGCAAGTACGATCCATTTATATTTTTCCGGCAATGCTGACAAAGGATAAATTACAGGCGTAGCATACATTAAAAGCTGTACTCCGAAACTCACAAGAAAAGTAAAGTCTCTGTATTTGGTTGTAAGGGAGGAGACGATTATCCCAAATCCCAGACCGAGTCCCGCCATAAGGAGAATCAGATAAGGAGTAAGAAGAATATAAATATTCGGATTTACATCTGAACCGTTCATTTTGAAATAAATTAAAAAACCAATCAGCAGTATCATCTGAATTCCGAATTTCATGAGCAGAGAAATAATATTTGACAAAGGACTTACTAATCTTGGAAAGTACACTTTCCCGAAAATGTTCGCATTTGTTATGAATGTCGAAGATGTTCTTGTAAGGCAATCCGAAAAGTATCCCCAGCAGACTATTCCTGACATATAAAAAAGAATCGGAGGAATTCCATCAGTCGGTATTTTTGCAATGTTACCGAATACTATTGTAAAAGTTATGGTCGTAAGAATAGGCTGCAAAAAAAACCAGAAGGGTCCGAGTATTGTCTGTTTATAAACTGAAACAAAATCTCTTTTAACAAACATAAAAAGAAGATCTC
Source organism: Bacteroidota bacterium (assembly GCA_018266895.1). Classification (GTDB taxonomy): domain Bacteria; phylum Bacteroidota; class Ignavibacteria; order Tepidaquicellales; family Tepidaquicellaceae; genus JAEUSI01. Next base: position 8,618 of record JAFDZQ010000088.1, read on the forward strand.
TGTATTTCCATACATCCTTCAGATGGAAATTAAACCAGCCCGATACGGGCTTTATTTCCAGCGTCCATTCAGATTCTGACTGTGATTTTTTCATTAATATTAAATTGGAGATAATTCAGGGAAAGGATTTTCTGAATTATATAAATGTGAAATGATAATTATACTATTTTCTAAAATGAAGTGACGCAGATTAAAATTTTTAATAAAAAATTTTACCAATACTATTTTGTCCGTAAATTAATACAGATTTATTTCAGTATTTTTTTGTTTGACTCCGGCTGTGAATAATAATAATAATAATTGTAATAATAGCCGTACGAACTCTTGAAGTTGAAATTATTCAGTACGCATCCCAGCAAATGATGCGATTGCTTCTTACTGAGACGGTCGTAAGTCTTCCAGAACGCTTCTGCAGGCGTTTTATTAGCCTGGCAAACAAGGACGGTTCCGTCCGTTATGTTATAAAGAATTTCCGAATCAGTTACCGTAATGAAAGGCGGAGAGTCCACTATCACTATGTCATAAATTTCCTTTAGCTTGTTCATGAACTGTTTCATCTGAACTGAACCAAGAAGCTCCGAAGGATTCGGAGGAATAGTTCCGCTTGTTATAAAATACAGATTATCTATGGGTGTCCTTCTTGTAATATCCTCGAGAGTTACATTTGTAAAAAGGTAATCGCTTAATCCGGGGAATTTATCTGTTTCAAAAACATTATGTACTCTGGGTTTTCGCAGATCACAATCCATTATCAGAACTTTCTTTCCTGCCTGAGCGAAGCTTCCCGCAAGATTCGACGAGACAATTGTTTTTCCTTCAAACGGAATCGAACTCGTAACAAGTATTGTCTTCAGCTGATCAGATTCTAATCTTGAGAACTGTATTCTGGTTCTAAGGGCTTTAAATGCTTCTGAGGCAGCGGAGTTCGATTTGCTTCCGACAATGAATTCAGGTGTTGTAGATCCGTTTTTGTTAGAAGTTTCTATTTTGGGTATCCATGACAGTACGCTTGCTCCTCTGGCTTCCAGTTCATCCGGAGTCTTAATGGTCTTGTCAAGATAATTTCTTACAAATGCAAACGCCAGCCCGAGTCCGAGTCCGATAAGCACACCGAACAGTATGATTTTTGGTCTGTCAGGTGCGACAGCTGAATTATTGTCAAGTCCGAGATCGAGAATCGAAGCATTACCGACTCTTGCTCTTTCATTAATTGTAGCTTCCTGATATTTCTGTTCAAGCATCACATAAAGTTTTTCAGCCGAACTTTTCTCTCTTTCCAGTCTTACCAATTCACCCATCTGTTCAGGCAGGTTATTCAGTTCACTTTGAGTTTTTGCGATCATATCCTGAAAAGATTTATTCTTCAGCTTCAGGTCTTCAATTTCCAGCTTTTGTTTGAATATTTCATCGTTCAAACCTTTTTTATCTGCCGGAGTACTCGCATTAATTCCTGATTTCAATATATTTACCTGATTTTCCAGCTTTTCCTTTAAATTAGCAAGTTTTCTGTCGTAACTGTCTTTAGTCTTCTGAACTACTGTCGGATCCTGAATAGGTGCTATTTCTATGTCTCTCTGAACCTCAAGAGAGGCAACCTGTGACTGAATAGCCGTAAGGTAAGACTGATTTATCTGCGCCTGAATATAATCATAAAGCTGCGGGTCCATATTTTCATACTTGGATTTTAAAGCTACCAGGTTATTTTCCCTCACTTTGATCTCTATTTCATTTGCTTTTACATTCGTTTCATACTGAGAAATATTGTTAACAAGACCGCCTGACTGAGTTGATAACGAAATATAGCCGGTCTGTTTCTGAAAATTCTCAATGGATGTTTCCGCATCATTTAATTCCTTGAATTTTTTTTCTTTCTCATCAACAATAAATTTCTTCACATTCGTAATATCCTGCCTGCTGATTTCTACATTGTACTTCAGATAAACATCTGCGTAAGTCTTAGTGATATATTGCAATTCTTCAAATATGGGTCCTTCCGCTGTTATGCTGATTGCATCAAGACCTTTTACGGATGCCATTACAACAATATTCTGAAGGTCTCTCCTTAACACTTCCTGAGAGACAGCTACTGTTTCCGGAAGCATTGCGGTATTCAGAAGAATGCTGTATTTCCTGTTTCCGGTATTGAAAGAATCAATGAGTGCTTTTGCAACTTTATCCCGGATGTCATAACTTTTCATGACAGCAATCTGAACGGAAATATATTTTTCATTTGTAAACTGTCCTGCATCAGATCCGAAATTAGCAGTAAGTATATTTCCCTGCGGGTTTTCAAGTTTAACTGATGTAACTGATCTGTATATATTTGTTGCCGTATTTACATAGATGAGGGTATAAATAATACATACAGAAAGGATAATAAGAATTGGAATAAGATTCTGCCTTAATACATTAATATACTCTTTAACTACATCCTTGGATGGAGCGTTGTCCTGAGACTGTTCAATTTCATCAAATTCATCTAATGAATAATTTTTTGCCATTACAAAAACTTTTTAATTATAAAACTAATAATTTTAAAAACCAGTTTTGGAAAGTTACTGAAACTGTTAATTGTTATTTCTGAAAATATTGTAAATCAGATAATAGAAAGAAACAAAAGTTCCGACGTAAGAAATAATTTCTCTTGCATAGAACCAGAAACTCTGCTGATCTGTTTTTATGTCCGGTACAATAATCATGTCTCCCGGTTTTAATATGGGATTCAGATTACCTTTTGTGATATCGGCTTTTTCTTCGGAATAAAGAGTTTCATACTTCAGCAGTATAACTTCATTTGGTTTCAGCTGCGGTGTCTCACTGGCAAATCTTACAAGCTTGATATCCTCAACATTTTTTCTGCCGGTTCCGCCTGACATCAGAAGAAGATCAAATACAGTTGTACCCTGCGGTATAAGATAACGTCCCGATCCGGCTCCGCCGATTATTGCAACTTCAATATTTACTTTATTTTTGTCTGCAAAGTTAAAATAATTTCCGCCTTTGGCCATCATCAGTTCTTCCGGTCCCGCTTTAATTTTACTGCTGTCAAACTGAGAATAAGATAAATTTATATTAATCAGGAAAAGCAATACTGATACAAAAGCTGTTCGAATTGAAATCAATTTAATTAAATCTGAATTTTTAATAAATAAATAATTTAATTTATGAATAGAATACTTATTTTTAAATGTTAACATAAGAAAATAAAATGTAATATCTTAGTCATAAAATTATATTCACGGATTAGCCGCTGACTTAACTTCCGGCTCTTGTTTTATTTAAAAGGAAAACTTTCGATTGTCAGTTTCAACCCATTTTCAAAATCTATCCGGGGTGAATAATTTAATTTACTTTTTGCAAGATTGATATCAGCGAAAGAGTGTTTTATGTCGCCTGCTCTTGGTTTTTCGTAAACCGGTTTTATATTTTTACCAATATTTTCGTTTATTTTATCCACAAGCTCATTTAAAGTTATAAATCCGCTGAAAGCGCAGTTCATTGCAATCCCGGAATTACATTCCGCGGTTGCCGATAAAATATTTGCATCCACTACATTGGATACATAAGTAAAATCCCTTGACTGCTTGCCGTCTCCGAATATCAGCGGCTGTTCATTATTCAGCATTGCTCTTATGAATTTAGGTATAACTGCTGAATACTGTGATGAAGGATCCTGATTCGGTCCGAATACATTAAAATATCTGAGGGAAATAGTTTCTAATCCGTAAATCTGAGAAAAAACGCTGCAGTATTTTTCACCGGCAAGTTTAGAAACTGCATAAGGTGACAAAGGATTCGGAAGCATCCTTTCATGTTTCGGAAGTTCCGGATTGTCTCCGTAAACAGAAGATGATGAAGCATAGACTACTCTTCTTACTCCATTCAGAACTGAAGCATCCAGAATATTAAGCGTTCCATTGACATTTACATCATTTGAAGTGATAGGATCCTTAATTGATCTGGGTACTGAAGGTAAAGCTGCCTGATGAAGAACTACTTCAACTCCCTTAACTGCCTGGGAGACTATATGATAGCTTCTGATATCTCCTTCAATCAGTTCAATATCATTTGAAAATTCCTTCAGATTTTCTCTTTTACCTGAAGAAAAATTATCCAGAACTCTCACTTCATTACCCCTTTTCAGTAATTCGGCAACAATATTTGATCCGATAAATCCTGCGCCGCCTGTTACGAGATATTTTATTTTAGACATTTGAATATTTATTAATGGTAAAAAATTTCAATTAAATTTATATATCGAATTTAAATATGGCTCCGCCATTTGACTCACATATAGAAAATTTTAAGTCATTTAAATTCATAACTATTAAATTGTTTTGTCACTTTGTTGCTTTTCGTAAAAATTAAATTATCTGTTAATCTTAATGATTTCTTTCAGTTTACAAGTAAACTCACTTCATTCGAATTTAAAATTATACTAAAGGAGAATGAGATTTCCTCCAGATTGACAGTTAGTTTATAATTACCTCTGAATTCGTTTACAATGCCTTTCATTCCTTTGAATATTCCGTGAGTAACGTAAATCATATCACCTTTCTTGATTTTCTTATCTTCTATGCTGATTTTTTCCGGGTCGGACACGGCTGTTTTGATAATTTCAATTTCCCTGTCACTAATTACTGCAGGTCTGTTTTCATAGAAAATATACTTAACCGCCCCGAACGTTTCTGATATTGCATGAATCCTCTCTTTCTCAGTCGCATGGACAAAAACATACCCTGAAAAAAGCGGCACTTTAATTTTTTTCTTCCTGTCTGACCAGATCCTTACTTTTTCAATAAGCGGTAAAAAATATTCAATATCCTTGTTCTCAAGCTGTTTCGATACTACAATTTCACTTCTTGGCTTTGTTTGTAATGCGTACCACTTTCTATCCATAAATCCATGATTAAAATATTTACTTGTTTATTGAAATTGCTGACACTACTAAAATTCCAAGCGAGATCAAAACTGAAGAAATGCTAAGTATAAAACTAATATTATCCCTTGCGAAATATCTTGGTTCACCTTTTAAAATCAAAATATCTCCGGGACTTAGCAAAGGATTGTTTCTGTTTTTTGAGACGGCATTCTCCTGCCAGAAAAGGTCGTCATAGTTAATTTTTAAGATCCTGTCCGAATTAATGTTAGCAGAATCATTTCTCGGGCTGTAAAGTATGATTTCCTCCAGTTTGGATTCAATTGTCGGTCCGCCGCTGTATGATATCAAGTCCTGAAGTGTTGATCCTTTAGGTATCAGATATTTTCCGGGATATTTTACAAAACCCCAGACGTTTACATCTATGTTTACTTTGTCTTTATCGCCGAAATTGTAAAATCCGCCCTGCTGGTTATATATATCAGTGTTTCCAACTCTCTGTCTGTCTACTTGAGAATTTGATAGAACCGGAAAGAAAATCATTATTGTGACGAATATTTTGAAAATTCTAATATTCAAATACTCTATTATTGAAATGCTTTAAAATTTTATTTTTTAACTTAAATAAAAATACGCTTAAATTAAAGTCGAAATTGACATTTAGTATCAGATCTTTTGAAATAACTTTAAACTGTTTTAAAATTATTATCAGAATGTATTAACACACCTGATAATTTTCATTTAAAAACATCATCGTATTCAGTAAGTATTTCAGCGTAATCCACGACGTCAGGATCAATGTTTATGAATTTTTATCTTTAATCCAAATTTCGTATGTGAAAGACATTCTCTGAAGGGAAGATTTTTTAAGGGTATTTTAAAAAATACATTTAGATGTTTATTTCAATTTGAAGAAAATAATATTTTTATGGAAATTCATATTATCATTTGAACAGATCTGAGATTCAAAAGCTTAAAAGCACTATTTAATAAGTTGAAATAATGGTTTAAAGGTTTTATCTTTGATTGATTGAAAATTTTAATATTTTTCCATATAAACTATATAAGTCCATCGCTTTATATAGTTTTTCATTTTCTATATGTCTATTATGTACTCCGCGGAAATTGATCTGACGGAAACTCCGAAAAATCATTTTATAAGTTTAAGGATTTCAATAAACATTTACCTGAAGTAGTGAACAAACCAAGTTTAAACGGTGCCAGCAACCTCTCAAAAAACGGTATAAATCAGTCATTTAAAGATACTAAAGATAATTTAAGCAATTATATTAGCATCTTGAGAGCTAATATGCTGCCAATTATTGTAATCACTCTTGCCAGTATTATCATTACTCTTGTGTATGTTTTTAATGCCAAGGACATATACAAATCCAACAGCACTATCAAAATTAACAGACCTCAGGGCAGTGTTCTGAGCTCAAGTCTGATACCTGAATTTCAGGATTTTATTACTGACAGATATATTTCAAATGAAATAGAAGTTCTGAAAAGCTATAAAATCCGCGAGAAAGTAGCAGAAAATATGATTGATACTTTCAAAATCAATCAGGACAAAGATAAATTTTTTTATCTCTTTAATCACAGCGATAATGATAACAATTCTCTTGTTAGCGTTCCTGCTTTGACTGATATATTGTCCAGCATTGTCAAAATTGATCAGAAAAGAGGTCTTGATGTCGTAGATATAGTAGTAGAAAGCCCTTCAAAATACGAAGCGATGCTTGTTGCAAATCTTTATGCAACCGTTTATCAGAGCTTTAGTCTTGAACTTTCGCGTGAAGAACTTACTACCCTCACCCGTTATCTGAATGAAGAAAAGGAAAACAAATTCAAGGATCTTGCTAAAGCCGAACTTGACCTGGAAGAATATCAGAAAAAAGGAGGTCTAATACTGCTTGATGCACAGGTTAAGAATCTTGTCGAAAACATTTCTCAGCTTGAAGCTCAGAAAAATGCTGCTAATATTGAGCTGAGTTCAAAAGAAAAGGAATACAACAGTCTTAACACAGAGATTGCCAGGATTGATCCTACGCTTGTGGATTTTATGAAGGGAAAAATTGATGAATCTTATATCTCCGAAGTCCAGTCCAAGATAGCCGAGCTTGAATCAAAAAGGGACATTGAGGCGTCCATACCGCAGGACGATAAGTTAAGACAAAAAACTCTTGACGAATACAACAGGAAAATTGATCCTTTAAAAAGGACCCTTGAAGAAAAAATACAGGTTCTGCAAACCAGCCTTTATTCAAATACACCTGAAGACAGAAGAATCGTGGCTCAGAAACTCCTTGAAGCGAATGTGGGAGTTCAGTCTTATAGAACCAAAGTAAACACACTTTCAAAATTACTGAGCAGATACGAAGATCAGTTCTCAAAGCTTCCTACACAAAGCATTGAATACGCAAAGCTCGAAAGGAACAGGAAAGCGACTGAAAAACTTTATCTGATCCTTGAGGAGAAATACCAGGAAGCTAAGATCAACGAAAGAATAAAGCTGGGCACTATCTTGGTCATTGCACCGAGTGTGCTTGCTTCGAAACCTTCCAAACCTAACAGAACTCTTATAGTTTTCCTCGGAGTAATGCTCGGTCTTGCAGCAAGCATAGGGTTTGCGTTTGCCAGAAATTATTTTGATCATACGGTCAAAAGTCCGGATGAAATTGAAAATAAAGGTATCAGCGTACTTTCCTGGATTCCGGCTATAGATGAATTAAAAGGCGGAGGTATGAGTGAATTCATCGTTGCAAACAAACCTAAATCTCCTCCTTCGGAAGCTTTTAAAGCATTAAGAACACGCCTGCAGTATGCAAAGCTTGAGGAAACACCCATAAAAACAATTTTGCTTACAAGCTCTGTTCCGTCCGAAGGTAAGACGACTATATCTTTGAATGTGGCAGGGAGTCTTGCACAGATGGACAAAAAAGTACTGCTTCTTGACTGTGATCTGCGAAAGCCAAGGATTCATAATGTATTCGAAACTGACAGATTCCCTGGGCTGAGCGACTATCTTTTTTCAAATGCTTCTCTCGATGAGATAACCAGAAAAACGAAACTCGAAAATCTAAGCGTAATTACGAGCGGTACTATACCTCCGAATCCTTCGGAACTTCTGGCTTCAAAGCAGATGAAGGAATTTCTTGACAAGATGAAAGGAATTTATGATTTCATTGTAATTGATTCGCCTCCTTATATTTCAGTTACTGACGCTGAGATATTATTTAGGATTACGGACGGAACAATACTTGTTCTCAGAGCCGGTAAGACTCCTTCTGACGCATTTTTCAGGACATGTGAAAAACTTATGAAACTCGATGCTCATAATTTCCTGGGTGTTGTTTTCAATAATTTCAGTTACAAAAGCGCATACGGATATTATTACAATTATTACTATTATTATTCAAAACCTGATGAAAAGCCTAAATCATCCGGAATAAAATTATCTTCCGATAATTGAGTAAATTCTAAATAGCAGGTAACAGATTTAATTTATAAATAAATAAAAATTGAAAAGGAATAATTTGAATTTAAAAGACAAAGTAAGAGAAAATAAATTTACCGTAGGAATTATCGGACTTGGTTACGTAGGATTGCCATTGGCTCTTGAATTTGCAAATAAAGGAATTAAAGTAATCGGCTTTGACCTTGATGAATTTAAGATCAGAAAAATCCTGAAAGAAAAAAAGTCTTACATCAAGCATATCCCGTCTGCAAAGATAAAAAGCGCAGTGGAAATGAAGACATTGACGGCAACTACTGATTTTGCCAGGCTTCCTGATGCTGATGCGCTGATCATCTGTGTGCCGACTCCGTTGAATGCAAACAGAGAACCCGATATGAGCTATGTGATCAATACAGCGGATATAATCGGAAAGTATATCAGGAAAGGTCAGTTCGTATCACTGGAAAGCACAACTTATCCCGGAACGACAGATGAAATACTTCTGAAAATTTTCGAATCAAAGGGTCTCAAAGTGGGTAAAGATTTTTATCTGTGTTTTTCACCTGAACGCGAAGATCCCAACAATGAAAAATATTCCACCGCGACAATTCCAAAGGTTCTCGGCGGAGTTACCAAAGAATGCGCTGAGATCGGAAAAATGATTTATGAAAAAGTGATCGTAAAAATAATTACTGTATCATCAACCAAAGCCGCCGAATCATCAAAACTTCTTGAGAATATTTTCAGATCAATTAACATTGCAATGGTAAACGAACTGAAAATGGTTTTTGACAAGATGGGAATAGATATATGGGAAGTGATCGAAGCTGCTTCGACAAAACCTTTCGGATTCACTCCCTTTTATCCCGGACCGGGTCTGGGCGGACACTGTATCCCCATAGATCCTTTTTATCTGACCTGGAAGGCGCGGGAATATGAGATATCGACAAAATTCATAGAGCTTGCGGGAGAAATAAATACTTCAATGCCTGAATACGTTGTCAACAAGGTTTATCACGCTTTGAATGAAAACAGGAAATGTATTAAAGGTTCGAAGATACTTCTGCTCGGATTGTCCTATAAGAAGGATATTGATGATCTGAGAGAGTCACCTTCTCTTAAACTGATTGAACTTTTGCAGGATGAAGGAGCAGTTGTGGATTACAGCGATGATTATGTTAACTCAATTCCAAAACTCAGAAAATACGAGTTCAATAAAAAATCAGTAGCCATAAATAAAAAGAATATTGCAAAATATGATCTGGTTCTGCTGTCAACGGATCATACTTATTTTGATTACAGATTGATTTTTGAAAATGCAAAAATAATAGTGGATACCAGAAATGCATTTAAAAAATTCAAAGGGAAAAAACTATACAAAGCTTAACTGACAAAAACCACTGATAAATGACCGGATTTAATATTGCTGTTGTCGGATGCGGAAAATGGGGAATGAATCATGTTCGCACAGCTTTTAAACTTTACGGGAAACGGCTGAAATACTGCAGCGATAATTCTTCTCAGAGCGAAAAAAAAGTAAAAGAAGTTTCCTCAGAGATCATTTTTACTGAAGACATCAATGATATAATCAGTGATGAAAGCACCGGCGCTGTCATAGTGGCTACGCCAGCAGAGACACATTTTGAGATAACAAGAAAACTGCTTGAAGCCGGAAAGAATGTCCTTACTGAAAAACCGATAACGCTCAATTCCAAAGAAGCAAAAATTCTGAATGACCTTGCCGTTAAAAAAGGTCTTGTACTTATGGTCGGGCATTTGCTGCTGTATCATCCTGCAATTTTAAAGATTAAAGAATTTATTGACAACGGAAGACTCGGCAGACTTCAGTATATTTACAGCAACCGTCTTAATCTCGGGACGGTAAGAACAGAGGAAAATATATTATGGAGCTTTGCACCTCATGATATTTCAGTGATTCAGTATTTCACAGGCGATATTCCGTCTGAAGTATCTGCCACGGGAGCTGTTTTTCTGCAAAAAAATATTCAGGATACCACTCTGACGGTTTTAAAATTCAGGAACAATATTCATGCTCACATTTATGTCAGCTGGCTTCATCCTTTTAAAGAGCAGAGACTTGTAGTGATAGGCGATAAATCCATGATGATGTTTGAAGACACACTGAAAGAAAACAAGCTTAAGTTTTATCCGAAGGGTTTTGACATTGTGGATGGTCATCCTGTTAAAAGGGATTTTGATTTTGAAAATACTGAATTTGATTCTTCCTCTCCTCTGGAAGAAGAACAAAAGCATTTTATAGAATGCATTGAAAACAGGGTAACACCGCGCTCAGACGGCAGGAATGCAATAGAAGTTCTTGAAACACTTGAAAGAGCCCAAAAAGAATTATTAAAAGACATAAAATAAAAATATTATGGCAGATTATAAAATACACGCGACAGCTGTTGTTGATGACAACGTTGAAATAGGATCAGGAAGTTCAGTCTGGCATTTTTCACACATACAGCCCGGAGTTAAAATCGGCAGGAACTGCACACTCGGACAGAATGTGAACGTTGCAAATAATGTAACCATCGGAAATTTCTGCAAGATACAGAATAATGTTTCCATCTATGAAGGAGTTACGCTTGAAGATTATGTATTTTGCGGACCGTCAATGGTGTTTACAAATATACTTTTGCCGAAGTGCAAGTATCCGCAGAGAGGGTCTGAATTTTACACAAAGACACTTGTAAAAGAAGGAGCTTCTATCGGAGCTAATGCTACAATAGTATGCGGTACGACTCTCGGTAAACACTGCCTGATCGGAGCGGGGACTGTAGTAACGAAAGATGTTCCCGACTATGCGCTCGTTGTCGGAAATCCGGGTAAGATCATCGGATGGGTCAGCGAAGCCGGAAAACGGCTGGAGTTTGACAAGGAAGGTATTGCTTTCTGCGAAAAATCATCAAAAAAATATAAACTTGAAAATGGTCTGGTAAAAGAAATCAACTGATAAAAAATTTTATTAATACTGAAAGGAATATTCAAACAATGAAAGTTGCAATTGTAGGAACCGGTTATGTCGGATTGGTTACAGGTACATGTCTTGCAGAGACAGGCAATGATGTCATCTGCGTCGACATTGACAATGAAAAAGTAAAAAAACTGAATAACAACATAATGCCGATTTATGAACCGGATCTTGATACATTATTTGAAAGAAATGTAAAAGCCGGAAGACTGAAATTTACCACTGACCTGAAAGAAGCAACTGTCAGATCGGATATTATTTTCCTTGCACTGCCGACGCCTCCGGGAGAAGACGGATCGGCTGATCTGTCATACATTTTAGGCGTAGCAGACGAACTCGGGAAGATAATTACGGAATACAAAATTATTGTAAACAAGAGTACTGTGCCGGTTGGTACAGCTGAAAAAGTAATTGCGGCAGTTTCTAAAAACACAAAAGCAGAGTTTGACGTAGTTTCAAATCCTGAGTTTCTGAGAGAAGGACTTGCAGTCGATGATTTCATGAAACCTGACAGGATAGTGATAGGAACGAAATCAGAAAAAGCAAGAAGAAGGATGGGAGAATTGTTCTCGCCTTTCGTGAGACAGGGCAATCCGATCATTTTCATGGATGAGCGTTCGTCTGAACTGACAAAGTACGCATCAAATTCTTATCTCGCCACAAGAATCACTTTCATGAATGAGATCGCTAACATCTGCGACATAATAGGAGCAAATGTTGATCTGGTAAGAATAGGAATGGGAAGCGATTCAAGAATCGGGAAAAGATTTTTGTTTCCGGGAATCGGATACGGCGGCAGTTGTTTTCCGAAAGATGTCAGCGCACTTCATAAATCTGCCAGGGAATACGGTTATGATTTTAAAATTCTTGATTCGGTGATGAATGTAAATGAGACACAGAAAACTATTATAGTCGGCAAGATAAAGGATTATTTCAAAAATAATCTGAAGGGAAAAAAGATTGCAATATGGGGACTGGCGTTTAAACCCGATACCGATGATATCCGAGAAGCTCCTTCACTTTATATAATCAAAATGCTGCTCGAAGAAGGGGTTTCAATTTCAGCCTTCGACCCTGAAGCAATGGAGAATGTCAGGAAAATATTAGGGGATAAAATCGAATTTGTTAAAGATCATTACGAAGCGCTGAAAGATGCAGACGCTCTTGTCATTGCAACAGAATGGTCTTTATTCAGAACTCCTGATTTTAATAAAATGGAGAAACTCCTGAAAGAGAAAGTGATATTTGACGGAAGGAATTTATATGATCTGAAGCTGATGGAAGATCTCGGATATTATTACAGAAGCATCGGAAGGAAAGAAATCAAGGGTAAGAAATAAAATTATTTTTTAAATTTTAAGAATAAACAGTTCATTATGAAAGTCCCATTATTAGATTTAAAAGCACAGTATAAGACAATAAAAAAGGAAATTGATGAAGCGCTTATCGGAGTTGCCGAATCCCAGGGCTGTATTCTCGGACCGGAAGTGGAAAAGCTTGAGAAAAGTCTTTGCGGTTATCTGGACAGCAAATACGCAACAGGTGTTTCTTCCGGGACTGATGCACTGCTGATCGCATTAATGGCAATAGACATAAAGCCGGATGATGAAGTAATAATTCCGACTTATTCATTTTTTGCAACAGCCGGTGTGGTGAGCAGAATGAATGCCAAACCTGTATTCATAGATTCGGATCCTGTTACATTCAACATAAATCCCGCAGACATAAAAAAGCTGATCACAAAAAAAACAAAAGCAATTATTCCCGTTCATTTATACGGACAGAGCTGTGACATGAAGCCGATCATGGAAATTGCCGGCGAAAATAATCTGAAAGTCATAGAAGATGCGGCGCAGTCTATAGGTACACAATACGGCGACGGCAGAAAAGCCGGAACCATCGGACATATAGGATGCTTTTCATTTTACCCGAGCAAAAATCTCGGATGTTTCGGTGACGGAGGACTTGTAACAACTAATGATGAAACTCTGGCTGAAAGATTAAAGATACTCAGAGTTCACGGAGGAAAACCGAAGTATTACCACAAGATCATCGGAGGAAATTTCAGACTGGATGCAATTCAGGCGGCGGTTCTCAATGTTAAACTTCCGCATCTTGATTCCTGGACAAAAAGAAGACAGGAAAATGCAGAGCTTTACACGAAGTTTTTTAAAAATTCAGGACTGTCTGAGGAAGAAGGGAAACTTAAATATGACGAAGGCAATAAAGTTCTTTTGCCGAAAGCAGTTTATAAAAATCAAGATCTGAAGTATTATCATATTTACAATCAGTATGTAATAAGGGTTCAGGACAGGGATGCGTTGAGAAAACATCTTACCGAAAATGAAATAGGCACTGAAATCTATTATCCCGTTCCGTTCCATATGCAGGAATGCTTCAGCTATCTTGGATATAAGAAGGGACAGTTTCCGGTTTCGGAATGGTGTGCGGCGGATTCCGTTGCATTGCCTATTTATCCGGAGCTTTCAGAAGAGCAGATTGAGTTTACTGTAAAGAGTATAAAAGAATTTATCAATAAATAATATTATTAATTTTATAGAATTTAAATCATTTAATGAAAAAAGCATTAATCTCAGGAATTACAGGACAGGACGGAAGTTATTTAACCGAATTACTTCTTGAAAAAGGATATGAAGTTCACGGAATAATAAGAAGAAGCAGTTCCTTTAACACAAAAAGAATAGATCACTTATATTCTGACAGCAAGCTTATCAACAGAAAACTGTTTCTGCATTTTGGCGATCTCGTTGATACAAGCAGTCTTAACAGACTTTTGGAAAAGATCGAGCCGGATGAGATTTATAATCTTGCCGCCCAGAGTCACGTAAAAGTTTCATTTGAAGTTCCGGATTACACTGCGCAGGTTGACGCGCTCGGAACGCTCAGATTTCTTGACGCAATAAGGGAAACCGGATTAAGGAAGGTGAAATTTTATCAGGCCTCCACAAGCGAACTGTACGGAAAGGTTCAGGAAGTTCCGCAGACAGAGACTACTCCTTTTTATCCGAGAAGTCCTTACGGTGTTGCTAAAATTTACGGATACTGGATTGTAGTGAATTACAGGGAAGCTTATGACATATTCGCCTGCAACGGAATTCTGTTCAATCATGAATCTCCGAGAAGAGGAGAAACTTTTGTAACGAGAAAGATCACAAGAGCTGTTGCAAGAATAAAGAACGGTTTGCAGGACAAGATATCAATGGGAAACATTGACGCCAAGCGGGACTGGGGTTATGCTCCCGAATACTGCGAGGGAATGTGGAGAATGCTTCAGCATGATACTGCGGAAGATTTCGTTCTGGCGACCGGAGAAACTCATACGGTAAGAGAATTCATCGAACTTTCTTTCAGGGAAATCGGAATGAATATAGAATGGAGCGGAAAGAATGAAAACGAAAAAGGAATGGACAGTAAAACCGGAAAAGTATTACTGGAAATTGACAAAAATTATTTCAGACCTACAGAAGTCGATCTTCTGATTGGAGATCCGGCAAAAGCAAAAGAAAAACTCGGCTGGGTACCTAAGGTTACATTTGAAGAGCTTGTAAAGATCATGGTCAAAGCTGACTGTGAAATGGTTCAGAAAAAAGGTTACTGATATTTCATGGGAATCACTGTGGAAAATACTGAGCTTGATGAAGTACGGATAATAAAGCCATCAATATTCGAGGATCACAGGGGGCTTTATGTAGAGACTTATAATAAGCAGGATTACGAAAAGAATGACTTAAAAATAAATTTTGTCAGAGATGACATATCCACTTCATCTAAAAATGTTCTGCGGGGGATTCATTATGATGATAAGACCTGGAAGCTTATTCACTGCATGTACGGTAAAATTTATTTTGTCGTTGTCAATATGAAGAAAGAATCAAGGCAATACTTAAAATGGCAGTCTTTTATACTAACATCCGATAACCGTCATCAGGTGCTTGTACCTCCCGGATTCGGGAACGGGCATCTTGTTTTAAGTAATGAATGCATTTTTCATTATAAAATGTCGGAGTATTATGATCCTGAAAATGAGAAGGGTGTCAGATGGGATGATCCGAAAATCAATATTTTCTGGCCGGTTAAAAATCCAATTCAGTCAAAGAAAGATATTTCTGTAAAGTATCTGTAACAGTATAAAGACTTTATCAGTTATGTTAATTTAACTTCTTTAGCAGTCATTATTTAATCAAATTTTATATTCCGGCTTTATTCTGGATGCTTTATAAATTTATGAAGATCAGAAAAGATTTTTTATCGCTTGCAGTTCCGGATATTTCCGAAACCGAACGCAGAGAAGTCATGGAAGCGCTTGATTCGGGCTGGATAAGCGTCGGTCCGAAAGTGAGAGAGTTTGAAAGACAATTTGCGGAATATCATAAGGTAAAGCATGCAATTGCAATGAGTTCCTGCACTACGGCTTTGTTCATAGCGGCAAAGGTTCTCGGCATAGGTAAAGGAGATTATGTGATCGTTCCTACAATAACCTGGCAGTCAACCGCAAACATAGTCGAGCAGCTTGATGCTACTCCCCTTTTCTGTGATGTCAGTCGGGATACACTTAACATAATTCCGGAAGAAGCGGAATCATACATCAGGAAGTTCGGTAAAAAAATCAAAGCGATCATTCCGGTTCATCATTCAGGACTTCCCGCAGACATTGATAAGTTTGATCAGATTTCCTCAAAGCACGGCATACCGGTAATTTATGATGCAGCTCATGCTGTTTTTTCCTCTTATGACAATAAAATGATCGGACAGTTCGGAATAATGTCCGCATTCAGTTTTTATGCGACAAAGAACTTAACCACAGGCGACGGCGGTATGATCACGACAAATGACGATGATCTTGCAGAGCTCTGCAGGATATGGTCTTATCACGGACTTCCGAAGGATTCATGGAAGAGATATTCTTCGGAAAGCGCCAGTCCCCATGTTCAGTGCATTGTACCGGGATATAAATTCAATCTCACTGATATGCAGGCGGGACTCGGCATAGCGCAGCTTAAGAGGAAAGATGATCTACTCAGCAAAAGAAATTTTCTGGTTGAATATTACAATGAGATCCTTGCAGACACAGACTGGATCGACAGACCGGTTTTTAAAACAGAAAAGGGAAAGTACGGCAATCATGTTTATGTAATAAAAATTAAAGATGAAGATGTTGACAGGGATAAATTCATGACGGAAATGAGAAAGCTTAATATCGGAACGAACCTTCATTTTTATCCCGTGCACCTTAATCTGTATTACAGGGAAAAATATCCGGATGCAGTGCTACCGAATGCAGACTTTTTGAAAGACAGAATACTTACTATTCCTTTATGTACTAAGTATTCAAAAGAGGATCTTAAGTATGTAGCTGATTCAATGAGTTATATATATGAAAACAGACTTGCGCATAAAACAATTTTGGTATAAAACTTCAACTATAAAGTTTGTCAAAAATATTAATCACGGGCGGAGCAGGGAATATCGGTTCATTTATAACAGATCAGTGTGTCGGGCTCGGTCACAATGTTGTTGTTGTTGATAATTTTTATAACGGAAAGTTCAGGAATATTTCGGATCATCTTTCCAATAACAGGATTGAACTCGAGACCATTGATATCGGCAGCCTTGAAATGGTAAAATATGTTTTTGACAAACATAAACCTGAATATGTTTCCCATCAGGCGTCTCTTATGATAATGGATTCAGATAAATTTCCGGAAAAAGCTATAGAAACAAATATAAAGGGAACATTCAATATCATTGAAGCTTGCCGCCTTTACGGAGTAAAGAAACTGACTTACGGCTCATCGGCATCAGTTTACGGAAATCCCAGATTCGTTCCGGTCACTGAAGACCATCCGTTTGACAATCATACTTTGTACGGAGCAACAAAGATAGCCAAAGAAGCACTGATGCAGTCCTGGGCATATTCTCATAATGTGCCTTATGTCGGATTCAGATATTTCAACATTTACAGCGAGAGGCAGGGACTCGGGGCTTTTTACACACAGGTATTTCAGAAATGGATTCATGCCATTTACGAAGGAAAGGAAATCATCATGTACGGTGACGGCGAACAGACTCTTGATCTGGTGCACTCTTCGGATGCCGCAAGAGCGAATGTCCTTGCAATGTTTAACGATAAAATCAAAAATGAATTTTATAATGTCGGGACGGGCATTGAAACAAGTTTAAAACAGATTCTCCTGCTCATAGAAAAGCTGCTCGGAAAGAAAGCTAAAGTGAAACACGTGGATTCGGATCCTCATCTCGTCCGGAGGAGATGTTCTTCAATTGAAAAAATAAAAACACAACTCGGATTTGAACCTGAGATCAGTGTCGAAGAAGGCACTGTAAAATACATTCAGTATCTTCTTGAAGGAAAAATTTAATGCTTTATAATAAAAGACATATCTATTTAAGATCACCTCTGAGGATAAGTTTTGCAGGAGGCGGAACCGACATTGAAGCTTTTTACGGCAGCGGAGAAACCGGACATGTAGTTTCCTCTACAATTGATCTTTATAATTATGTTTCGATCAAGGATATGTTTGATTCGAATGTGAGAGTTCATCATGCAGAGATTGAGACCCAGTCAATAACAAGCAGGATCAGACATCCTTATGCTCAGACTGCTCTTGAGCATTACGGAATATTTAAGGGAGCAGAGGTGATACTTACATCCGATGTAATGACTACCGGCAGCGGACTCGGAGCGTCATCGGCGATGATGAGTTCGCTCATACTTGGTTGCAGCAATCTGAGAGACAAAAAGATAAGAAACAAAACGGAGCATTCGGAATTAACTTACAAACTTGAAGCTGATGCCGGAACAATCGGCGGAAAACAGGATCAGTATGCGACTGTTTTCGGAGGATTTAATTCGATCACTTTTAAAAAGGAAAAAGTAATTGTAAGGAAAGTTAAAATCTCCGAAAATAATTTAAAAGCTATTGAAGACAGAATGTTCCTTGTATTCACAAATATGGCAAGGGAAAATAAAATTATACAGACTAATTTAGAGACAAATTCAGTCAGCGCAGAGAAATCGGTGTATTTTAAGAAATTACGCGAACTTTCTTATGAACTTCTCAGTCTCCTGGAATCAGGAAACTTCAGGGTAAATGATGTCGGCAAACTGCTGAACGAAAGCTGGAAACTGAAAAAATCCTCAAACGGGCATGCGACAAATATTTTCATAGATCAGCTTTATGAAACTCTTCGGAAAAAGGGAGTGATAGGCGGGAAGGTACTTGGTGCCGGCGGCGGCGGCTTTCTGCTGGCATTTGCAGGTGACCCGGGATTAAGGGAAAAGATCAAATATGAACTTTATCCGAATTTTATAGCATTAGATGTTAAATTCAGTCAGAAAGGGACGGAAGTATTATGGAAAAATTTTTAGGTGTTCTGTTCTGCGGAGGCAGAGGCGCACGGTTAGGTGAGATCACAAATTACATTTCCAAATCGTTCGTACCGGTTTATGATGTGCCGGTATTCAGATTCGGACTTGAACTTCTGGAAAATTCAAAAAAGATAGAAGAGATAATCATTCTTACAAATGAAGACAATGACTCAAAACTGAGACAGCTCGGGCACAGGACAATAGTTCAGTCTGATTCAAGGGTTAATGATATGTTTTCGGGATGGGATTTTGTGAAAAAATATCTCCGGACTAAAAGTCACGGTGTTCTTGTTCCGTCCGATAATATCTGCGAAGTGAAGATTGACAATCTCATTAAAATATTTGAGAAGAAAAATTCGGAATTTCTGTTTTCAGTAAAAGATATCGGAAACAGAGACAAGCTTTCGCAAATGGGTTGTTTTGACATTGAGACCGGCAAGTATCATTATAAAAATCCGGATCCTCCGTCAAAATACGGGGTCATAGCTCCGTTCATAATCGAGAACAGTCCGGTAAACATTTCAGGCAGAAATATGTTTGAATCTGCAGACAAGGAAGTCGTTTTTCACAAGGGCTACTGGTTTGACATCGGGGATCACGACAGTCTGATGGAAGCAGGCATATGGCGTCAGAAAATTATTAAAGGAATTTGAAATTAGTAATTAACTTCATTTCAAAATTAGGTGTTGATTCAGTTTCGAAGTTAATAGGATTCATTACTCTGCCATTAATCACAAGAGCTTTAGGTCCTGACGGGTACGGGCAGTTTACTTATCTTTTTGTGATCTTATCCTACTTCGGTTTTTTTATTGATTTCGGATATCTGAGTTACGGCACGAATAAGCTTTGTGAAAAAACAGACAGCAGTACTGTAATAGGAAAAATAATTTCCCTCCAGCTGCTTACTGCCATATTTTCATATATAATTTTAATTATTGTTGCATATTTTTTTCTCGATACCGGCAAATATACCCTTCTTCTGATTTTTTCTTCAATATTCATTTCGCAGATTTTTTCTATCAGGTATTATTACCTGGCCGGCAATAAGCTTTATTATAATTCCATTTCCGAGCTTGCAGGTCAGATTGTTTATGCAGCTCTCATCTTTTCGGTATTTGTGAATTATCAGTCAGTATTCACATTAATAATTATTTCGGTTTTGCAGGCTTTTGTCACGGCAGCATTTTTATTTCTTCCTTATATCAAAAAAAATAGAATCGAACTTAATCTTAACATCAGCAGGAATTTCAAAACCCTTAAGGATGCGTACAAACTCGGCATTGCTTCAAAAGCCGAAGCAATCACAGTTTCATTCATAATTTTATGCGCAGGATTTTTCCTGAATGAAGAATCCGTGGGGCTTTATAATGCTTCGTTTAAGATCTATCTGATACTGCTGACAGTAGTTCAGGGAGTCAGCTATTCAGTAATGCCTATGCTTCTGAAGAATGTAAAAAAGACGGTAGGAAGTAACTTCAACAAGATCAGTATTATATTTTATGTTTATCTTTTTATAGGAACAGCTCTGTCTCTTTTCACTTTTTTCTTTTCGGATAAAATAATTTCATTAATGTTCGGTGAAAAATTTTACGATTCTGTACAGATACTTAAAAATTTTTCGCTGACGATCCTGTTATGGCCACTGGTAATGTTCATGAGTCTTGTGACGCTTGCTTTTAATAAATACAATTACATTCTCATCACCTCAGTATCTTCATCTCTTATTTCAGTGATTCTTTCCCTTTTATTAATAAGAAATTACGGAATTTCAGGCGCCGGATTGATTCTGCCAATCGTAGCAGCATGCACGATCTTAGTTAATCTGTTTTTTCTGAAAAAAATCTCAGTACAGGAAAATTTCAGATTATCCTCTCTGTTTTCATTCTTAACAGCTTTTAAAGAGTTAAAATATCTTTTAACAAAATAAATCAGTCTTATATCCTGAAAGTATTTATAAAGCTGATACGATTAACACCTGATCATAGAATTATTTTTGACTGAGCGTAAGTCTATTTTATAACTTTATTGCTTTTTAATATTTCTATATTTTAAATTCAAATTAACCGTTAACAACTTCTTTTATTATGATAAGATTTGAAAACATCGGATTCAGGTCGGTGGAAAAGCAGGATATCGAGATCATCAGGAAGGAGCATAATGATGAATCCGTACTCCTGATGCTTCGCGACCCGAGGATCATTACCGAACTTCAGCAGTTGCAATGGTGGGAAAGCATTTCCAAAAGCAGAAACAATACCGTGTTTTGCATTTTTCACGAGAATCCGGAAAATGTGATCGGAGTATGGAAACTTCAGGACCTTGACGATACAAACAGATGTACTGAAATGGGAATGGATATTTTTAAAAACTTCAGAGGTCAGGGTTTCGGAATGAAGTCATTCAGAATGATTTTCAAGTATATATTTGAAAATCTGAATGTTCATACGATCTATGCAAAAGTAGGAGCTTATAACGAGACAAGTCTCATCGCGGCTCAGAAAGCCGGATATAAAATTTCAGGAAAGATCCCTGAATCATTGTTCAGGAAAGGGAAATACTGGGATAATGTACTACTCAGTATTACATTTGATGAGTACAGGAAATTACCGGAATCAAATTAAACTGCAATGATGTTTCTTGCTTACATAATTATCATCATAGCTCTTGTTCTGATCCTCTATGATTACAGATCCGGGATTATCGCGTGTTTAATGGTAATTACAAATTTTGGAGAATTTATCTATGTAAATCCAAATCTTGAGATAGGTGATTTCGGGGGTATAGGTACAATTTATTTTATGGATCTGTTCTGGATTGCAATGATCATATCAATCTTTCTGAAAAAGGAAAATTTTCATCTGCTTAATTATCAGATATCATTCCTGTTTTTTATAATTTTATTTATCATTTCCATCATTGTTCCTTTTTTGATTTCTTCTTTTTCAATAAAAGATATGATCAGCGTGATAAGACCATTCGGAAATTTTCTCTTTCTCCCTTACCTTGTCGTTACGGTAACAGACATGAAAATATTTAACTTTCTGGAAAAGACAATAACATTTATGATTTTCATTTTCATTTCCATTCAGGTTGCTGAATATGTCACTCAAAAAAGGATTCCAGTAAGATTATTTGAAAAATACAGCATGTTTTTCGGTGAAGATCCTTTTGCCGTTGAATTCGGAGGAATAAAAACCGGATACATCTGGTCAAGAATAGGTTATCTGCTTCCGTTCAATCTTTTTTTCGGATGCTATTATTATTTTACCGATAAAAGAAATTACGGACTTCTGCTGCTTGGTCTGTACCTTCTTTCAATTATGATTGCTCTCAGCAGGATATGGATCATCGGCTTTGCATTCTTTCTTTTGATAATCTCCCTTTTTCTTTTATTCAAAAAAACCGAAGGCTCAAATATCAGGTTAAAGCTGTTTACTTTTCTTAGTTCATTTGCATTAGTCGGAATTATACTGCTGTTTACTTCCACTACCTTCAATCAGATATTCGACATATTCCTTCTCAGAGTAAACTCAATTAATGATCTTGCCGATAAGACGGATTCTTCTTTTCTCGGAAGAGAGTATATTCTGCTTCAGATGATAAGCGTCTGGTGGGAATATCCTGTATTCGGGGCGGGATTCTCTACAATTGCAAGGAGTCTCATCACAAATGACCTTGGATTTCCTAATCTCATAACGATTTTCGGTGCGGGTGGAATATTGCTCTTAGTCATTTTCAATAAGCAGTTTTTTGACAATGTAAAACCATTTTTTAAAAGCGATTACATTCTTTTTGCCACGCTTTGTTCGCTTATGCTGATGATAACAATAATGAGCATATTCAGTATTGACATGTTTTACTTCAATGCAACAGGAGCATTGCTATTTGCTTTTGGAAATATATTTATTAATCTTGCTAAACAGGAAACCGGGGATAATGTCTCATAATATAACGACATGTGATCTGAACTGGGTTCTGGGAGAACAGAATCTGGGTCCGCATGAACTGTATTTTGCAGATACATTGAAAAAAATCGGGAGAAATGTAAATTACATTAACATTCATTTACTGTATCCTGCATACCGGAAAAAATTTAGCGGTTATTCACACCGTTTTCCCAGAAAAATTGATAACTTTGTCCAGAATAACTACAGCAGTTTGATAAATGATCAGTTGATTAAACTTTACAAAACCGAAAAACCAAACTGCATATTCATTTATAATGACTGCAGAGTGCTGCCGGCAACGCTGGATTATTTTAAAAAAAACGGGACTAAAATAGTCATATTTCTCGGAGATGATCCGAATTATCTTTTTAATTCCAAAAAAACTTTTCTCCTGACAGTTATGAAAGCAGACAGTGTGATAGTTCCGGATACCGGCTGGATTGAAGGTCTGAAAATGCTTGATCTTAAAAACATTATTTTTTCCCCGATCGGGACGAATCCGGAAATTTTCCATCCCGTGGAAACTTCGGATGAACAGAAAAAAAAATACGGATCCGAGATTATATTCATCGGAACAGGATATTATCTGAATTCCTGGGGCATAAAGAGAGCTGCTTTATTAAACGAACTTTCAGGAATGAATTTAAAAATTTTCGGTGACAGACAGTGGGAGGATCTCTTTCCGTTTTTTCCTGATCTTAAAAAGCATTTTATAAACGAACCTCTTTCTTCAAAGGAAGTAAATGCTGCATGCTGCTGCTCGGAAATTTATCCTGTCACTGTCAATTCAGGTGTTGTAAACGGTGTATCAACCAGAGTGTTTGACTGCATTTCATCCGGTATATTTGTTATTGCTGAATACAAAAAAGATATCGATCAGTTATTCCCCGGTAATGAAGTCGTATGTTTCAGATCAAAAAGCGAATTAAAGAAAAAAGTCCTGTACTATCTCGGAAATAAAAGTGAAATGAAGGATCACATTCAAAGATCTGCTGAAACGGTGAGAAAAAAATATACTCTTGAGATTCTTGTCAGGGGAATTTTAGAACAAATTTAATTTGCCTTGGATACTTCGTCATTCAAAAAGAAAAACGGAAGATACTATCTGAAATATTTATCATCAGAAAGTTATTACAAGAACGGGCTGCTTCTTGAATGCATTCAGCATTTTAAAAATTTATTCTCCGGTAAACTTCTTGACCTTGGATGCGGTAACAAACCCTACTCTGTAATATATAATGAGATCTCTGGTGAATCAGTCGGCTGTGACGTTCCTTTTTCACTTCACAGAAAAGCGGCTGTTGAAGTTTTATGTTATGCCGAGGATATGGACAGTCATTTTAGCAGCGGTTCATTTGATACTGTCTTATGCACTGAAGTCCTTGAACATACTGCGGATGACAGAAAAGTCGTCAGTAATATTTATAAAGTTCTTAAGCCGGGCGGCTCTCTTCTTATATCAGTTCCTTTCACTTATGTAATGCATGAAGCCCCGCATGATTACAGAAGATACACCTATTACGGAATAAGGGATATTCTTGAAAAAAACGGATTCGAGGTTAAGTCTGCTTTTTCCATGGGAGCGACTTTTTCTTCCTGGTTCTTCATATTTTATTATTCCTCAGTAAAAATATTTATTTATGTTCTGAAAAAAGCAGGATTCAGGAAAATTAATGAAAATAAATTTATCAGTGCTTTTACTTCCCTGCCTGAATTAATTTTTTACAAAACCTGCATTTCATTTTTCAGAAAAAAACTAAAGCGGAATGAATTTCCTTCCGTAAATGAAATCTATTCTTCGATGGGATATTTTTTAATTGCAGTAAAAAATAAATAGCTGATGATTATATGCTGAAAGTAGTGGAGATTTCGGAATGTTTTCCCAATAAATTCAAGCCGGTCTGGGGCGATTTCATTCTTCAGCATGTGAGAGCATTGTCAGCTTATTGCAGCGTAATCACTTTAGTGCCATTAAGATTTGTACCTCCGAGAGAACTCTTTTCTTTCAATCCCGCAAAGCTTGCTTTAAATTTCATTAAATGGATATCCGGCTTAATATCCACTCAGGATTTTGAAGAAAAAAATCTCAGAGTGATTTACTTGCCTTTCTTTTCACTGCCGAGACCTTATTTTGATTCCGTTAACAGGAAAATTACGAAATATTTTTTTTACAGCAGTATTAAAAAGAAACTGCTTAATGAAAAGCCGGACATAATTTACTGCAACTGGATCAGGCCGTGGGCTGAAGTTGCTTCGGGTCTTTCTGAAGAACTTGATATACCCTTAATAATTGACCATCATGAAGATATTCCGACTCTCAAAAAACTCTATCCGGAAGATCATAAGATAATTTTAAAACAATTCGAAAACGCGGACGGGATTGTTGTCCACAGCACAGTGAATAAATCGGATCTTGAAAATGAAAAATTAGTTTTGCCTGAAATTAAAATAATTTATCTCGGACAGAAATTTCCTGTTATTGATAAAGCAAAAGAATTTAACTTTTCAGAACTGAAACTTGTCTGCATCAGCCACCTTTCAGAACCGAGGAAGAATATTGATGTGCTGTTAAATGCAATGAAATCAATAAGCAGCAATCTGAATTCTCAATTATTGATAGGAGGTGACGGAGTATTAAAGCAGCATTATGAAAGACTTTCAGAATCATTGTCTCTTGAAAAAATAGTTTCGTTTGCGGGTCCTGTATCACAGGACGAAGTCAGAAAAATACTTGATGCTTCGGATATCTTTGTGCTTCCGAGTTTTCCGGAAGCATTCGGAGTGGTTTTCATAGAAGCGCTTGCAAGAGGTCTTCCTGTAATAACCTGCAAAGGAAACGGAGGAGGTGAAGAACTTCTTAAACTCGGGTATCCTGTGATACTGGCTGAACCCGGTTCACCGGTGTCTTTATCTGATTCCGTAATTGGACTTGCAAAAGACAGGGAGAAGATGAAGTTTATGTCTGAATGCGGAAAGGAAATTGTAACTGAATATTTCTCCTGGGAAAAGAATGCCCGGTCGACTTACGATTATATTTTAAATCTTTCCAAAAGCAATATCTCCAAATAATTATGTGCGGAATCAACGGAATATTATGCTTTAACAATTCTTTCAAAAATGAAGATGCTTCATTTTTCGAAAGTAAAATGTCAGTCATGAATAAGGAAATTGCTCACCGCGGACCTGACGGCGAAGGAATTTTTTGCAGCTATCCAGTCAGCTTCGGGCATAAAAGACTGAGCATAATTGATCTTTCGGAGAATGCTTCTCAGCCGATGTTTAACGATGACAGGTCTGTTGTTATTGTTTTCAACGGTGAAATTTATAATTACATTGAACTGATCTCTGAACTTACTTCAAGAGGTCATAAATTCAGAACACAAAGCGACACAGAAGTAATCATTCATTCATATGAAGAATTCGGATTCGATTGTGTTAACAGGTTCAACGGTATGTGGGCATTTGCCGTTTATGATTTCAGAAAAAATATATTTTTTGCTTCAAGAGACAGGTTCGGAGTGAAACCTTTTTACTATTACATTGATAAAGAGTATCTTGTCTTTTCAAGTGAAATAAAGTCAATACTTAAGATAAAAGATGTCAGAAACGCAAATCGCGGAAAGGTCTTCGATTATCTTGCCTATGGTTACAAGACCGGTAACGGCGAAACATTTTTCAGCGGAATTAACGAATTAGAGCCTGCTCATAATCTGATAATCAAAGATGACGTGCCGAAATTCGAAAGATACTGGGATCTTAATATCTCAAAGCGCCGGTCAGCAGATAACATTAATGAGCTTTATGAAGAAACTGATAATCTTATCAAAGACGCCGTAAAAATCCGATTCAGAAGTGATGTGCCGGTTTCCATACTTCTGAGCGGAGGACTTGATTCAGGCATCATAACCAAAATCACGGACGAACAAATCGACAGCCATGAACTGAAAGAAAAAAATGTAACCGCATTCAGCGCCGTGTTTCCCGGTTTCATAGATGATGAATCCGTACAGGTGAAGGAATTCCTGAAGACCTGCCGTCATATTAATTCAGTGTTAATGAGCCCCGATCAGGACACTCTTATCGGATCAATTAACAATTTTGTTTACGGTATGGGAGAACCGGTTTTCAGCACGTCAAGCTTTGCTCATTATTCACTTATGAAAGAAATGAAGAGAAATAATGTAAAAGTAGTTCTTAACGGTCAGGGCGCTGACGAAGCTTGGTGCGGTTACGGTAAATACATAATCGGTTATTTTATACTTGATCTGTTGTTTTCAAAACCTTTTGAACTTCCTTCACAGATTTTTTCGATTTCCCGGAACATGGGGCTTTCTTATAAATATATTTTTAAACAGATAATTAAATCAGCCGTTTCCAGAAAATTGAGCTCAAAAATTCGGTCAAGATATCAGGAAAAGATCTATGACTGTCTTTCGGATGAATTCAGGCAATCAGAAAATAATTACCTGCGAAATCCGGAATACGGAAAATTATCTTCGGAGAATCTCAGCGGATTTCTCAAGTACAATATTCAGTATCTCGGATTTAATCAGATACTGAATTATGAAGATCATTCGTCAATGCAGAGTTCCGTGGAGATGAGATCTCCTTTCATTGATTACAGACTGATGGAGCTTGCTTTTTCGCTTCCGCCGGAGACTAAATTCGATCACGGAATTACAAAAAAAATACTCAGAGAAATTTATAAAAGCAAATTACCCGACTCTATAATTTCGAACAAAAAGAAAATCGGATTTATGACACCGTTCAATGACTGGATGAATAAAAAGGTCACTGAAAATTTCATCCGTGATCTGCTGAATTCGGATTCATTCAGGAGTAAATCGATCTGGGATGCTTCGAAGATAAAAAATATTTTCGAAAATAAAGAAAAATATACTGACTTCCCTTTCTGGCGGGTAATTAATCTCGAATTATGGTCCAGGGCATACGGTATAAATAATCTTTGAACATGAATAATTTAAAAATTCTGATTTTACAGAGACTTCTTCCGCATTACAGAACGGGATTTTTCAGAAAATTTATAAGTAAATATCCTGCAGCTGAAATTGTTTACGGACAGCCATACAAAGATGAGCCGCTTAAAAATTCTGATATACAGTCTGACAGCGGATTTAATTTCAGAAGAAATTTTTACATCGGAAATTCAGGTAAGATCTTCATTTCGGATATTTACGGCAAAATATTCGGACACCGACCTTCAATTGTAATATCGGTTTTTAATGTCGGCAATCTTAACATATACTTATTGTTCTTACTCCGTTTTTTTTTGAAATACAAATTAATATTATGGAGTTTCGGATATGATCCCGAGAAAGGATTTAATCCGGAGAAGAACTTCACAGACAAGCTGCGCTTGCTGCTCTCCGAAAATGCGGATGCAGTCATTTTCTACTGGGAAAAAGGAAAGAAGGAAATTGAAACTTACTCAAGAAGCCACAGTCATTTTTTTGTTGCACCTAATACACTTGATACTGACAGGCA
>JAFDZQ010000088.1:36891-47471 GCA_018266895.1 Bacteroidota bacterium
GATATTTTAATAAGAGCCTTCAGTGTCCTGGAGAAGAACCATCCTGACTGCAGGCTCAGCATAATAGGTGATGGTCCTGAATATTCAGATCTGAAAAAGCTGTCCAGGGATCTTAATTCAGAAAGAATTTTTTTTCTCGGGGAAATACTTGATGAAGAGACAACGGGAAAATGGATATACATCAGCGACGCTTTTGTAATGCCCGGAAGACTCGGATTATCAGTTGTTCATTCTTTTTGTTTCGGAACTCCGGTTATATCTCAGAAAAAAAATTCTTATTATCACGGTGAAGGTGTCGGATACATCAGAGAAGGCGTGAACGGGTTTCTTGCAGAAGACGGAAATGTAAAAGAAATCACGGATATTATGCTGAGAATTATTTCTGATCATGAATTATCGGTTGCTCTTAAACAGAATGCTTTTGAAACTGCAGTGAATGACTGCTCGGTAGACAGAATGCTTGAAGGATTTAACGATGCAATAAGTTATGCAATAAAAAATTAATTCAGTTCGAATAATCCTTTAAATGAAAAAAGCCATATTAATCGGAAGCATTCCTCCCCCGTTTCACGGTTCGAATGTATATTTCAGAAATCTTCTGAATTCAGGACTGCGGAATGAATTTGAATTATTTCATCTGGACATCTCGGATCACAGAAGTCTTGACAACCTTTCAAAACTGGATTTTATAAATGTATATCTTGCATTAAAAAATCTTGTAAAACTTATTCTGCTTATCAGGAAGGTCAGACCGGATATAATTTACATTCCGGTATCATCTAACTTTTTGCCTTATTTCAGAGACGGGTTGTTCATACTTTTGTCACATATTTTCTCGGATGCAAAGATAATCATACATCTTCACGAAGGAGATTATTTCAGAAAATATTTTTATGCGGAGTCAAATCCCGTTGTCAGATTTTTCATAAGATATTCACTCGGCAAAGTGAATACTGCGATCGTTTACAGTGAACGGCTTAAATACAATTTCAGCGGATTTGTAAAAAACATAGTTGCTATTCCTAACGGTCTGGAAGCTGACAGGAATCACAGCGAGGAGTATTTTGCTAAAACTCCCGGTCAGCCGGCTGTAATAAGTTTTTACAGCAATCTGTTTGAAAGTAAAGGTGTGCTTGATGTCCTTGAAGCAGCTGCCATTGTGACTAAAAAAAATCAGGATGTGAAATTTTTGTTTACCGGTAACTGGATAAAGAATGAAATAAAAACCAGAGTCAGAGCCGAACAGATTATAAAGGAAAATAATCTTTTTAAATTCATAGAATTCACTGGAGTCATTACCGGCGAGGCAAGGGAAAAATTTCTGAAAGAGACGGACATTATGGTTTTCCCGACCTGGTATCCTTACGAAGGATGTCCGATGGTTATTCTGGAAGCAATGGAATTCAGCTGTCCGGTAATCTCAAGCAGAGATACGGGAGCTATTCCTGAAATGATAATTGACGGTGAATCCGGAATTCTTGTAGACAGAAAAAATCCGGAACAAATAGCGGACGCAATTTTCAAATTACTGTCGGATATTGATTTAAGGATAAGTATGGGTAGAAAAGCCAGGGAATTATTTAAAAAGAAATTTACTATAGAAAAGAATGCTGACGACATCATAAGTGCATTTACTAAAGCCCTCAATTAAAGTATATTTGAAAAGTTTTTACATAAAAGATATTAAGATCTCCTGCTGCAATCTTGACAGTGCCGTTGATGAGTTATTGTCAGTTTTAAAGCTCAGTCATTCTGAATATGTCTGTGTTACGGATGCAGGAAACATAGTAACCGCATTCCGTAATTCACCGGCACTCAAATCTGCGATCAATGAATCTTTTATGTCCCTTCCTGACGGAAGACCTCTTTCTGTTTTTGCGGGATTAAAGGGTATTAAAGATGTCGGAAGAGTTGCAGGACCGGATTTTATGATACGGGTTTTTGAGCGGACTTCGGGTACAGGCATAAGTCATTTTTTTCTTGGCGATACTGAAATCATTCTTGAAAAAATGATCAGCAGTATCTCTGCAGAATATGATCTGAAAATCGCTGGAAGTTACAGTCCCCCGTTTGGAATATGGAATTCAGACACGGATAATGAAATTCTGGGGAAAATAATCAACGCTGATCCTGATCTGATATGGGTAAGTCTTGGAGGAGGGAAACAGGAAGTATGGATGAAAAAAATACACGGAAAACTTGATAAGGGAGTTATGATCGGAGTCGGTGCAGCATTTCGCTTTTATCTGGGTGAAATAAAAAGAGCTCCGGTTGTTTTTCAGAAACTCGGATTTGAATGGCTGTTCAGGCTTGTCCAGCAGCCGGGAAAAATGTTTAAAAGATATGCTGTCACTTTACCGTTTTTTATGATTTATTTTTTTCAGGAAATTTTTAAAAAGAACAATGAAAATACCGTTCATTGATTTAAAGAAGCAGTATGATTCAATAAGGGATGAGATAGACCCTGCAATACAGAATGTCATCGACAGTTCAGCTTTCGTACTTGGCAAAGCTGTCATGAATTTCGAATCGGATTTTGCTGCTGCGCATAATGTAAAACATTGCGTTGCAGTAAGTTCGGGTACTGACGGAAATCACCTGGCTTCATGGGTTCTCGGCATAAAAAACAGAGACGAAATGATCATCCCGGCAAATACATTCATTGCAACTGCCTGGGGAGCCGTTTTATGCGGAGCTGTTCCCGTATTTGCCGATTGTCATAAAGACAGTTACAATATTGACCCTGATAAGATCGAGGAAAAAATTACCGCCAGGACTAAAGCAGTTGTTGCAGTTCATCTTTACGGTCAGCCGGCTGATATGGACGCGATCCGTAAGATTACGGAGAAACATAATCTTCATTTAATTGAAGATGCCGCTCAGGCGCATCTTGCAGAATACAAAGGAAAAAAAACCGGAGGATTATCAGATATATGTTCTTTCAGTTTTTATCCCGGAAAAAATCTCGGGGCATTCGGAGAAGGCGGTGCCTTAACTACCGGCAGTGATGAGCTGGCTGTTAAAGCAAGAATGATAAGGGATCACGGAAGCAGAGAAAAATATTTCCATGAATTGTACGGGCATAATTACAGAATGGAGGGAATTCAGGGTGCAGTTCTCGGAGTCAAGCTTAAGCATCTTAATTACTGGACTGACTGCAGGAGAAAAGTTGCCGAAAAATATCATGAACAGCTCAGTGATGTTGAACAAATAAAACTTCCGGCGCAGATGCCTTATGCAAAACACGTTTATCATTTGTATGTTATCCAGACCGGGAGAAGAGAAGAACTTCAGAAATTTCTGAATGATAATGAAATATCTACGGGTCTTCATTATCCAGTTCCGCTTCATTTGCAGAAATGTTTCGGACATCTTGGTTATAAAAAAGGTGATTTTCCCGTTACGGAAACTTTAGCGGGTAATTGTCTTTCTCTGCCGATGTTTCCTGAACTTAATGAAGATCAGATAGGTTACATCTGTGACAAAATAAAATTGTTTTTTAAATCCTGAATCAATCCGTATAAATAATGTAATCAGTTGATGAAATATCCGAAGTATAAATATATTTTCGCTTTCTTTGATTTTACTGTCATACTTTTGTCATTTTTCACCGCTAAATACATCGCTCTGGACATTCTTAATAAAAAACTCATACTTGACGAAAACCAGCTGCCGGCTATTATTACTTTTGTTGTTTTTTCCGCTTTGTTCATTTTTATCTTTCAGAATAATTACCTTTACAAAATAAACGTATTTCTTACAAGGGCACCTCAGCTGACAGCACTTCTGAAATCATTTATTTACGGAGCAATCCTTCTTATTATTTTTTCCTTTGTCATTAAATTCAGTCTTCTGCTTTCTTCAAGAATATTTATGCTCTGCTTTATTGCCACAGGATTCATCGGCGTATCGGCGGTGCGTTTGCTGATTCTTAAACCTTTTTACATGAACTTCTCAAAGATACTCCATAACAGTAATGTGGTTATTATCGGAGCAGGCAAATCAGGCAGACTGCTTGCCGAAAAACTTATCTTCGAAAATTTTTACGGGATGAGGATTGCGGGATTTCTTGATGATAATGTAGAAACCGGAGCTTTTGTTTTTAAAGAAATGAAATGCCTGGGAAAACTTGATGACCTCAGATCCACAGTAAAGAATTACAATATTGATGAGATCATCATTGCAATTGACAATATCAGTTATGAGAAACTAATGGCGCTTATTGACAAATGCAACGAACTCGAAAAAAGCGTTAAGCTTACATCCGAACTGTTTAACATTGTCCCCGAAAAAATTGTAACCGAAACATATTCCGGCATTCCTGTCGTTGATCTGTCTCCTAAGGTAAATAAAAATCTTAACTATCTTTATAAAAGGATTTTCGATTATGTTCTGTCTGCAATAGGGCTGATAGTTCTTTCCCCGGTTATGATAATTATCGCCGTCCTGATAAAGCTCACTTCTCCCGGCAGTGTATTATTTACCCAAATGAGAATCGGCAAAGAAGGCAAGCCGTTCAAGTTTTATAAATTCCGCTCAATGAAAGTAAACAGTGATACTGACAAGGAAAGAGAGTCCTTTATGATAGACTTCATAAAAAACAAAGGCACCGCTGATCTCAATTCCACCAAGATCATAAACGAAAATAATATCACTCCCGTCGGAAGATTTCTCAGAAAGACATCTCTGGACGAACTGCCTCAGCTTTTTAATGTTCTTAAAGGCGATATGAGTCTCGTCGGTCCGAGACCCTGCCTGAAATATGAATATGATTCTTATGACGAATGGCACAAACGCCGTCATTCGGTTATGCCCGGCTGTACAGGAGTCTGGCAGGTTTCCGGAAGAAGCACGGTTTCGTTCAGGGATTCTGTCGTGCTCGATCTTTATTATATAAATAACATGACTCCCTGGCTCGATCTGCAGCTGATATTCAAAACTTTTCCCGTAATGATATTCGGAAGAGGAGCAAAATAAATCAG
The DNA here is from genome assembly GCA_018266895.1 of Bacteroidota bacterium. Lineage (GTDB taxonomy): Bacteria > Bacteroidota > Ignavibacteria > Tepidaquicellales > Tepidaquicellaceae > JAEUSI01. The sequence goes on from JAFDZQ010000088.1 coordinate 41,874, forward strand.
ATGGATAAAAAGAATATTGTAAATGTAATACTCGGCAAGGATGTAAAGATCTTTGATTTTGTAAATCTTTACGGCTGCACTATCGGCGATAATACAAAAGTCGGGACTTTTGTAGAAATTCAGAAAAATTCATTCATCGGAAAGAACTGTAAGATTTCTTCACATACTTTTATCTGCGAAGGCGTAAATATTGAAGATAATGTTTTCATTGGCCACAATGTTACTTTTATAAACGATAAATACCCCAGATCAACATCTGAAGACGGTACAATGCAGACTGAAAGCGACTGGAAAGTAGTGGAGACTTTTGTAAAGAAAGGAGCTTCAGTAGGATCATCTTCAACAATATTATGCGGAGTGACTATCGGAGAGAATGCAATTGTCGGAGCCGGAGCAGTTGTTACAAAAGATGTCCCGCCTGATACTGTCGTAGGAGGTGTGCCGGCTAAAATTATAAGGAAATTATGAATTTCAGGAATTTATTTCAGATAATTATTTGAATCTAAATCTCCCGGTTTAGATTTTTTTATTTAAAGAAAGTACCATTGAGCAGACTGATAAGGATTTTTTCGGGAAGTAAGTATCTGATACTTTCAGCAATAGCCGAAAGAATTTTTTTCTTTCTTATTTTCTTGATTATTGCCAGGAATTTTGCGGTTAATCAGTATGGTGAAATTATTACTGTTTTCGCGGTTGCAAACATATTCATAATATTTTTTGATTTCGGACTGCCTGTGCTTTTGCAGAAAGAAGTGTCTTTATACGGAAAAAAGGCATCAGGATTCTTAAGCAATGTTCTCTTAATCTGCCTCATATCGTTTCCTCTGTATATTCTTTCAGTATATTTTTATTGTACATTTTTTTACGACGGCATTTCTTCTAAGCTGATAATTATCATATCCCTGACGGTATATATGTTTTCCCTCGGCAATGTTTTCAGCAAAGCGCTTTCCGGATCTGGATTGTTTAAAAATCTGTTCATATCTCTTTTTGTTTCAAGAATTTACATTTTGACTTTTGTGGTTTCAGCTTTTCTGTTCTTAGATCCGGATCTGAATATGATTTTTCTGATCATACTTTCAGGTTCGGCTGTTCAGCTGTTTATTCTATACAAATATTCAGCAAAGCACGGATTAATTTCATTCGCGGATTTTTTTAATTTCAAAAAATCGTCAGCGATTTTAAAAGTTGCAGCTCCTCTGGGACTTGCCGTAATATTCAATTTCCTTTATGACAAAATAGACATACTGATCATTTCAAGACTGACGGATTATGATCAGGTAGCTTTCTACAATATCGGATACGGGATATTCAAAACATCTGCACTGGCTTATTCATTTATATTTATCCCGGCTTTTACCAGAATTTCATTTATTGCCGGAAACAAAAAAGCCGTCTCATTATTCTTTAAAAAATACTTTTACATTCTTTCGGTTATCTGTCTGTTTACTGCAGTGATTCTGTTCACATTCCCGGAGATTCTTGTGAGACTTATTTATACTGACAGACTTGCCGAAGCTGCGCCCGTTCTGAGGATTCTGTCCTTTGCAGTATTCGGTCTTGCTTTCAATAATCTAACCGGAATAATGCTCAACGGTCTTGGTAAGTACAGGAAGAATATGTATATCACTTTAACCGGACTGATAATAAATATCGTGCTGAACGTATTATTTATTCCTGAATTCGGAATAAAAGCGGCGGCGGCTGTGACTGTGGTAACCGAATACTATATTTTCATAACAGGATATTTATTAATATCCAAACATATTAAAACAAACTGATGAGCACTTCAAACTGGCAGAATATTTCCTACAATATTGATCTTGTAAAAAGACTGAACCCGTTAAGCATTCTTGATGTCGGCGCTGGTTTCGGAAGATGGGGAATTCTTTTCCGTGAATTTCTGGAAGTCTGGGGAAGCGGCAATTATACAGGCAAATGGGAAAGAATAATTGACGGAGTTGAGATTTTTCCTGATTACATTAAGCCCTATCATTATTTTTTTTACAACAACATTTTTAAGGAGGAAGCCCTGTCTTTTATGAAAAGAAGTTCAGCTTATTACGACCTGATCAACTGCGGGGATGTCATAGAACATTTTGAAAAGGATAAAGCGCTTGAACTGATAGATATCTGTCTTAAAAGATCTGAATACCTTCTGATAAATATACCGATCGGAAATAACTGGCATCAGGATTCCGTGAACAATAATGAATATGAGAGACACAGAAGCGTATGGAAAGTTTCCGAATTTAAGAAATACCCGAACTTTTTAATTAAGAATTTCAAAGACATTGAGCTGAGAAATTTTTCGGTTATTCTTCTTTCACGAAAAAAAATTGACCTGGATAAAACTTACGGAAAACATTTTACGGCAAAAAATATTCTGAAGAATAAATTGAAAATGAATTTCATTGTTGATAAAATTGAAACAAGAAAATCCCAAAAGTAAATCAGTAAAATTGAAAATATTATTTTCAGGGAGATACAATACAACTGAAATTCTCAACGGTCCCGAAAAAGTAGCCAAGAGAATTTTCGGGGAATATTCTGCGAAGAATAATACCGCCTTTGCGGAATATTTTTTCGACGGAGACAAATATTCCATTCTGAAAAAAGTTTTCGGATCGGAGAATGTCACGGAAGTTAATAAATCTGAAGTTAAGAGATTCGGAGCAGTATCATTGTTCTTTTTTCTGTTCAGGTACAAGCCATCTGTTATTCATATTATCACTTTTGAAAGATTTTCATTGATTTGTTTTCTCTATAAATTTTTCAGGAAAGTTAAAATTGTTTATAATGTTCACGGCATTATAACATACGAAAACAATGTTCTGAAGAAAACCGGCCGGTTATATTCAATGAAAGACAGTATCTGCGAAAAGATATTTCTTAAATATTCCGACAGACTGATTTTTCTTTCTGATGATTCAGTAAAACTTGCAGAAAGTATGTTCAGCATTGACAGAAATAAAATATCAATGATACCAAACGGAACGGATGAAGTCTTCCGCAAATCAGGGACCGGAAAAATCCTAAATGTATCTGAACCGCTCAGGATTGTTTTTGCGGGAGATGAATTCAGGAAAGAAAAAGGCTTTGATTTTCTTGTAGATGCACTCGGAGACATTGATTTTGAAACTGAGATTTATTTAATCGGTAGTTTTAAGAAATTCACACCCGGCAAAACAGGAAATGCTTTATTTTTCATCAGTGATAAAATGGAAACCGAAAAGTTCGCCTGTTTTCTCCTGGATAAGGATATTTTTGTTTCTTCATCATCGTATGAACAGTTTTCGATAACTGCAGGCGAATCGATGGCTGCAGGTCTGGTTCCCGTTGTAACTGCTGAAACCGGCATGTCATCATACATAAAAAACCGGGACAACGGATTTATTTTCAGTTACGGAGACAAAGACGGCTTTATTGAAATAATCAGATTACTGAATTCAGACAGAAGCTTGCTTCACAATATTTCATTGAGATCAGCTGAGATATATAACGAGCTGTCCTGGTCTAATATTATTTCCGAATACATAAAAGTTTATGAATGAATATTTTGTTTCTTACAAATCAGCTAAGATATACAGATGGTGTTTCTGCTCATTTGTATTATCTACTCAAACAATTGAATTCATACAAGGATATAAATGTATTTCTTATGTGCGGCAAAGAAGATTCGGCTGAGAAATTCAGAAAAGTAAAAATCAATTTAATTGTAAACAGATTTATTGATCATGACATTAGGAACATTGGCAATTATACTTCGGCAGTGTATTCGGTTTACAGATTCTGCAGACAAAAAAGGATCAATGTAATTCATTCCCATAATCACTATTCGGCAAGCATAGCAAAACACGTTTCGGGATTTACAAATGCCGTAACAGTACAGACAAATCACGGGATAATCCCGGCAGAAGGCAGGCTGAAACATTTTAATGCAGATCATTATATTGCAGTTAACGAAAGCATCAGGGATTTTATTGTAAAAAATAAAACAGCAGAATTTAAAAATGTCAGTGTCATTCACAACGGCATAGATTTCAGCGAAGCTGAATTAATCAGAAAAGATTTGCCTGTCCGTATTATTGCAGCCTCAAGATTTGAAAAAAGCAAAGGACTTGATACTTATATAAATGCCATAAGTCTGCTGCCAGCGGATATTAAAGAGAGTACCGAATTCATTATTGCCGGCGAAGGAGTTATGGAGAAAGAACTTAAGGAAACGGATAAAAAATTAAAGACAGGAATCAGTTTTATCGGAAATCAGAAAGATCTGAGAAAGGTTTTGGAAAAAACTTCGGTCTTCGTGTTTCCTTCATACAGTAACACGGAAGGTCTGCCGATGACTATTATCGAAGCAGCTGCATCCGGGAATCTTGTTATCTCTTCTGACTTTCACGGGATAAAAAATATTCTGAAAGCCGGTGAAGAAGGACTGATCTTCACAAGAAATGATCCGGATGATCTTGCTTCAAAAATAATCTATGCATTAAAAAACAGGGGCATATCCGATAAACTTACTGCAGCTTTTTACAATAAGGCGAAACTACTTTTCAATTCCGGGCTTATGGCTTCAAAACATTTATCTTTATACAGAAAAATCCTGAACTGAATTTTTTAAGAATTATTAATGATAATAAATAAAAATATTTACGGAGTAATAATTAATTCTGTAATTGCAGTCTTATTTCTGTATTCGGCTCACTATATTTTGTTTTCGGATAATTCAAAAATTGTTTCAAACACTCCTGATGATGCGTCTTACTATCTTAAGATTGCCGGTAATTTTTCTTTCAGCAAAGGATTTACATTTGACAATATCAATAACACTAACGGATTTCAGCCGCTGTGGGAATATCTGCTGATACCGGTAATGTTCCTTTCAGAATCACAGCCGCCGGAAAATATGCTCAGGATCGTCCTGTTCATTCAGCTTGTTCTGATTTCAGGTTCGTTTTTGATTTTCAGGAATACTCTCAGAGAATATTTTCATGATAAATACATTCTTGCATTTGCGGTGTTTTTCGCTTTGTTTGTCTTTTTTAATTCGCTTAACGGAATGGAAACTTCGCTGATGATATTTATGCTTTCCCTGCTGACCATGTCAGCCGTTAAATATAAAATATTTTCAGCAGACGGTTCCGGAAGTGAATTTGTCTGGGGGGTTATACTTGGTTTTCTGATTTTGTCAAGACTTGATTTAACATTCATTGCTTTGAGCGCAGGATTAGTTTTGATTTCAGGAGTCAGGAAGGATAAAATTGTCAGAATGTTCAGAATATTTTCAGGGACAGCGATTGTGATGATTCCGTATCTTTTATACAACCTGATTGTCTTCGGAAACATCATACCTGTAAGCGGATATCTGAAATCCGGATTTCCTGAAACTAACTTGCAGGATAAGCTGCTGTATCTTTTAAAATACAGGGAAACTTATTTTTTCATAATTACACTTCTGTTTCTCATCTGGTATTCGTTTTTTAAAAAAGACAAGTCTGATGAGAAGAATTTCATTTTTACGGAATTTATAAAAGTGTTAATTATCAGCAATGTGTTTTTATTTTTATACCTGCTTCTGTTCTTGAAATGGGTGAT
>JAFDZQ010000089.1 GCA_018266895.1 Bacteroidota bacterium
CAAATTTCCGATACTAAAAATGCCATCATGACGTTTACCTGACGGAAAATATTTACGTTAATTTATTATTTGATTAACATCATTTTCATTGCAGCAGTATAACTATCTGCCGACATTGTATAAAAATATACTCCGCTTGACAAAGATGAAGCATTAAAGTTTACAGAATAATATCCTGCAGTCTTAAATTCATTTATAAGTGTCATAATTTCCTTTCCTGTCAAATCATAGATCTTCAGGCTTACTTTGCCGTCATCAGGCAGAGCGAAATTGATCCTTGTTGAAGGATTGAAAGGATTAGGATAGTTCTGAGATAAATCAAACCTGTCTGGAACTCCTATATTTACTTCGCTGCTTAAATTGAAATATTCGAAGTTACCGTTGACATCCATTTGTTTCAGTCTGTAATTATATTTTCCCGTAGCCAGACCCTTATCGCTGAAAGAATAATCAGACACTGAATTTATTGTTCCGTTTCCCTTTATAAATCCGATCCTTGACCAGTTTCCGTTTGATATTTTTCTTTCTATTTCAAATCCGGCATTGTTCAGCTCAGATTCAGTTGTCCATTGTAAAGTGACGTCTCTGTTATTTACTGAAGCAGTGAATGACGAAAGTTCAACCGGCAATGCAACAGCATCAAATTCATAAGCACCGATAGTCGGCAGAATCAGACTTCTTGTTTCATCCAGAATATCCTTTGTTATTCCCGAAACCGGATTGCCCGCCTGTAATAGCGGTGAAGTAGAATTTACCGGGATTAAATAATTAGGCGGAGAAAGACTATATACAGGATCCAGGCTGATTGAATTTGCATCCTGAGCTACAGGTGTAAATACTGCCTGCCATGCAGGAAGTGTTGCAAAAAATGTTGTTGCAAGACTTGAAATCCCGAGAGCTCCAAGATTCATCTGAGTATTAGCTGCCGGGAAATAATAGTCATTGTAATTCAGAGTCGCTGCACCAAACTGATATGTGGCAGCCGGCATCTGAATGCAGACTTTTAATAATGCAGCATTGTTTGATGTAAGATCTACATAAATTGAATTATTTTTTACCGTAGTATTTGAATCTGCTGTAACCGCAACTCTAATACCGCCGCTTGTTTGTGTAGCATCGACAGCTCCGCCGGCAGGATCAAGATCACCGGTCATGTAAATAGAATTATAAGCAATAATATCACCGCTTGTACTTCCGCTGTGTCCTATACCCCAGCCTGCATCGCCTGCTGTTCCGTTTGAAAGCACGTCATAAATTTCATTGTTAGCAACAATATTATTTGTCGGTACACCGGAACGCGTAGATGCGCATAATATTCCTAATGCAGAAAAAGTCCTTTCTTCTTTTATGCCATGAATTTTATTTTGAACAACTGTATAGTTACCTCCTGTTGTTGTGGTAGGAGTAGATGACCATGATTCGGAACCTGCGCCAATACCGATTCTGTCAGCGCCGCCTGTCGTTCCGGTAAAAGTACCGCCAACATTCTGTACAGTATTTTTTGATATGAGACAATTATCCTGGAACTGAGCAAATATTCCGACCTTGCCTATGTTATCTGTTCCTGCAACATCAGGACCTATAATATTCCCGGAAATCACATTATTATCACTTCGGTTAACAGCTGCTCCACCGTGCAGCAGAATTCCGTAACGGCATTTTATAATTCTGTTTTCCAGGAACTGGTTGTTATCATTATTTCTTCCTGCATTAATGCCGATTGCACTTGATCCTGCAAGGATTCCGAATGTATTTGAAGCAGATGAATCCACCCTGAGGTTACAGGAGATCTCACAGTTCCTTATGACATTATTCTGTGCGCCCGCTGTATCTGTTGCAGACGAACCGTTTGAAAGCCATATTCCTGCAGCATTCAAAGCATTGCTGTTGTTTCTGACTGTTATAAATCTTCCTGCTCCGCCAAATCTTCCGTCGATAGTGACAAAATCCGCGCCGATAAGTCTTATGATAGCTGCTGCTCCGAGTGTTCCTTGAACAGTTACACCTGATCCGTTTGATGTAGTGATTACAACGGAAGTGTAATTTGCCGCACCTGTGCCGCTTGCATTTAAAGCTGCTGTTGCTGTTTCAACAGTGCTCAGTGCAATGTCTACTGTCACAGCTCCTGTATGAGTTCCGGCATTAATAGCATCAAAAGCATCTTTCAGCGTCGGATAAGTTCCGGCTCCGGGATTTACATTTACATTCTGCGCTGTTACATTGATTGCAAAACTTAAAAAGAGGATAAAGCAGAGAAGAGTAATTTGCTTTTTCATAATTTTAAAATTTAAATTAATAAAAAATATTTAAAAAAATTTAGGAAGACGGAGGGGTATTGTGTAATATTCAGATTTTCAAATTTGTCATCCTTTTTATAATTGTAAATCGAAAAATAATTTACAAACAAAAAGATCAGCAAGTTCTTTATAATATCTTTTTGATTATAAATTGAATTTCCTTATTTGAATATAATAATTTAACTGAATAGTTTAAACAGATTTTTGATTTTTTGCAGAAAATTTTTATGGCATTCGTCCATAACATAGATTATAAAATTAAATGAATGGGGGCTGTCAACAGGGTGTTTCAATCAGGACAATGTTGACATATTGTCAGAAAAAAAATACTCCGGAATTTGGGTCCGGAGTACAGTTGCAGTAAAGAGAAGTTATTACTGTAGTGATTCTGATTTGTTCTTCCTATAGGTGAGATCAGAATTTATTTGTGTTGTTTATACAAAATTAAATGCAATTTGTTAATAATGATATAATCGGAAACACACTGATTGTATGAGTAATACTACTTATTTTTCTGAGTAGACATACTCAGAAAAAACTGATCTGGTTTATATTGAATTCAACATTTTTAAAATAAACATGAGAAATAATCGATTTTCGGACTTCTGCAGGAAAAGGATAAAATCTTTTCTGAATAATGTTTATAAAATGCAGATCAGCGGTAATGCAAAAACTGTTCATAATATCCGGACAGATATTAAAAAATTAAGATCCGTTTTTGTTCTTGCAAAAATGCTTGATAAAAATTTTGCTCAGACTTCGTTATACTGCAACAGTAATAAAGCTTTGAACCGAATATTCAGGACGGCTGGAAAAATCAGGGAAGCACAGCTGATTCTTATGAGTACTGAAGTTCCCGGAATCCCGCCGGATATTGCCGATAATATAAAAGCATCTGTTCTGGATAAACTGGAAACATACAGACCGGCATTTACCGGATTGATTAAAGGATTTGATGATGTTCAGTTTATTGAATTAATGAATTATTTCAAAAAAGCATTCAAAAAAACAGAGTTGAAGAAGACACGGCAAACCTGTTTTAAATTAATAATCAGAGAAATTAAGAAAATACAGTCTCTGACTGACGGGAATCAGACAGCGGAGAAACTGCATAAGATCAGAAAACATCTGAAAAATATCTGCACGACCGGAATTCTTCTTGATAAACTGCGAAACAATAAAAAACTGAATGACTTAATTCGGATTTGCGAAGGTGAGGAAACAAAACTCGGAAACTGGCATGATAAAATGATGTTTGACGAATATTTACTGGAATTTCAGACATTAGATAAGAATGGCAATTTGACTTCAGGATCAGAAAAATTTAATTCGACTAATGAAGAAAAGAATTCAGAACTTCTCCGCATATTATTTGCTGATCTTAAAAAAATTTTCAATAACAAAATAATAATTAAATCGCTTTAATCCCTGATGATTATTATTCGCAGCAAATTACTCAACTTTACACCAATTTGATTAAAATTCATTATCAAATTCATGTTATGTATGGAAAATTGTGGCAATTTCTTGTTTTCAATCTTAAACAGCAAAGCTTTATAATTAAGGGCTAATTTTGTCAGAAAAACAAGCAGGAAATTAAAGTCAGAATTATTTCAAGTGCGGATAAAATGGAATATAGTGTAGAGATGAATTCATAAAATACAAAAACCTTTCGTAATTATTACGAAAGGTTTTTTTGTAGCGGGAGAAGGACTTGA
>JAFDZQ010000008.1 GCA_018266895.1 Bacteroidota bacterium
TAAACGTTTTGGACGGATATGAAATTTAATACATGTTCATAAAGTTTTAATCATATTCCTCAATCTTACAAATCAAGTTTATAACTTATTCGCTTCAGTCATATTATAAAACCACGCTTTATTCGGAACAAAATTCTTTTCATTATCCAGTTCCTTTCTGAATATCAATGTTAAAGCTTTCTTATCTTTGTCTGTGCACTGGCATATTTTAATGAGTTCAATCGCATATTTGTTAAAAGTTTTTATTATGGTTATCTGTTCTTCAGTTAGAATATACTTTTCCCTGATATACTGCTTCAGGTTATCAATAATGTATTTAGCTTCCCGGATATTTCCCGTTTCCAGATAAACCCTGACCAGAAGAAATTTGGAATTGAAATAATAGTTCGGATTTTTGTAAACAATGGAATTCAGATAAGGAAATACCTTTTCGAATTCCTTTTTATAGAAATAAATTTTTGCTTTTGCGAGATTATATGAGTCTTTGGCAAAAGCAGGTTCGATGAACTTCTTGTATTTCTCAATGAATGTTTCAACCCAGTCGTACTTATTTATTGCTAGTACATTATTTACAACGCTTGTGAAATCATAATCATTTATTATTTTATCTATAAGAAACAGATCCTTGGAAAGCATTTTGTCGTACAGACTGAATAATTCGTTCCTGTACTGAGTTTCACCTATATTGATTTTTCTGAGGCAGAATGCGACAAGGTAATTATAGTAATAAGGGAGAACGGATTTACCGGAACTTATAAACTTTTTTTCATTCTTCATCAGATATGATTTCATTTCTTCCATATAATCTTTTTTCAAATACATAAACATCATTAACTGCAGGTATATAATATACATATTCGGATGAGATGCTTTGATGATTTTCTTATTTTCTTCAATAAAACCTAAAATATCGTCAAGAAATGTCTTTTTGAAAGGGAATGTTTTTCCCGTGTTGTACTCATTATTGAGCATTTCATTGAATACATGCAGCTTCTGAAAGATAAAATTTAAATCAATGTTATCCGATTTGCTCTGAAGACATTTTGCAAATGCAAACTTGAATTTATCAAAATTGAAATGATAATATTCATTCTCAAGATTGATCTGATTACTGTAGTACATTTCATTTCTGGAAAACTGCTTCTTCTGCAGCTTCAGTGAGTCATTCAGAATAGATTCAAATCTCTTTTTAATACCTCTTTTTCTGAGAGATCTCAGAAGCATGGTGTTATTCAGCTGTACTTCGGTTTCATATTCTGTCTGGATCAGAAAATTCTCAAACACTTTCGTGAAATCCGAAATTAGTTTTCTGACGTAATCGTCATTATATGATTTATCAGGGAACAAATGTTTATATATAACTGCCTTATCAAGATCCGGTTCTTGAATGTCAGGATATTTCGAGCGCAGATAATTAAACATTCTGATTACCTGTCTGTTTGAATTATGATAAGGCGAATTGACAAAAGCTTTAAAATTGGTAATCTCTTTTTTGGAAAGATCTTTGAAATACTCAATCATAAAATATGCTTAGAAGTTATTAAAAAATCGTATTTGATTAATCACTTCATTAAACCGTCTTAAATCTGATTAGAAAATTCTGAAGAGGGTTTGCATGAACCAACGTTTCAAATTAAATAATTAAGCAGAAAACTAAAATAGAAAGAAATTTCGGATGCAGGATTGATTTGTATAAAAAAAAGTTCAGACCCTTAAACAGGTCTGAACTTGAAAATTAACGATATGAGCATTTTGAAATTCTACGGATTAATTGTAGATACTGCAACAGCAGAGTTATTATCCATCAGTGAAAGATCAGTCACATCTACAATGCCGTCTGCATTTAAATCAGTAGTTATCCGGCTGCCTGAAATTCCTAAAATGATATCATTATCCATAATGCTTAAATCCGAAGCATCAACAGTTTTATTCTGATCAACATCACCGCTGAAAATACAGAATTTGCTACCCCGGAGTTTGAGATTGTTTCCATAAGCCTGCGAAGCAGAACTTGTCATATCATAACTGACAATATTCCCCCCGCTTACAAATGATTCACCGCCGGCTTTACTCCACGTTTCAATTGTATTGAAATGTCTGGCAACAATGTAATACTGCCCTGAAGGAGCGTTTGTGAAATTAAATGTTCCGGTAAAGCTTAATGTATCAATTTCGCTTTTAGCAGAATCCCTGATCAGAAAAGGAGATGATGTTTCGCGCAGATAAACTGTAAGGGTGTCTTTTCTTGCAAGCATATTTAAAGACGGATTATACATGGCTTCCATCAATATAGTCAGATTCAGTTTTGCTGATCTTAACGGCAGATAATCTACTAAACCCAGAACGGTACTGTCCGGTTTATGAAATATATGTGCTTCGACTGTATCTGCATTGCCGTTTCCCCAGAAGTTATTTTCAGCTTTGATCGGATCAACAGTATTGTTAAAAAGATCGAATATCTTTCCGCTGTTGCCGTTGTTGTATATTTCATTGAGACCGATGTCTGTCGTATCAGCATTGGAAAGATCGCCCATGTTAGGTTTTGCTGTTCCCTGAATTGTAATTCCCCATAGGTTTCCTCTTATAATATTTCTTGTTACGATACTGTTCTGTGTAGCGGTTCCGTTAAAATTAATTCCGCTTCCTCCAAGTGAAGGTGAACCCTGAATATTATTGCTGTCGATGACATTGTTGTTAATGTAAAAATTCGAGCTGCCTCCTGCTACGGCGATCCCGTATCTGTTCTTTTTGATTATATTATTTTCTATAATCACATAAGGAATGGTACCTACAGGCAGGAATGAGATGCCTCCGCTGTTTGTATAGAGTCCTGTAATAGTATTGCCTCTTATGATCATTGTTGCCGGACCTGTTGCCCCGAAATTTATCTGAGGAACATTGGCATTATCAGTGTCATTTTCATAAATCAGATTATTCTCAATGACAGGTGATGAAGCGATATTGGCTCCCGATACAATGGCAGATCTTCTGTTCCTGTAAATCTTGTTGTTTGTAATAATGGAATTGGATCTGAAAAGCGAAATCGCACCGCTTGCAAACGAACTGTTAAGCGTATTGAATCTTATAATGCAATTGTCGATCGTAATGTCGCAGTCAAGCATCCGGATTGAGTTACCGTATTCAAATATAAGTCTTCTGAGATACGAACCGTCGCTCTGATCTTCAAATTTGAGTCCAAGGAACTTGATTGTCGTATCCTGAGCCGTTATCCTTGCAGAGTCCGGAGCATTTACGATAAAAACTCCGAATATGTCGACGAACACGGAACCTGCGAATTTCATTGTCGCATTTGAAGTGACTTTTACCGTATCGCTAACGGAAATTACAATTGTATCATTGAAAAGATAATTTCCGGAAGACAGAGTAACGTTGCCTCCTGAATAAGCAACCAGACTGTCAAGATTCCAGTTTTTTCCGGTACCCGGTGTGGAATAATTTGCAAATGAATTTGCAAACAGTGCTAAAAGAACGAGTGTGAACAGGTTTTTCATTTTATTTGGTTTAGATTTTAGAAAAAATACTTTAAAAACTCAACCGGTCCGAGGATCGAGACAAAAAGAGTTTGAATACAAAAATAAACTTTTAGATTTATCAAAACAATTTTTCAAAAAAGAGTTGATTTACATTAAGCTTAAAAATATAAAATAAATCTTATCTTCTTTAAAGCTTCTGATAAACCCTAAGGTAATTTTTATTTAAAGTATATTAATTTTGATTGTAGTTTAAATTAATAAATTTCTTATTTGAATATTAATCATTAATTTTTCTTAAATAAATTAATTAATGCCGATTCAATATACTTCAATTCCTTCATACAGCGGATTATTTTTAGATTACATAAATAATTTCAATCTGCTTAAACAATTCTATGAATATGATTACAGAAAAGACGGGGATATTCTCAGGTGCATTGAGCTTAAAAAAGAAACTTATCCTGCAGGGAAAAATTTTTTCAGGAACGATATCTGTGATATTCTGAATGAACAGAATATTTCATTTAAATCAGGAGAGAATACATTCCGTAATATTCAGCTGCTAAACAGCCACGACACATTCGCTGTCGTTACAGGACAGCAGCTTGGTCTGCTTACCGGTCCTTTTTATACAATATTAAAAGCCATTAATACTATACAGCTCTCGGCAAAACTTAATCAGAAATTCGGAGACTATAAATTTGTACCCGTGTTCTGGCTTGAAGCTGATGACCACGATTTTCCTGAGATAAACAACATAAATCTGATCTCAAAGGAAAATGAGATCAGAAATATCAGCTACTTCGAGAAAGGAACTGAAACTGAAAAGTATCTGAAGCCCGCAGGCAATATTGTTCTTGATGAATTCATAAATAATTTCACTGATGAATTTGAAGGATCTCTGAATAAAACAGAATTTACTGAAGAAGTTTTCGGCAAAGTAAGGGAAGCATATAAACAGGGGACTGATCTCAAAACTGCGTTTGCAGTCTTCATGAATTCACTGATTAAAGATAAAGGTATTATATTCATCGATCCTTCAGATCCGAAAATAAAAGAAATGTTAAAGCCTGTATTCAGAAAGGAACTGATGAATTCTCCTCAGACCTGTGAAGCAGTTATCACGACATCAGTCGAACTTGAGAAGAATTATCTGGCTCAGGTAAAACCGAAAGCCATTAATCTGTTTTACATTCACGAGGGAAACAGATACCTCCTTGAGCCCAGAGACGGAGAAGTATTTGCATTAAAGCATTCGAGACAGAAATTTACCGGAGAAGAACTTTATGACCTTCTTGAAAGCAATCCTGAACGATTCAGCTGGAATGTAGTAACCCGTCCCGTATGTCAGGATTATTTACTTCCTACAGTCGCTTACATCGGAGGTCCTTCTGAAATAGCATATTTCGGACAGTTCAGGGAAGTTTATAAATTATTCGGGATTACAATGCCTGTTGTATATCCGAGGTCATCTGTAACAATAGTTGAAAACCGTGTAAAGAATTTTCTTGAGAAGTATGAACTTAAATTCGAAGAATTGTTTGATACAAAAAAAATTACAGGAAAGCTTTTAAAAAATGAATCTGAAATTGATACGGAAGAATTGTTCTCAGGAATGAAGGAAGAGCTAAGAGCCGTATTTTATACTTATGAAAAAGAACTGTCTAAAATTGACGCAAACCAGACAGCTTCATTTGCAAAAAGAAACCAGCAGTTCATAGACTCTCTCAACATTGCAAAGGAAAAATACATTTCATTGCAGTCAAAACAGAACGAAGTAATATCAGGTCAGCTTAAAAAAGTTCTGATTAATGTTTATCCGTATGAAACAATGCAGGAAAGGGTATTTAACATAGTTTATTTCCTTAACAAATACGGAACAGAACTGATTGATAAAATTTATGACAATACTGATGTTGAAGAATTTTCGCACACGCTGATCTACCCGGATAATGTTCCGGCAAAAAATATCTGAATCAAATATCTTTTTGCCTGAAATAAAAAAAATATTATTAGTAAGATTTTCCTCATTCGGAGACATTATTCTTACATTTCCTCTTTTAAAAAAACTAAGACGCAGTTATCCTGAATCTGAAATTCATTTCCTCACATTCAAAAAGTATGAGGAAGTTTTAAAGCTCAGCCCTTCAGTAAACAAAATACTCTTGCATGACAAATCTTTATCAGATATTAGAATGAAGATTCGTAATGAGAATTATGATGTTATCCTGGATTTGCAGAATAATCTTAAAAGCGTTTATACTTGTTTTATGAATTCAAAAAGAGTATTCACTGTCAGGAAAGAAAACCTGAAGAAATTCATTCTTGTTAAATTCAAAATCAATTTATTCAGTGAGATAAAACCGGTTTACAGGAAATATATTCTTTGCGCCGGATCAGTTTTAGGAAATGAAGATCATGAATATGAAACTGACGAACTCATTTTCAGCAGGGGAAATCTGTTTGAAGGTGAATACACAGTCATTTCGCCTTCTTCCCGACATTTCACAAAGACGTATCCTGCGGAAAAATTTATTGAGTTTATAAATAATAATCCCGGTCTGAAGTTTGTTTTAACAGGTGACAAGACCGACAGGGATGTAGAAATATGCAGACTGATCGGAGATCAATGCAGAAATACGGTGAATATGTGCGCCAAGCTTAACATCAGTGCTCTTGCAAACCTGCTTTATTACAGTGAACAGGTAATATGCAATGACAGCGCAGTGCTTCATCTTGCGGAAGCCTTAGGTAAAAAAGTGAAAGCTGTTTTCGGCAGCACTGTCAGGGAATTCGGATTCTTTCCCCAGCTGATTAAGTCGGAAGCAATGGAAAACAAAGGTCTCAAATGCAGACCCTGCACACATATCGGAAGAGATTCATGTCCTGAGAAACATTTCAGATGCATGGATTTAAAACTTAATTTATAAAGAAATAATTTAATACTTAACAATAATCTTAATGGCAAAAGTATTTTTAAACAAGAATGAAGAAAGAAGACTTCTGGCAGGACATCAATGGATTTTCAGCAATGAGATAGAAAGAACGGAAGAAATAAATAAGAACGGTGAAGTGGCAGAGCTTTACGCATCAGGGAATAAATTCCTCGGAAAAGGATTCTATAACAGGAATTCACTTATCTCTTACAGGCATATCACTGATAAGGATGAACTTATTGACAAGGCGTTTCTTTTTAAAAGGATCAGTATCGCAAATTCTCTCAGGAAGAAAAATGAGAATTGCGGAGATGTTTACAGGATGGTCAACAGCGAAAGTGATTTTATGCCGGGTCTTATTATTGACAGGTTTGAAAATAAATTCTCAATTCAGATCTTTTCAGCCGGAATGAATGAATATCTGAATACAATAGTGGAAATTCTTAAGGAAAATTTCAAAGCATCGCTTATTGTGGAAAAAAATAATAATGATCTGAGAGTACTCGAAGGTCTGGAGAAGACAGAAGGAATTTTGTTTGATAATACTGACAGTGAGGATAAATCCTTTGTCACGGAAATTGACAGTATCAGATACAAAATTGATCTGATCAAAGGACAGAAAACAGGTTTTTATCTTGACCAGGCGGGAAGCAGAAAATTGTTAAGGCAGTATGTCAATGAAAGATACAAAGTGCTCGATCTTTTCTGTAATGAAGGCGGATTTGCCCTGAATGCTGCATTTGCAGGAGCAAAGGATGTTACAGCCGTAGATTCTTCAGTGCATTCAATAGAAGCGGCAAAAGAAAATTCCGTTCTTAACAATTTTGAGGGAATAAATTTCATCTGCAAAGATGTATTTGAATATATAAATGATCTGTTTCAGACAAAAGAAAGGTTCGATCTTATAGTTCTGGATCCGCCGTCGTTTACAAAGTCAAAAAAGAATATAATTCCCGCTCTTAAGGGATATACTGAAGTTAACGCAAAAGCAATGAGACTGCTTAAACCGAATTCCATGCTTTTTACATTTTCCTGTTCACATCATATAAACGAAATGAATTTTGAAGATGCAATTGCGAAAAGCGCAAGAGAAGTTAACAGAAAAATACAGATAATAGAATATTCAAACTGTTCGTATGATCACCCGGTTTTGCCTCAGATGAATGAAACAAAATATCTGAAAGGAATTTTATTGAGAGTGATTTAATTTGTAAATTGAAGATAGTTTTTATTAAACCTATCTTACTGAATATTTAAAAAACATCTAATCACAAAAAGGAGAATCAATTGAAAAAAATCTTTTATTCGTCATTATTTCAGACATTAATGGTTTCATTATTAATGGTAACCGTTTACAGCTGCTCAGAAGATACAGTGACGCCGGCAGCAGGACCGGATGCAAAGTCAGTGAACGGTACGGTAAATTTTGTAGATACAAACTTCATTCTTTCCGGCGGAGTTTATCTGATTTCCGCTTATCCTACAACAGGCTGGCCACCGACCGGCGGACCGGCAGCTTATGATACCATCAGCATTACAAGGACAAATAATACCCTCAATAAAAGTTACAGTTATAAACTTGTCGACCTTAATCCGGGAAACTATGTCGTATCAGTGGGCTTCAGAAAATCAACCGGAGGACAGAGTCCTATAATGTCAGTTTACGGATGTGATACTGCAAGATTCTTAAACGGCGCTGGTTCTTCCTGTTTCCTTGCTCCACCTAAAAGCGCAACCATTGGAGCTAACAATGAGGGTGTGAACGGAATAAACATGCTTTCATGGTCCGATACAGCAAAGAAAGTATATTAATTTACGAATGAACTTTATCTTTAAATCTGAATATTTAAATATAAAAAGCAGGATCTTTGTAATGAAGATTCTGCTTTTATTGTATTTCCTGTCTTCGGCGGTAAGTGCTTATGCTGAAATGAATACCGGATCAGTAAAAGGTAAAGTAATAGACAAGCAGACAAATTCTGTCTTGAGTTTTGCCGGGATAACATTAAAAAACAAGGAATCCAAATTAACATTAAGGACTCAGTCTGATAATTCCGGGCAGTTTTCCTTCCGTGACCTGCAGGCAGGAATCTATGAGATCAGTGCCACATACATAGGTTATATGAAGTACTCGGATGAAATTTCTGTAAATCCTGAATCAGAATTGTCTTTTAACATATTCATTGAACCTGTTGAAATTGAAGTTGAGAAAATCAATGTAACCGCTACAAAAACCGAAGTCACTTTACAGCAGACTCCGTCTTCTATTTCAATAGTGAATTCCGAAGAGATTGGAAGAAAAAACATTCTTACATTTGATAATGTTCTTGAGGAAGTTCAGGGAGTTACAATAAACAGAAGCAACGGAATAAATGTAAGTTCTCTGTCAATCAGAGGTTCTTCCGATGTAGCAGGCGGAGGAATAGGAAACAGAGTGTTACTGCTTTTAGACGGCAGACCTTCACTTACAGGGGATTCAAAAGGAGCTTTATGGTCACTTGTACCGGTTTCAATAATCGAAAGAACGGAAGTTGTAAAAGGAGCTTTCTCGTCTCTTTACGGAAGCAGTGCAATCGGAGGAGTTGTAAACATCATTACCAAAAAGCCGACATACAAACCAACTACTGAAATAAATTTTAATTACGGATTCTACCAAAAGCTGTCTGACAGTCTTAAATTCACTGACAAACTTCTTACATTTTCCGGCGGTGACATACTGCACAGTAATACATTCAAGAAGCTTTCTTATCTTCTTGATGCAAATTATCTGAACAATGACGGGCATGCGCAGCAGACAAATTACAGATTCTACGGATTTACGGGAAAATTTACCTATGATGTTTTGAGCAACAGGGATCTCGAAGCTACTCTTCAGTATACAAATTCAAATAGCGGATTTCCTCATTACTGGAGAAAGGAAGGCGGAAGTATAGCAGAACCTTACAAAATAGCTGAGAACTACATCGGCGATGAGATCAAAAAAGAAACGCAGAGTTATGATCTTTTTTACAGAGCGATAGCTAATTCAAACACAAAGTATACTACCAGATTTTATTATTACAAATTAAAGAGCAATTCTTTTTACAATCCGAATAATCCCGTTTCGATTCAGTTCGCTGATTCGGGCAAGGGATTGAATACATTCATTGATTCATACAACTTCGGAAATATTTCGCAGGTTGATGTGCAGGCAGGCAGGTCAAATTATATTATCGGAGGAATTGATTTTCAGATGAATATTGTTAAATCCGAACCGGAAGCAATACTTTACGGAAATCAGCAGATGAATAATTTCGGGATATTTGCACAGGATCAGATTACTCTCATTCAAAATAAATCCGGAAACCCGGTCCTTGCATCAACTCTGGGAGCAAGACTGGATTATAATAAAGTAATTTCCGGAGTGGAATCATTCGAACTCAGTCCAAAGCTTTCTTTTGTATATACTCCCGAATGGAACAACAAGATATTAAACAATACATCATTCAGGATATTAGGAGGAAGGGCTTTCAGAGCGCCTTCTATAGCTGAGATTTATTTTAAAAAGGAACTGTTCGGCGGATTTGAATTTATTTATAATCCTTCACTAAAACCCGAAGAGATAGTTTCATTTGAAGTAGGATTTAAAAAACAGTTCAAGACAAGATTTACATTTGACTTTTCACTTTTCTTCAATGACTATAAAAATTTAATTCAGTACGTAAATATCGGTAATGGTATTTACGGACCGTTTCAGGTTCAGAACATAGCTAAATCGCAGATCAAAGGACTTGAATTCTATATTGACTATAATTCCAAACTCAGTCTTCTAAAAGAACCGTTTGAATATTTTTTCAATTTCGGATATACTTTTCTGCAGGCAAGTGATCTTTCTTCAGGCAGAAAAGATGATTTTCTTCCTTATAAGCCGAAGCATAATTTTAACTTCACGGCAAACCTGTCATTCAAAGGATTTAACGTGAATTTTAACGGCAGGTATCTCAGTAAAATTGACGAAGTTCTTTTTTACAAGCTTGAAGAACCTAAGTCTTATTTTCTTCTTAATGCAAAAGTAAGTAAAAACTTTCTCAACAGGTTTACGGTTTTCTTAGCTGTCAACAATATTCTTGACGAATCATATCAGGAGCTTGAACGGATTCAGGCGCCTAACAGAAATTTCAATTCGGGTATAAGAATAGATTTCTGATGTGCGTTTCTCTTCTATTAATTATTCATTCATATTAACAAACTCTTATCACATCATTAAAAATCAACTCTGAATTTTAATCTGTAAGCTTTTTTTTGAATTTTAATATATTGACAAATAAATTAATTTGTTTAAACAGGGATTATGAATCCGGTGTAAAGTTAAACAAAGAATTATGAAAGTATTAATTAAGAAAATAATTAACGGTTTAGGTTATGATCTCGTAAGCAGAAGTACAGATTTAGAAAGCATCAGCAAAAAGAAAGCAGAGGGTTTTCCCGAATGGCTGAAAAACTCACAGGAAGCAGGAATGGATGTCAATGATTATATTAACAGCATAATGGGTACACCGATGGAAACATTAGAGAAAATATTTACACCATATCTGATAGGTATGAAAGCGCCTGTGGTTGTTGAGATCGGTACAGGTACAGGAAGATGGTCAAGGGAAATTGCCGGATTTCTGAAAAGATCAGAATCCTGGAAACTCTATCTTGTAGATCACTCGCCATGGATAATCGCTTTTCTTAAACAGTACTTTAAAAATGAATCAAATATTATTCCAATGCTTAATGACGGAATGAATCTTCCCGCTATTGAAAAAGAATCTGTCGATATTGTTTTCAGCACCGGTACTTTCATAGAATTCACTTTACAGCAGATTTATTCATTCTGCAGGGATTTCAGCAAAGTCGTAAAAAAATCGGGTTATGTGATATTCAATTACATTGATCCGGATTCATCAGACGGATGGCAGCATATGAAGAATGAGTCTTTTAATATTGACAGCTGTTTCATTTATCACACTTCTTCCACGATTGACAAAGTACTGGAAGACTGCGGATTTAAACCTGTTTCAAAAGAGATAATCGGAAAAAGCACGTATGCTGTGTTCAGGAAACTTTAAATCATATATGGAATCTGAAAATGTTAATCCCGACTGTTCCGGAAATATTAAGTAACCTTACTCATGCGAATAGTGGGTTGACATCTATACTGTCTGAAAAGGATTGATATTATTTTTGTTAAGTTATTTAATTCACCGGCAAATCTAATATCATATCTTTTGAAATTCCTAATTACCCGTTTTAAAACTTCACAATAAAGCCCCGGATATTTCCGGGGCTGACATTTCTATCATAAATTTATCTTTTCAGGCAGGCTGATAATTAATAGATATTTCTTTTTTTGAAAAATAAATTTATAATGCAGGAAGAAAAACTTTATTTACCGATTTAATTGTTCCGCAAAACAGCAGCAAATAATTATTCAGTCAATACAAGCTAAATAAAAAAATGCCTCCAATACTAAATTTAAGAGGATACACATACCCTGATCCGCTTGATAAAGCCCCTGTAGCTATGCAGTATATTATAATGATGGCAGTTAATTTTATCGTCTCAATATTACTGGTTTATTTTATAACTGATTATTTTAAGCTGCTTGAATTCAGATCCTTCGCAGTAAAGGTTCTGGAAGTCTCAGCTTTTATGTTTATTTCCGCTCCGTTGATCACAGCTCTCCGTAAATCAAGCTCTGCAGTTCTGGTATTAGTCATATTCGTACCTCTTTTTATCTTTGACATATATCTTCAGGCAAATGTAAGAGATAAAGGCGGAACAGCTTTATGGAGCTATCTTCCCGGTACATTCATAGATGACATCAAGATACTTCCGCTGAGATTTTTAATTACATTATCTTTTGATGCTTTGATTTTCGGACCTGTTTGTCTGTGGTTTTCCAGACTGATTGCACTGGTGTTTTATAAAAACAGGAATGTAAAAATCACACCTGATACAGAACAGCAGAATAATTTGTTCAATTCTGAATGGTCGGAAGAATTTGTTGAACGGCCGGACAGGGACGCAGGGTTCTATATACTGCGCATACTCGGATTTGCTTATCTTTCTTATCTGCTGATACTTTTGATAGGTATGCTTGGAGCTACTCCATGGCCTTCTCAGATATCGGAACTTATAGACATGACTTACAGAAATCCGGCTTTGGCGGTAAATACTTTCAGCAAGATCGGGATCATGATACTTCTGACTTTTACCGGCTCATACAACAGGGAAATACGATATTACTGTGTACTCGGTCTTATTACCGGACATGTAGTATCTACAATCAGTTCTCTGGGATTTTACTTTTATGATCCGGCCGGAACGGATTACAGGGATTTTCTTCTCACTTCGGCAATAGTTGACGGTGTTATGATAATCTTGTTTATTTATATACTTTTAAAATCATCCGGGTTAAAACTTGACATCAGTGACGAAAAAAATTTTCCGAAGTATTTCTCAATACCTTCACAGCTTGCCGGCATAACTTACATTGTAATTTCTGTGATGTCGTTGCTTTTTGTAATTGCGGCTTTATATCTGCGTTTGTTTTCTGACGGGAAAACAGGACTTTCTGCTGTATTCGGATATCCTGACCCTGTCCTTGGAAATACTCTTACGCTTTATGTCACGGTTGCATTTATTTCAATGTTTCTCGCATCAAGTGAAAAACTCCGGCATTATTTGTTCGGGGTGCTGCTGTTTCCGTTCTTTGTTTCAAATATGATTATCATACCTTTATTTATTATTAAGGATCTGTTCTCTGAGTTTTTCATAAGGACAAGAACCGGAACTTTCACGGAAGTCAACTGGTACTTCCTTGTATTCATAATTTTTAATTTTGCGGTATTTGTTCTGCTGACTGCATTAAGAAAAATGTATTATAATGTTGATTACATTGTCTCATCTATCAGTCCTTCAGGAGCAAAGAATATAATAGCTTTGTCGGATTCTTTCTTCGGCGGGGACGTTAAAAAGAATACAAATGTATTGATTATGATTGACCAGTATATCGGCGGTATCAGAGGCAGAAAAAGAGGAATAATTAATTTCCCATTCTGGCTTATGGAAAATATTATGAATCTGAAATTCGGACTGCATCCCAACTTTTCTTCCATGAGCAGGGATGAGAGAAGATGGTTTTTAAAGAAGTACATTTTCCGTTCTCCTGCCGAAAGAAGAAGATCATTCATTCCATTGTTGTCAGATTTCGCATACAGTATCGGCTTGTCAGTCAATGCGATGGTAATGTTTGCAAATTATTCTGATCTGAATGAAAGAAACAAAGCAGGTTATGTCCCGCCCGATGCGAGAGACAGACTTCAGGGAGATGCGCCGCAGTATGAACCTCCGTTTAGAAATATATCACCCTTGCCTGTAAATCAGAAAGATAATTTAAACAATAAGCCGTCACTTCCGCAAACCCCGGAACCACTGATTGCACCAAGAGTAACAACACCGGTGTGTGAACCTGATGTACCGGCAGAAGTTGATTATCTGATCATCGGTTCAGGAGCGGGAGGAGCAGTGATGAGTTACAGATTATCAGTCGGTGTAAGCGATCCCGGAAAAATACTTGTGATTGAAAGAGGCAGCCGTTATCAGCCGCTGCAGGATTTCAATAACTCTGAAATGGAAATGATGAGAAAGCTATATAAAGAAGGTGGACTTCAGCAGACAAAGAAATTCACAATGTCAGTTCTGCAGGGTGAATGTGTGGGCGGAACGACAGTAGTTAACAATTCTGTCTGCATTGAAATGTCAAAAGCAGTAAAAGACAGATGGGAAAATGTATTTGATATTGATCTTTCTGAACTTGACAATGAATACAAGACGATCGCGGAAGAACTTGAAATAAAGGAATTGACAGAGACCGGTATAAACAAAAAAGTTTCAGAGAGATTTAAAAAAGGAGTTCAGGGATATAATACTGAATCAAACGAAAAATTAATTCCGCTTTTTCCTCTGAAGGCGAATTTCAGAAATCTTACCGGTGATGAAAACTGGAATCTCGGAAATAAAAAACAGAGAAAGCGTACAATGCTTGAGACATATATTCCCTGGAGTGAGTCAAGGGGAGTGAAGATAGTTTCAAATATTTCAGCTGTAATGTTCAATCAGTTAAACGGCAGTGCTGAAAGCGTAATTTTGAGGACGGACTCGGGAGAACTTAAGAAAGTAAAAATCAACAAAGCGCTTATTGTTGCAGGAGGTGTCATCTCAAGCAGCCATTTTCTGATGAGAAGCGGTATTTACGGTAATACAGGAAAGAACATGAGCTGCAATTTTGCATTCCCGGTTACATTGCAGTTTGATGAAGTTCTGAATGCATTTGACGGTAATCAGATCACACTTGGAGCGCTTGATGAAAAAGGCAGGGCGGTTTTTGAAACGTACTTTAATCCTCCCGCATCATTTTCTCTGGCAAGTATTCCGTTCTTTTTTGAAAGAAGGGATTTAATGATGAAGAATTACAGCCGGTCAGTTAATTTCGGAGCGCTTGTAGGGTCTGAGCCTAACGGTATCATTCAGCGGCGTGCAGATCTGCTGAACGGACAGGCATTTACCTGGGAACTGGGAAACACGGATTCAGAAAATATTATATACGCTTTAAGTGCAATTCTAAAACTTGGCATGCATTCAGGCGCGGAGAAAGCAGTGCTTCCGATGAAACCAGGAATTGAAATTGTTCTTTCACATGAAAATATCAGAAAGTTTGAGAACCTGATAAAAGATTATCCTCTTAGCATGGAAAATCTTATGATAGGTACGGCGCATCCGCAGGGAGGAAATATTATGACAGGTGATAATTCCAAGTTTAAAAATGACAGGGTTGTAAATTCCGGATTTCTTGTTGAAGGACTGAAAAATGTTTATGTTTGCGATGCTTCACTTTTTCCTGAAAGCATGGGTTTGAATCCTCAGTGGACGATCATGGCAATGAGTTCAATGGCATCAAAGAAAGTGCTGGAAAGAAATGCCTGAAATTTAATCTTTTTTTGTTAGGAAATTTCATGAGATCTTTTTATCAAAGACTCCCGCTTCGAGCTCGCCTCGCGGAGAGGGAGGCGGGCAACGTCTCGAAGTACTACTTTTAACTTATTGGCTTTGTCCCACCCCAACCCTTTTTTCAGTGGAGAGACAGGGTGGGGTTATATTTAAAAGCTTACATATTGTTGCATTTGAAAATTAATATAACAGTTATTAGTTCATCCCGGATAGTTTTGCATACCACTGAAATAAGTTATCCTGCAAAAAATTATTTTACAAGCAGCATTTTTTTTGTTTCAGTAAATTCATCTGCTTCAAGTTTATAAAAGTACAAACCTGCCGGATAATTATCAGCAGCAAAGTTTACTGTATAACTTCCTTTTTCCTGTTTTCCGTTAACCAGAAGAGCAACTTCTTTCCCAATGGAATTATAGACTGTCAGTTTCACAAATCCGGGTTTACCGATATCATAATTTATCAGAGTGTTAGGATTGAATGGATTAGGAAAATTCTGATTCAGGTGATATCCTTCCGAAATTAAATTTGAAATTGAATTTATACCGATTGTACCCGAAGTTAACTCTTTTACACTTCCCGGAATGGAAAATGAAATCGGAAATCCGACTGAAGTCAGATCTACATTAACCGAGGGAACCACATCTTTAATAACCCAGACATCCTGCGCAATGTAAACAGTATCCGGTCTTGTGACTATTGGAATATAGATAATCGGAGGCAGCAGACCGTAACTAAGCGTAAAAGTTATGAGAAACTTTTTAGCAAGATAGGTTCCGTTGACGGTGCTGACACTCTGGTCATTGTATCGTCTTCCCGTAGCGGAAAAACGTAACGGAAGAGTCAGAGTATCTACTGATATAGTCGTGTCCTTTGTGAAAATTGTATAATTTGTATTAACATTCTGAGAAAATCTGTATGTATTATACCACGTCTCAAAGGATCTCAGGAAAGCAATGAATGCAACGGAATCAATTCCAGGCAGAGATCCCAGTACATTAAGTACATTCAGGTAATAAAATGCGTTTGTACTCTGGAAATTATAATGACTGGTATCAGTGTACGGAGAATTCTGATTTACGCTTGTCAGACCGGATTTAGAAAGAACAGCACTTGAAGACAGCCCATGATAATTTACCACTGCATAAAACGAATCGACCTGAAATGTTGAAAGTCCCGGCTGCGGATTATTCAAAGAATCCAGAGGTGTATTTTTGTAGAACCATTTGTATCCCGTTCCTGAAGGAAAATAAGAGGAAGCATTTTGCGAGTATGATATACCTGAAAATGCAATTAACAGAAGGAATACGGAAAATATTTTTTTCATCTTGTTTAAATTTGTATTTGTGAAAATTATAAATACATATTGAAAAAACAAACGCAAATAAAACTTTTATGTATAAATTAATAAAGAGAATAATTATTATTGCAAAAGCAAAAATCAAACTTCAAAATGCAAATAGGGGATTACAAACTTTATTCCGTTCAGACAGGTCTGTTCAAACTTGACGGGGGCGCTATGTTCGGTGTCGTTCCGAAAAATCTCTGGCAGAAAACAAATCCCTCTGATGAGCAAAACAGAATAGATATGTGTACAAGGGCTTTGCTGCTTGATAACGGCAGAAAGAAAATACTAATTGACACAGGAATCGGCTATAAACTTGCTGAAAAAATAAATAAGATTTACGATGTTGATTATTCGCATTACACACTCGAGGGAAGTCTTGAAAAACTGCGTCTTAATAAGGGCGATATTACTGATGTAATACTCACTCATCTGCATTTTGATCATACGGGAGGCAGCACTTTTTATAATGAAGACCGGGAGTTACTGCCTTCTTTTCCAAACGCAACTTATTATGTTCAGAAAAAGCAGTACGAATGGGCTCTGAATCCCACGGAAAGAGACAGAGCAAGTTTTTTTCCGGAAAATTATAAGCCGCTTGAAGAGAGGAAAGTTCTTCAATTAACAGACGGTGAATTTAAATTTGATGAATTCATAACACTTCTTCCCGTTAACGGTCACACAAGTAATATGCAGATGGTAAAAATTTCAGACAACTATGAAAACACAATGCTTTACACTGCTGACCTTATTCCAACTGCGGGACATGTCCCGGCTCCTTTTATAATGGGATATGATCTGTTTCCACTGACTACTCTTGATGAAAAAAAGAAATATCTGAAGGAAATTTCCGATAATAACTGGACAGTATTCTTTGAGCATGATCCGTACACCGAATGCGCTCTGATAGGATCAAATGAAAAGGGATATTTCATTAAAGACAGATTCAGTTTATGAAAATACAAATTTAAGGAAAAACAGGAAGAAATATTTATAACATAAACAATTGTCGGGATTCATATTGTTTCGTTAAGTTAATTTAATTTATGCATTTTTCTACTTTAGACTATTCCATAGTCGTCATTTACCTTATAGCCGTTGCTTTCTTTGGCATATATACATCCGGAAAACAAACAAATGTAAAGGATTACTTCCTCGGTTCAAAAAGCATTCCCTGGTGGGCTGCCTGTTTCTCAGTAGTGGCGACTGAAACAAGTACGCTTACTTTCATAAGCATTCCCGGGCTTGCTTATATTTCCAATATGAATTTTCTTCAGCTTGCTTTCGGATTTCTGATAGGAAGGATATTAGTTGCAATGATTTTTATTCCTAAATATTATTCCGGAAATATGGAAACTGCGTATCAGTTTCTCGGAAAAAGATTCGGGGATCCTATGAGAAAATACGCATCAGTAACATTTATTGTACTCAGAGTATTTGCAGACGGAGTCAGGCTTTTTACTACGGCTATTCCGATAAAATTCATTACCGGATTAGGATATCTTGAATGTATACTGATAGTAGGACTGATAACAGTTGTTTATTCCTATATCGGAGGAATTAAGGCAGTCATCTGGACAGATGTGGTACAGATGTTCATTTACTTTATAGGGGCAATAGCTTCAATGATAGTGATATACAATTTATTGCCAAACGGCTGGGCTGATGTAGTACAGTATGCTGCTCCCGGGAACAAATTTCAGTCATTTAACTTTACAATGCCTTCTTCACTGACGGAACTGTTTACCGGAGGTTATGGATTAATCGGAGGACTCATAGGCGGAGCATTCCTTGCTATGGCTTCACACGGGACAGATCAACTGATCGTACAAAGATTGTTAACATGTAAAGACAAAAGATCTTCTCAGAAAGCTGTTATATTCAGCGGGGTGATTGTGTTCATTCAGTTTACAATATTTTTAATTATAGGTCTGATGCTGTTTGCGTTATACAAAGGAGCGGACTTCAAAACATTAACAATGGATTCTTTTAATCTTACAAAATCAGATGAGATTTTTCCGATGTTCATAGTAAAGAATTTACCGGCCGGGCTTGCCGGTTTAGTGGTTGCAGGATTGCTGTCAGCGTCTATGTCAACTTTATCCTCAACATTTAACTCCCTCGCATCGACTACAATCCTGGATTTGTTTCAGGGGAGTAAGTTTATCAAAACTCAGAAAGACGAACTAATGTACTCAAGACTTGCTACAATATTCTGGGCAGTTGTAATTATGGGAACAGGAATGCTTTTTCAAAGCGAGACAAATCCGGCTGTTGATTTTGCTTTAAAAATTCAGTCGTTAATTTACGGTGGTTTGCTAGGAGTCTTTTTACTCGGAATGGTTTATAAGAAGGCAGGTCTTAAAGATGCTGTCATTTCATATTCATTTGCCATAGTAATTTTAGCTTTGCTTTTTGTATTGCCTAAATTCGGGGTAATGCCTGCAATTAATTTAACCTGGTTCACATTGTTCGGCGTTATAATTACATTTGCAGTAGCCAATATTACAATGCTTTTCGGGGGATTAAAGATTAAAAAATAATACTTAAGGATAAATGAATGAATTACGGGAATGAAACTATCTTAATCCTGCTGACGTATCCTGAACAGAATTAATTTTTTTCTATTCGTTAGGTTAAAATCCATCTTAATTTTTAAGATGGATTTTTTTTTATTCTAAAATCAATATAAACTATACTTAAGATTCCGTAAATTGTTTGTGTATGAATGAACTATATCTTAATATAGCACTTAACCTGCCTGTATTTTCGACTTTTACTTATAAAGCAGGAGTTAATACGATTGATTCTGTTGAGAAAGGTAAAAGAGTGCTCGTAAACTTCGGAAACAGGAATGTTACAGGAATAATACTTGAAATATCGGATGAAACAATCATAAAAAAAGTCAAGGAATTAAAAGCTGTTCTGGATGATGAAAGACTTCTTACAGACGAACTAATTGATTTCTGCAAATGGATCTCAGACTATTACATCTCGCCGATCGGGGAATCAGTGTTTTCCTCAGTTCCCTCTAAAATAAACATATCCTCAGATAATTATTATTTCCTGACAGACAATTACAGGGATGCGCTTGATAATAAAGCTCTTAAAGAAGATATATACCTTGAAATAATCAGAATTATGGAGGAAAAGTCCAATTCAGGTCTCACTAAAAAACAGATAGAAAAACGGCTTAATTATACAGATCTGAGTAAATTCCTTGCCGAAATGAATAAAACAGGTTTGATAAATTTCGAACACAGCTTTTCGAAGCCAACTTCACAAAAGATTGTTAAGATTATTAGTTTGAATTTTAATTCAAGTGAGTTAACCTCTTTAATTTTAAAGAAGAAAATAAAATCAGCTAAACAAATTTCAGTGCTAAAGAAATTAACGGAAAAACAGGAATTTGAATTAAGCATTCTTTTAAAAGAAGCGGGAGTTACTGTTTCTGCGATAAATTCATTACATAAGAAGGAATTAATTTCTATAAAAGAGCTGAGAAAACACAGGGAATCACCTGACATATTTTCAGAGGATGAAAAAGAGATTTTATTGAATGATGAGCAAAAAATTTGTGTAGAAAAATTGAACGAAGCTGTAAGCGAAGATATTTTTAAGGTATTCATGCTGCATGGAATAACCGGAAGTGGAAAGACTGAGGTATATTTACAGACTATAAAGGAGGTATTAAAAACGGGAAAAACAGCAATTGTTCTGGTACCTGAAATTTCACTCACACCACAGCTGATATACAGGTTCAAGATGAAATTTGATGACAGAGTAGGAGTAATACACAGCAGACTCTCTGACGGCGAGAAATTAGATACCTATGACAGAATTAGAAGCGGCAAATACAGAATCATAATAGGTGCAAGATCGGCATTGTTTGCTCCGTTAAAAAATATCGGAATAATTATAGTCGATGAAGAGCACGATTCTTCATACAAGCAGGACAATTCTCCCAGATACAACGGAAGAGATGCGGCAATATACAGAGCGAGACTTAATAATGCGACTGTAGTTTTGGGTTCAGCAACTCCTTCACTGGAATCATATTATAATGCCCAAACCGGCAAATACAAATTATTAATTCTGACTAAAAGAGCATCAGCATTAAACCCTCCTGAAATAAAGATAACCGACCTGCTCAAAAAAGACAGAACTGATTACAAGGAAGGAAAAAGGGATTTTTTTGAATCAATAGATAAAGTCCGGATAAAATTTCTTTCTAAAGAACTGATTTATGAGATCGGAGAAAGACTTGAAAGAAAAGAGAGCATAATTATACTTCAGAACAGAAGAGGGTATCATTCATATTTAGAATGTATTAACTGCGGTAATGTCGAAATGTGTGTCAGATGCAATATTTCACTGACATATCATAAGACATCCGAACAGATGAAATGCCATTACTGCGGATTTTCAAGGAAATATACTAAAATATGTTCCTCCTGCGGTTCAACTTTTTTAATACCAAAAGGAGCTGGAACGGAACGAGTAGAAGAAGAACTGATAAAAATATTTCCCAAAGCAGTAATAAAAAGAATGGATTCCGATACACTCACTTCAAGAAAATTATTTCATCAGATACTAAAGGATTTTTATGACAGGAAAATTGACATACTTGCCGGTACTCAGATAATTTCAAAAGGTCTGGATTTTCCGGATGTAACGCTTGTAGGAGTAGTGAATGCGGACATAGGGCTGCTCAATCCTGATTTCAGGGCTACAGAAAAGACATTTCAGATACTGACACAGGTATCAGGAAGAAGCGGAAGAAGCGATAAAAAGGGAGAAGTGCTGATTCAGACAAATCACTCTGATTTTTTTGTCTTTGAATATGTTAAAAATCACGATTACAAATCATTTTATGAAAACGAAATAAAGTCAAGAAAGGCTCTTAACTATCCTCCATTCAGTCGCCTTGTTCTGATAGAATCCAAATGTACGGACAAAAACCTTGCTGAATCCAAAATCAAGGAATTATTTAATCTTGTAAAAAATCTTGACTCAAATAAATCATTGGATATGCTTCCGCCTTCAGTACCGTTATTTTCCAAACTCAAAGACAGATACAGATTTCATCTTCTGATAAAATCAAACAAAGAAAAAGATCCTTCAGGAAAATACATCAACGGAATTCTCAAAGAGATTAGGAAATATGCAGATAAAAATATATCGCGAAAAGTAATGATCACGATAGATGTCGATGTTGTGAATTTATTGTAGTATCTGATTGTGATTTATATTTGCCGGATACATTTGTCAAATAAATTTGACTAATCACAAAACAAATTGGTACTCCTGCAAGGATTCGAACCCTGACCAAAGGTTCCGAAGACCTTTGTGCTATCCGTTACACCACAGGAGCGGAATCGATTTTTGAATAAAAATAAGCTTTTTACAGAATTTAAAACTTCTGACTTAATACCAAAAATGCATTTCAAAGTGTGAAGTTTAGTGTCTGTTAATCAAGTATAATTTTTGATCCAAAATTAACTCATTAGTATCAGTATATCAATTCATTAGTATTTGTTAATTCATTTTTCTTTGTTATAGAAGTAATAATTGAAAATGAATTTCCGATAATTTTTAATGCACGGTAAAAATAGTTTATCAATAAAAACATTCCATCAGCGCTCCAAACAAACCAAAGCTTTTCACAGATGACACAGAATTCACAGATACACTTTTATAATCTTTCCCGGATGATAAAATCGAAAGAAAAAATGCACATAATGATCTGTGTTAATCTTTGTAATCTGAGAGAAACAATCCTTTAGATTTACAATGTGTCTTAGTTTTTAACAAATATTAATAGTTTTGTACGGATTTGAATCACATGTATACAAAATAAAAATTAACATTAGCATTTAAAGATTAAATTTCTTATTTTAATCAAAAATTTTTGCCAAAAAATCTAATCAACGAATGAAAAAGCTTTTAATAATTTCATTTCTGATATTAAGCGTTTCCTGCTCTTACTCGCAGCTTGCCAATCAGAATACTTATCTTTTAAAAAATATAGACGTTGCCGGAAGGTCATATTCTGCTTTATGGGGATACACAGCTCCGGACGGTCGGGAATATGCAATTTTAGGATACAACAGAGGCACCTCATTTATTGATATTACAGATTCTGCTAATATCAGGGAAGTAGACACTGTTACAGGTGTTACAAGCAACTGGCGTGAAATGAAAACTTATTCGCATTATGCTTATATAGTTTCGGAAGGGACTAACAGCAAACTTCAGATTGTGGATCTTCAGTATCTGCCTGATTCAGTGAGTCTTGTCGATACCTGGAGTTATGCAGGTTATACAAAGACTCATTCAATTTCACAATCAGGAAATTATTTATATCTTAACGGTGGAAATGCCGCTACATCCGTTGGCGGAGTTGCGGTGATAGATGTTTCAAATCCTACAGCACCCGTGAAAATGGGAGAATGGTCAACAGAGTATGTTCATGACTGCAGAGTTCAGAATGACACTATCTGGGCTGCAAATGTTTATACTGGTAAGATGTCTATTATTAATGCATCAAATAAAAGTTCACTTCAGTTTGTAAGGAACTGGCAGGCATATCCTCAGTCAACTGTTTCTACGCACAACTGTGCATTTCCGGTTACAAGAGATTACATTTATACGACAAATGAAGTCAGCTCGCCTGCCGGTAAGTTAAATGTCTGGGATATAAGAGATCTGAATAATATTACATTTGTCCGCGAATGGCAGCCGACGGGAATTACCACAGCGATTGTTCATAACATTGAGACTTACGGAAACTACGCAGTGATAGCTCATTACACTGCAGGGATAAGAATTTTAAACATTAGCAATCCTTCAAATCCCGTGGAAGTTGCCTGGTATGATACTTATCCGAGCAGCAACGGTACGAATTTCAGCGGATGCTGGGGAGTTTATAAATTTTCATCCGGAAAAATAATCGGATCAGATATTTCAAACGGATTGTTTGTAATAAAGACAAATTTTTTAATGACTGACATACCACAGCAAAATACGTCAACGCCGGATAATTATAAATTAAATCAGAATTATCCTAACCCGTTTAATCCTGTTACAAATATAAAATTTTCTATCAAGGAAAATTCCGAAGTCTCACTTAAAATATTCAGCATACAGGGGAAAGAAGTCGCTGACTTAATAAATGACAGAAGAGACGGCGGAAATTACGAAGTGAATTTTGACGCGGGAAATTATATTCTAAG
Source organism: Bacteroidota bacterium (assembly GCA_018266895.1). Taxonomy (GTDB): domain Bacteria; phylum Bacteroidota; class Ignavibacteria; order Tepidaquicellales; family Tepidaquicellaceae; genus JAEUSI01. Next base: position 24,044 of record JAFDZQ010000008.1, read on the forward strand.
CAGCGGAGTATACTTTTATACATTAAAAGTGAATAACAGCTCGTATAACTTCTCCGAAACCAAAAAAATGATTCTAACAAAATAAATTATAAATATATTTAATGAAGAAAATCTCCTTAACAGTTATAGTTTTAATTTTTGCGTTCAACTTTTCAGATTCATTCTCACAGCTTCCGAATCAGAATACATATTTATTAACAAATTTAAATCAGCATTTTTCAAACACACTGTATTCAGCGATATGGGGTTACAAAGCTCCCGACGGCAGGGAATATGCAATTCTCGGATGTCCGACAGGAACAGCTTTCATTGACATTACTGATTCAGCAAACATTCACGAAGTTGATTTTCAGACAGGACTGACATCTTCATGGCGGGAAATGAAAACATATTCAAATTATGCATATATAGTTTCAGAAGCAAATAACAGTAATCTTCAGATTGTAGATCTTCAGTATCTTCCTGATTCAGTAAGCTTAGTTAAAACCTGGAACTATACAGGATATACAAAGACGCATTCAATATCACAATCAGGTCATTATATTTATCTCAACGGGGGAAATTCGGCTGCAAACGGGGGAATAACAGTTCTTGATGTAATAGATCCGGTAAATCCGGTTAAACTCGGACAATGGACAACTCTTTATGTTCATGACTGCCGTGTTTCCAACGATACAATCTACGCAGCAAATATAAATGACGGAAAAGTTTCGATCATCAATGCATCAAACAAGAGTTCACTGAGCACTGTATCCACATTTACAAATCTTCCCGGAGCAGGACCTCACAATACGGCTTTGAGCGGGGACAGAAAACGATTATTCGTTTCGGATGAAATAGGAACGGCTCCTTTTCTTATGAAAGTCTGGAATATCGAAAACAGGTCTGCTCCTGTTTATGTGACAAGCTGGCAGCCGACAGGAATCACAACTTCGATCATTCACAATATAGAGACATACGGAAATTACGCAATCATAGCTCATTACTCAGCAGGTATCAGAATTGTTAACATAGCAAATCCGGATGTACCTATTGAAGTCGCCTGGTACGACACTTATCCTTCAAACAACAACGAAAGCTATAACGGCTGCTGGGGTGTTTATATGTTTCCTTCGGGAAAAATAATTGCGTCTGACAGACAAACGGGATTGTACGTGATTAAGACTTCATTCCCGATGACAGGTACAGGAAACAATGCAGTGAATTCAGTTCCGCAAAATTATTCACTGAGTCAGAATTATCCTAATCCGTTCAATCCTTCTACTAAAATCAACTTTACTTTGCCGGAAAACTCTTCCGTAAAGCTTAATGTATTTGACATCAGCGGAAAGAAAGTTTCCGGATTAATAAATGATTTCAGAGCAGCCGGAAATTATGAAATTAATTTTGAAGCCGGTAAATACGGTTTATCGAGCGGAATTTATTTCTACACACTCAGCACTGATAAGTTCACAGATACAAAAAGAATGATACTTCTGAAATAGAGACATCTGAATCGGATGCACATTTAAAAAACTAAAGGTAAAACAATTTTATGGAATCCCGCAATTGCGGGATTTTTTCATTAAGTAATAATATTTCAGATTGTGATTAAAAAATAAATTCCCAAAAATAAACTTAAATTTAAAATGAAAAAAATTTCAAAAATTATTCTGCTTGCGGTATTACTGTTCTCTTCAGGGAGAACTTTTTCGCAATTAGCGGATTACAATACACATTTGCTTAAACATCTGAATCCGCGTCCGACAAGCTTTCAGTACAAGTATTCAGCCTGCTGGGGTTATACTGCTCCCAACGGCAGAGAATATGCCATAATAGGATGTCAGCCCGGTACATCTTTCGTGGATATAACGGATTCTTCAAACATACATGAAGTAGGATTTGTATCAGGGACTTCATCTGAATGGAGAGAGATGAAAGTTTATTCACATTATGCCTATATTGTATCGGAAGCAAGCAGCAGCGGAGTTCAGATTGTTGATCTGCAGTATCTCCCTGATTCAGTTCATTTTGTGAAAAAATTTGTCGCACCGGGTCACTCTTCCACACATTCAATTTCACAATCCGGACCTTATCTTTATCTTAACGGAGCTAACAGCAGTTTTGTGGGAAGTGGCGGGATTGCAGTGCTTGATCTTTCAGTCGATCCTGAAACTCCTGTATTAAAAGGAAAATGGACTTCAAAGTATGTGCATGACTGCAGGGTTTTAAATGATACTATCTGGGCATCGAATATTTATACGGGACAAACTTCCATTATTGATGCAAGGAACAAGAGCACATTGTCTACTGTCAGGACGTGGAATTCATATCCTCAGTCAACGATCTCCACTCACAACTGTGCAATCACTTCTGACAGAAAATACATTCTCACAACAAATGAAATGGATAATCCTGTCGGTAAGTTATTTATTTACAATATTTCGGATCTGAACAACATAACTTATGTAAGGGACTGGGCTCCGACAAATTTAACGACGACGATAGTTCACAATGTGGAGATCTACGGAAATTATGCTGTGATAGCACATTACACATCAGGGATCAGGATAGTTGACATATCAAATCCTTTGTTACCTGTGGAAGTTGCATGGTATGATACATATAAAAGGGACAACACTACTGATTATGTAGGCTGCTGGGGAGTATTTATGTTCCCGTCCGGAAAGATAATCGGATCTGATACTGATTCAGGATTGTATGTGGTAAAAACCAACTTCACTATCACAGGAACCGGTAATCAGACAGTAAACTCCGTACCGGTAAAATATTCACTTTCTCAAAATTATCCGAATCCTTTTAATCCGAATACAAATATAAATTTTTCAATTCCGGTAAATTCATTTATTAACTTAAGCGTATTTAATTTAGCCGGACAGAAAGTAGCTGAACTTGTAAACGACAGAAGAGACGCAGGAAATTACGAAATTGCTTTTGACGGAAGCAGATACGGTTTAAGCAGCAGTACTTATTTTTACAGGCTGCAGGGTGAAGGTTTCTCCGAAACAAAACGGATGATACTTTTAAAATAAGTCTTATATCTGTAATATTGATTTTGAATCTTTAATTTAAAATTTAAAATTTAAGATTTAGATTATTTGCCACTCGTACTTTAACCGGAATGGAAAAGGACTCCGGTGAAGCGAAAAATTTTTACAATATTAATTAATCAGATAGCTGATGCACTCCATCAGCTATCTTTGCATTTAAAAGTTTATTTCTAACAGATTCGAAATTAACTCTTCAGATTACAAATAACTTTCAAAAGCAGTAGTTTATCTGTTAACAATAAGATGACTTTTGTTCAAAGTAAGAAGGCTTTTGAAAAAAGCATTTGAACTTCTGTTAATTGTAAGATCTTTCTTCAAAAATTCTTCTTTACAATTTCTTAACACCTAATTTCGCATATAATAGGTATTTTTGGATGAATAAAATTTAAAAATAATTATATTATGAAATTTTTATCAGTTCTGTTGATTTCATTAATACTGCTTTCCTGCGGAGACAAAAAAGATGTTTCTGTAAGCAAACCCGGAGGTCAGATAAACGGAGCCGGGGCTACGTTTCCTTATCCTATCTATTCAAAGTGGTTCAATGAATATGCAAAAATAAACAAAGATGCAAAGATCAATTACCAGTCAATCGGAAGCGGCGGCGGGATAAAACAGATAACCGAAGGTACAGTAGATTTCGGCGCTTCTGACAGCCCTATGAGTGACGAGGACATCGCAAAGGCAAATTCAAAAAACAATAATAAAATTCTTCATATCCCGACTGTGATAGGTTCAGTAGTCCTGACTTATAACATTCCCGGAATAGATAAAAATATTAATTTATCCTCTGATGCAATTGCCCAAATTTATCTCGGCAAAATCAGGAAATGGAATGATCCTGTTATCCAGAAGGAAAATCCGGATACAAAATTACCCGATAAGGAAATTATTGTTACATACAGAACAGACGGAAGCGGAACTACTTTTGTCTTTACGGATTATCTCGGAAAAGTCAGTGAAGAGTGGAAGTCAAAGGTAGGCGTAGCAAAGGATGTGAAATTCCCGGTTGGTCAGGGAGGAAAAGGGAATGAAGGCGTGACAGGTCTTGTAAAACAGCTTGAATATTCAATCGGATATGTCGAACTGATTTACGCTCTTCAGAACAATCTTAAGTATGCAAACATTAAAAATGCAGAAGGCGAATACATTGCCCCAAATCTTGAATCACTTACGAAAGCAACTGAACAGTCCGTGAATGAAATTCCGGCTGATCTCAGACAGTCAATCACAAACGCAAAAGGAAAAGGTTCATATCCGATTTCAAGCTATACTTATATACTCATCTACGAAAATCAGAAAGATCCTAATAAAGGAAAGGTAATGAAAGAATTTCTGGAATGGGCACTTGGTGACGGTGAAAAATTTGCAAAAGATCTCGGATACGCTCCGCTGCCTGATGCTGTGATACAGAAAGCAAAATCTATAGTAACAGGAATTAAAATACAGTAAATTTGCGGTAAATTGTTTTAATTTCAAATTATCAATATTTAATGGATGCCTTAGATTCCGGAAAAGAAATTAAAAGCAAAAAAAAAGCAGGTGATATAATTTTTGAAAACATCACACTGCTTTTTGCTTTAATACTTGTCGGGCTTGTAGTTTTTATTGCAATAGAAATGTTTCTTGACTCTTCGCAGAGCAGAAGTAAATTCGGATTTGGATTTATCTTTTCACAGAACTGGGATCCGGTTAAAGAAGAATTCGGAGCGCTTACTTTTATATACGGGACAATAGTTTCATCATTGCTGGCTTTGCTTATCTCACTGCCGGTCAGCATCGGTGTTGCAGTTTTTCTTTCAGAAATAATTCATAAATCTCTCAGAACATCAATCAGTTTTTTAATTGAGATACTTGCTGCAATACCAAGTATTATTTACGGTTTCTGGGGAATATTCGTCTTTGCCCCTTTTATGCGGAGTACGGTTCAGCCGTTTCTGAACACTTACTTCGGATTTCTGCCATTTTTCAAGGGACAGATATACGGAACCGGTCTTCTTACAGCATCAGTTATACTTGCAATAATGATCACTCCGATCATCTCATCAATAACAAGGGATGTGCTTAAAGCAATACCTGTTTCACAAAGGGAAGCTGCTTATGCTCTCGGTGCAACAAAATGGGAAGCTATTAAAATGGCACTGCTTAACGCAAGAAGCGGAATTCTGGGCGGATCAGTGCTCGGACTCGGAAGAGCGATCGGTGAGACAATGGCAGTAACAATGGTAATAGGGAACAAGGCGCAGATAAAGGAGTCACTGTTTGAACCTGCGTATTCAATGGCTTCAGTAATTGCAAATGAATTTGCCGAAGCTTCGGGTAGCATTCATATTAGTTCGCTTATTGAAATCGGACTGATACTGTTCGGAGTCACATTCATAATAAATTCACTGGCACGGGTCTTAATTTACAGCGTAACAAGAAAAGCATAATGACAACTTCATCCATATTAAAAAATCCGTCGAATCTCAGAAGAAGGAAAATCACAAATTCCGTTATGCTGATGCTGTGCATTTTAGCTGCCATTATCACAATACTGCCGTTACTTTATATATTTTTTTATACAACTCAATCAGGAGTATCATCCCTTAACATTGATTTCTTTACACAGCTTCCAAAGCCGGTAGGAGAAGAAGGCGGAGGGATGGCGAATGCTATAGCAGGAAGCGCAATACTGATAGGAATAGGAGCAATGATCGGAATTCCGGTAGGAATATTATCCGGAATATATATATCGGAATATTCAAAAAGTTTTATTTCTACCATAGTAAAATTCATTACCGATGTATTAAGCGGGGTGCCTTCGATTATAGTCGGAATATTCGCTTACGGAATAATAGTTATTCCGATGCAGAGATTCTCAGCGCTGGCAGGAGGATTTGCACTTGGGATACTTATGATACCGACAATTACGAAAATCACGGAAGAAATGCTTAAACTTGTTCCGCAGTCGTTAAGAGAAGCATCTCTTGCGCTTGGTGTTTCAAGATGGAAGACTACATTAAAAATAGTTTTAAAAACGGCTTCATCTGGGATAGTTACCGGAGTTTTGCTTGCTATAGCCAGAGCGGCAGGGGAGACTGCACCGTTGTTATTCACTTCTTTCGGAAATTCTTTCTGGCAGACAAGCATAGATGAGCCCATGGCCGCATTGCCGCTGCAAATTTTTGCATATGCGATTTCCCCTTATGATGACTGGCACAGGCAGGCATGGGCGGGAGCGTTTGTTTTAATTTTTCTTGTGTTCGTTGTCAACTTAATAGTAAGAATAGTAACAAGAAACAAATTTTCGGGAAACTTATAGTTTTATGATGGATATAGAAATACTGAAAGAAGGAGTATTTGATGAAGCGGATGATTCAGAAAAGAATCCTGAGAAAGAATATAAAAACGCAGTCAGTACAAAAGACCTTTCTGTTTATTTCAACAAAAGAGCTGCAATCGACAAAATCAGTCTGAAAATAAAAAAAAATACCGTAACGGCGATCATAGGTCCTTCGGGCTGCGGGAAATCAACATTTTTGCGCTCACTGAATTTAATGCATGATCTGGTGCCAAAAGCCAGGGTTTTCGGGGAAATATTTATACATAATGAAGATATTAATAATTTTAATGCAGTAGATATCAGGAAAAAAGTCGGGATGGTTTTTCAGAAACCTAATCCGTTTCCAACAATGTCAATTTATGATAACGTAGTTGCAGGATTGAAATTAAACGGTTATCATAAAAAATCCGAATTAGATGAAATTGCCGAGAAAAATCTGAAATATTCCGGTTTGTGGGAAGAAGTAAAGGACCGTTTAAAAACTCCTGCCGTCAGTCTGTCCGGCGGACAGCAGCAGAGATTATGCATAGCAAGGACTATAGCAGTTAAACCGGAAATTATACTGATGGATGAACCCTCCAGCGCTCTTGATCCAATTTCTACTTCTAAGATAGAAGAATTAATTTATCATTTCAGGGAATATTACACGATAATCATTGTTACACACAATATGCAGCAGGCAGCAAGAGTAAGTGATCAGACTGCATTTCTTTATTTAGGAAAGCTAATTGAATTTTCCAAAACAAGGAGAATGTTTACAAATCCAAAGGAAAAACTTACTGAAGAATATGTAACGGGAAAGTTCGGATAAATTGCTTAAGTATGTTTAATTTTAACAATTTATTTAATAAATTTCAGTATGCATCCAAATAATGATTATATGGAAATCACTAAAAATAACGGGAATAATTATACAAGTGAAAACAAAAATAATCTGTATTCACTCGGAATTCCTGTATTGATTTTCATAATGTCAGTTTTATCTCTAGCGGACGGACTATTTATTAAAACAAATTTCGGAAAAAGAAATATTTATCAGGAAACATCAGGCGGTGAATTAAAAAATGCGGGAAAATTTAACATTTTATCGCGTTCGGATTTAAGCGAAAGCTTAAAAGATACTGTGTATACGGATAAGGAAAACTGGCTGGAATTAAGAATAGATCAGCAAATGCTCTATCAGCACTGGAGAGACGGCAGAACTGAAAAATATCCCGTTTCTTCCGGCAACAATAAAGGCGGAGATCCTGAAGCTCTCGAATCAAGACCCGGGTTATTTGCAATATTTGTAAAAGAAGAACATCATAAGTCGACTCAGTTTAATTCGGCTAATATGTATCATTTTATGCCTTTCAACCAGGGAATAGGATTTCATTCCATAGACGGGACAGGTTACTATGCGAATCTGGGCGTAAGACCTTCATCTCACGGCTGTATAAGAATGAAACATAAGGATGCTGAAAAATTATTCGGCGAAACTCCGTTAGGAACTCTCGTGCTGGCATCAAAAGGTTACTCTGCCAGAGTCGTGGCATTTGCTCCTAAAGATTTTGTAAACAGAAGAGAATATACAAAGGATGACTATAAAAGAATGCTTGCTGAAAATCTGTACAATATTCTTAACGGCAGATATTATCTTGAAGAGAGAGAAAAATTTGTAGTAGATCCTAAAGTAATTCCTGTCTCAGGAGTTTACACAAGCTACGATGTGCAGATACCTAAAAATCAGATAGTACCGAGAAGTTATGTAACTGTTTATCTGGACAGGGATAAATTGTTTGTTAATAATAACCGGAAAATTCTGAAAAATGATGAAACTGATGAAATGATGAGATTTGTTTTTGTTGATAATCCGGATGAAAACGAAACCAAATCAGTGCAGCAGATCAGTTCTACTAATGATCTCGTAAAAAAATATTTCAACAATCCGATTGGAGTTTTGCCTTATTTCGGACCTAAGAAATAAATAATTTTCGCGGATGTATAAACAGGTACGGTGTCAATAAATTCAGACAGACCCAGCCCTCCGATTTAAATATGAAAAGGAAATAACAAATTATAATTCACTTTTATTTATTCAATTTTTAAATTAAGTTGATAAAAATTTTTTGGAACTAATTTTTACATCTTAAGTTTAAAATTCAAACAAATTTTAAAACCTATAACGGAGGTTAAAATGTCAGGTAACATAGATAACAGCAACGAGGTCTTCGGAGAAATTCAGAAAAAAATGAAATACGGAGCTCCCGAACTGAAAAGTTTTTATCAGAAATACCTTGCAAAAGGACTGATAATTGCGGTAATCGCTCATTTAATACTCATAGGCGGATATGCAGGCGCTATGTATCTTGAAAAAGTCAAAGCAGAAGAGCAGAAGAATCTGCAGGACAAGGTCTTTAACATTGAAGATCTGGATATGCCTCCGCCAATTGACGATGTGCCGGTAGAGCCTCCGAAAGAAATGCTTGCATTGAAAGATCTTTCCGCACTTGCACCTGAACCGGTTGCAAAAAAACTTGTAACCGAAGAAGTACAGTTAAAAAGTCAGAAGGAACTTGAAGAAGTAAAACTGCCTGTGGCTTCAACCGGAACAGAGGATCCTTCAAAAGTTAATCCGAATGCTACTGTTGGCAAGATCGAAGAGAAAAAAGTAGAAGAGAAAGTTGAGAAAAAAGAAGAAAAGAAGAAAGAAGTTTTCCAGCAGTTTGAAGTGGAAAAAGCTCCCGTAGCTATTAATCTCGGATCGGTAAAAGGTTCAATGAGATATCCGGAAATAGCAAGACAATCGGGAATCGAAGGAAGAGTAGTTGCAAAAGTACTTGTCGGAACAGACGGTTCAGTCATAAAAGTCGGCGGAATCAGCGGTCCGGAAGTTTTTCACGATGAGGTTTCCGATAAAGTTATGAATTTGCAGTTTAATCCCGCAATGCAGGGCGGACAAAACGTAAAATGCTGGGTAAGTGTTCCGTTCAGCTTTACACTCAGCGCAAAGGATAAGAAGAAAACAGATGATACTGAAAAAAGCGATGATAATTAGTTAAAATTTGAATGCAAATATATATATAAACTTTGCAACATCTGTTCTTACTTTTGTACTGGGAGTTTTATTGCTTACGGGAGTTATTTATCCCGGTAATAAAGACAGTTCAAAAGTAATGTTCGGTACAGTTCTTATAATTTACGGTGTTTACAGGTTTGTTAATGCATTATCAAAAGTTAAGCAGCATAAACTTGATGAAAGGATGAACAAAATAAATGAAGAAAGAGAAAAATTACTGAAGGGAAAACATGATTAACAATCTAAAATATATTATTGCTTTTGCAGCAGTGATTTTATTTTCAGGCTGTAAATTTGATGAAATAAAATCCGTAACCACAACAGGTGAATTGTCAATAGTCGTTGATGAAAATGTAGAACCTTTAATGAAAGCCGAGATCAAGGAGTTTGAGAGATTAAATCCAGAAGCAAAGGTTAACATGAAGGTTGTTCCTACAAAAGTAGCAAAAGCAGAGCTTATAAACGGCGATACTAAATTCATAGTAGTTACAAGGAATTTTGATGAAGAAGAAAAGGCAGTACTAGAAAAAAATAAAACAGAAGTAAAAGAGTACCCTATTGCAATTGACGGTATAGGATTCATTGTTAACACTAAAAATCCGTTAAAGAAAGTTACTTCTGAAGATCTTAAGAATATTTTCACCGGTAAATATACAAAATGGACGGAAATAAAATCCGAACAGGACAGAGATCAGGAGAAGGAAGTAGCAAAGTTTTTCAATGCTACCACTGATAAGATTAAATTATTTATACAAAGGAAAAATTCGTCTACCTATGATTATGTTCTTGACAGTATTCTGAAAAAAACCGAGTATTCGAATACTGCCGTAGTCTGTTCTACATCAGTTCAGATTCTGAACAATGTCAGGAATACTGAAAATGCGATCGGGATTGTTAATATGAACTGGCTGACAACCGGCAATGCGGATACAATAGATTCAACTGTAAAAACCCTGAAAGTTTCGAAAATCGCAGACAACGGCAGGCAGTATGATTTTGCTGAATTTCATCAGGGTTTGATTTTTAATGCAAGTTATCCTTACAGAAGAAGTATTTATGTATTTTCTACTGAACTGGATATGAAACTGGCTTCGGGATTTATATCATTTTTACTTAAAAACGAGGGACAGAAAGTTGTATTAAAAAATAGTCTGGTTCCCGTAAGCCAGCCGGTCAGAACAATTCAGATTAATTAGATTAACTCTTACAATTATTGACAAATCTAAACTTATTTCAAAAAAAATGAATAACATATTAAGAAAACTTTTTATAGTTGCAATCATATTGTTAGCATCAAACGGAGTTTATTCCCAGGTGGATCAGGGAGTAAACGCGGCTAAAAGAGGAGATTACGTTAAAGCAGTCGAATTATTAAAATCCGTTGCCGATAAGCAGGACAATTATGAAGTTTATTACTATTACGGTCTTTCTCTGCTGAATACAGGATCGATTAAACAGGCAGAGAAGGTTTTAAACAAAGCCCTGAAAAAGGACGATGAGGGAATTGGAGCACTTACCGCGCTTGGAGATCTTTTCAGCGGTAAAAAAGATTATAACAAAGCAAACAGTTATTATAAAAGAGCTCTTGCCGCAGATCCGGAAAACATCGATGTAATGCTTGCTCAGGCGAAAAATCTTACACTGCAGGGTAAGCTTGATGAATCAAATAACATACTGCTTTTTGCAAAAACTCTGAAGAGTAATGATCCGGCTATTTATGTGGGCATCGGAGACAATTATTATTACAGAAGGGCGTTTAAACCGGCGGAAGAAAATTACAGGAAAGCGCTTGAAATAAAAGCCAACTATCCAAGCGCCCATTTCGGATTAGGGCAGATACATTTCAGGGAGAAGGATTATAATAAAGCCCTGGATCAGTATGACAATGCTATTAAAGACAATCCGAATTTTGCAGCTGCATATCTTGAAAAGGGAAGGCTGCTTTATTTCAGTGAAAAATACGACGAAGCTCTTGCCGCTTTCGAAAAATATTCTAAGCTTCAGCCGGGTTCGATTGACGCTTTAACATATATTGCAAAAGTAAAATACGGTCAGAAGAAATATGACGAAGCTCTGACGATCCTTGATGAAGTAGTTTCAAAAAATCCTGATGAGGATCTTTCATCTGCATATAAATATCTTGCTTATGTTCACAATGAAAAAGAAGAATACGATAAAGCGCTTGAGTATTTTCTGAAAGTTCCAAAGAACATTTTCGATACCGAAGATTACATCAAACTTGCTCAGATCTATTACAACAAAAAGGATATGGAAAATGCATATAAGAGTTTTAATGAAGCCATTGCAGTTGACAGCGCCGAAAGCAGTATTTATTATCAGCTTGGCATAATGCAGTTTAATGATAAAAAGTATGAAAGTGCAATTGAGAGTTTTGATCAGTCGATTCAGCTCGGCACAAAACAGCTTGCTGCTTATGTGTACAAAGGACTTTCATTTTATTCACTTCAGAAGTATGATGATGCATTAAAGGCGTTTGATCTGGCAAATACAATTGATAATTCTTATGTGCCTTCATGGCTCTGGAAAGCAAGATCTGAAGTTGCGTTAAATAAACTCGACGAGGCAAGATTAAGCTATCAGAGGGTGCTGGGGCTGGATCCTGAAAATCAGAGCGCAAAGGAAGACCTTGCCATATTAGACAGGAAATAATATTAAATTTTAACTTTGGTTGTAAATACTTAAATTAAATGCGATTTTAAATCGCATTTTTTTATAAGATAATATTGAATGGAAAATATTTTAAAATACATAAACGACAACAGGGAAACGTTTGTTGAAGAGCTTAAAGAGTTTTTAAGAATTCCTTCTATCAGCACCAATGAGGAAAACGCAGGCGATGTAAGAAAGTGCGCGGAATATGTAAAAGCACAGCTTGAAAAAATCGGTCTTGAGAATAATATGATCTTAGAAACTCCCGGTCATCCCGTGGTTTACGGAGAATGGCTCAAAGCAGGAAAGGACAAGCCGACAATTCTTATTTACGGACACTATGATGTGCAGCCGGTTGATCCCGTTGAGTTATGGACAGACCCGCCGTTTGAACCTTCAATAAGAGGTGAAAATATTTTTGCAAGAGGCTCTGCCGATGACAAAGGACAGGTTTTCATTCACATGAAAAGCATTGAATCTCATTTAAAAAATACCGGTAAACTTCCTGTTAACATAAAATTCATTATAGAAGGTGAAGAGGAGATCGGCAGTGTTAATCTTGATAATTTTATAGATAAGAACAAGGATTTGCTTAAATGCGATTATGTGGTAGTTTCGGATACAGCGATGTTTGATCACGGAGTTCCTTCTATCTGTTACGGACTTAGAGGTCTGGCATATATGCAGGTGGAAGTCACAGGTCCGAACAGGGATCTTCATTCAGGATCTTTCGGTGGAGCTGTAAACAATCCAATTAACGCTCTTGCACACATAATATGCAAACTGAAAGATGATAAAGGCAAAATACTCATAGACGGATTTTATGATGATGTTTTGAAACTAACTGAAAAGGAAAGATCGGAATATTCAAAACTTCCGTTTGATGAGAAAAAATACATGGAAGGTCTTGAAATAAACGGGTTGTTCGGAGAAGAGGGCTATACTACGCTTGAACGCGCTTCCGGAAGGCCAACTCTTGATTGTAACGGAATATGGGGAGGATTTCAGGGAGAAGGCGCAAAAACTGTTCTTCCATCAAAAGCAGCAGCTAAAATTTCAATGAGACTCGTTCCAAATCAGGAACCTGATAAAATCGAAAAACTGTTCACTGATTATGTAAAAAAGATTTCACCGGATTCAGTGAAAGTAACTGTAAAATCGCTTCATGGCGGTAAAGGTGCAATAACTCCTATTGATTCTCCCGGAATGAACGCAGCGGTAGAAGCCATAAAAAAAGGATTCGGGAAAACACCGGTTTTTACAAGAGAAGGCGGTTCAATTCCGGTGGTAAATACATTTCAGACATTGCTTAATGCTCCGACAATACTTCTTGGATTCGGATTGCCGGATGAAAATGCGCATTCACCTGACGAGCATCTGAATCTGAATAATTTCCATAATGGAATAATAAGCATTGCGCATTACTTTAACGAACTATCTAAAATCTAATAAATCATTAATGGCTAAAATAAAACAGCAAAATATTCAGTCACTAAAATCCAGAAAACACAGAAAAGACCAGAGTCATCTGCACTTTGCAATGACTTCAAAAAATTATATCATAATCGGACTGGGAATAGCAATAATAATATTAGGGTATTTTTTTATGTCTGAAAATTCGGTTGACGGATTTCTTCCTACTACCGTAGCTCCGGTGCTTTTAATAATCGGATATTGCATAATCGTACCTGTTGGAATTCTTTACAAGGATAAGTATAATCCGGATGCTTCTACGGAAGAAATTAAAGAAGTCAAAAGCGAAGTTAAGACTAAAGTTTCATCTACAAACATACAGACTAAGTAGTAAAGTTTTTCAGTTCTTTAAAAATATCGGGAATGCAACGGTTTCGACGGAATGAAAGATGGTTAAAACTGCATATAGTGTTCCTGCCAGCACTTTAAAAAGGTAGAAAAACAATAAACAACAACAATAACGTAGAATATTCCTACGCAATGGCTGCTTAATTTAAAGCAACCTCGCTTTAGAGATTCTCTCTCACCGGAGTTTCTGAAGTGTCAAATCAGATGAGATAGTCCGTATGATCGTCTGAGTTATACGGGCAAAACTTAATCAGAATAGCAATTACTTTGGCTTGTCTGTCTGCCTGAGTGTTGTGAAATTTAAAGTACAGACTATATATGTAGAGGTTTTAATGGTCTTCTTTTCGGACCCGAGTTCGACTCTCGGCATTTCCACTATTAATACGTTTAAGTAATTTGTAAAAAGCATTTTCAAGCATTTCATTATTTATGTCACTCAATGATAATTTGTCCCCTGATATTATTATCTGCGAGTATTCACACAGGGGATAAAATTTCTCAAGATTCCATTTAACGTCAGGATATACAGCGACTATCGGTTTGTTATAAGCGGAACATAAATGAACTACAGAGGTATCCGGAGTAATTACAAAACTGCTTCTTCTTACAACTTCTGCTGTCTCAAGTATGTTATCAGTTTTGATGAATTTTATTTTCCCTTCACCCGAATTTTCAGTTATAAAATTTATTATCCCCTGGTCTTTTTCAAGACCGGTTAATAACAGCGTAAAACTTTTTTCAGACTTTAATTTCCTTACAAATTTTGTCCAGGCTTCAGTATTGATATATCTGCTTTTGCTTCCGGCGGAAACATTGATCAGTACAATTTCTCCATCATTGCCGTCCAGATAGCTGAATTTATTTCTGACATATTCAGGAACATAAACAGAAGGCGCAGAGGTAATTTTTAATTCTGAACGGCTTAAAAAATTAAGAGGACTGATATTGATGTCAGTTGCATGATTTCCGTTTTTAAAATCATTGAGACAGGTATCAAAAATTTTCTTTTTGTTTTCAAAACAAAAACCCAGAGACCTTACCGGCTTGAAGAAATTCAGAAGAAGTTCACCGGTTCGTGAATAATTATCTTTAGTATCTATCCAAAGGTCAATTTTACCGTTAATATACTTAAGCATCGGGATATTCTTCAGAATGTTTTTACTGTAAACAAGCACTTCATCAATATCTTTATGGAAAAGAGGAACATCTTTATTTATACTGCCTGCCATTGAAATGATTCTGGAATGCGGGTAAAGAGTTCTAAGGCCGGAAAACAGGGGAGTTGTAAGAATCATGTCCCCGATTTTTCCGATCTGAACTACAAGAATGGTTTTTGGATTTTGCAAATCCGATGTTTATGGAATTATTTTTATGTTAATCTTTTTTTAGCCGTATTACCTTCACTTTTCAAATTCTTAACAGCATTGCTCTTATTACCTGTTACCACTTCGGTAACAGGAGCAGGATTCTTTTTGTTAGTCCACCACTGATAAGCGATTGTGAAAACATTAAACATAAAATAGTACAGATTTAATCCTGCAGGAAAGCTGAAAAACAGAAGCGTAAGCATTACAGGCATAATGTAAACAAGAGCTTTCTGCTTAGGATCGGTCATTGTCATCTTCTGCTGTATAAACATCGTAATTCCCATAAGCAATGCGAGTCCGGAGATCTGATCAATACCGAATATGGGAAGCTTAAAAGGCAAATGCATAATAACATCAGGAGAAGCAAGATCTTTTATCCATAAAAATCCTGCATGTCTCAGCTCAATTGTTGAATTAAAAACTCCAAACAAAGCGTAAAGAATAGGAAGCTGAATAAGCATTGGGAGACATCCTCCGGCAGGATTTATCTTTTCTTCCTTATATATTTTCATTATCTGCTGATTCGTCTTGACAGGATCATCCTTATATTTTTCCCTAATTGCAGTGATTTTAGGATTAAGCTGTGACATCTTTTTCATTGAATTCATCTGAGTCTTTGTTAGCGGATTCAGAACTATTTTCATAAGCAAAGCAAACAGCATTATGACAATTCCCCAGCTTGGAATGACGCTGTGCATAAAAAACAATAAAGGCAGAATTAAATACTGAGCGATAGGTCTGACAATAAAATCAAGTGAAAATCTCAATGTCTTTTCAAGTTCCATTGAATAGGATTTCAGAATGTTGTAATCCAGAGGAGTAAGCAGAATCATAAAAGAAGATTTTTCAATTTGATCATTTTTGATTTCCATTTTCACCGCTATGGAATAATTTTCTCTTGCTCCCTTGTCTTTGAGCAGTTCCTTAGTGCCGAACAGATAAGCACCGTCACCTTTTCTTTCTTTCGGAATAATGAATAATCCGAAATATTTTGTCCTTAAACTTACATAATCGGTAGTTCCGTTGAAATCTCCCTTGAACTCTTCCTTTTCAGTATTCGCGTCAAGAGTCTCAAGTTCGCCGCCCATATAAGCAAAAGCTTCTTCATAAGTAACTTCCTGATCGCTTCGGAATTCTGTCATATTAAGCGAAGATTCCCAGACTACCTGGTATTTGTTGTCTGAAATATATTTTACCGGATTTATCAATTCGTAATCCACATCAAACTCGTACTGATCTCTGAAGAAAGTATATGTCTTTGAAATTTTTTCAGATCCGTCCGGTGTAATATTAAGTGTATAAACAAGTTTGAACGTCGTATCAGAACTTACGTCAACTTTTTTCCATTCCGGATAATCCGATTCGAAAACAAGATCTTTTGTATTTACAAGTCTTCCGTCCTTAGAAGTAAACAGCAGGTGAAGTTCTTTTCCCTTTTTCCAGTCTACAAGCTGTAAAGGCTTTTTATCCCAGGTTTCATAATTCTTTATCGTATATTTTTTTAAGCCGCCTCCGTAATTTGAGAATTCCATCTGCACTTTTCCGTTATCAACAATTATAACCTTTTCAGAAGGATTTCCCGAATTTCCAATGGCTTTCTGCGAAAAAATCTTTCCGAACTTAATATTCAGCGAATCGGTTTTGAGGGAATCTGATATCAAAGAATTCAGTGATGATTTCGAAGTGTCAGGTTTATTGATTTCAGGATTTTTACTGAGGTTTTTATCCGGTACGCTTACAGAGTCTGTTGTTTTGTTTTTATTCTGCTGAACCATCTTCTGCTGTGTACTGGAGTTCCAGTAAAGCCAGATCATTAAGACTATTCCGATTAGTACGAATCCAAGTAAAGATTTTTTATCCATTATTATTATTTACTGTCTGTTTATTTATCCTGATTTAACGGATTGTTTTTAAATTATGTGAACAAGGTTTTTTTTCCGGAACCGGATCATATCCCCCTTTACAAAAAGGATTGCATCTTAATACTCTGTAAACAGTCAGAAATAAACCATAAAAAAAGCCGTGTTTTTGAAAAGCTTCAATGCTGTAATGTGAGCATGAAGGATAAAACCTGCATGAATCCGGTAATATAGGTGAGATTGTTTTCTGATAAACTTTTATCAGAAAAATTGATATAAAACTCATTTTACCTTAAAATATTTAATAATCTTTTCCGAAGCTTTTATCATTTCCAATTGGATCTCATGAATCTTCACAGCAGGATCATTTAAAAATTTATTGTATCCTTTTTCACTGAGTGAAAAAATAACATTCGCATTTTTTATGCTGCTGAAAAGATGTTTATTTAATCTGTATGATTCTTTCAGCAGTCTTCTTATCCTGTTCCTCAGTGCGGCTTTCCTGATCTTTTTCTTTGCAATAATAAAGCCCACTTTTAATGATATTGTCAAAAGCGGGCTTTGAATGAAATCAACTGGAACCGGATCTTTGATTTTATTTACAAAAACTTTAAGATAATCAGTTGAAAATATTACAGAGTTCTGAAGTATATTTATGTAAGAATTATGGCCTTTTACAATCTCATTCCTGCTTAAGCTGTTATTCTTTTTTGAAACACTGTGAACATTCTTTTTAATTTTCCCGCCAAAAAGATTTTCGCTTTTTTCCATTTATATTGCAGTGCAAAGATACTCAGAATGTTCTGTATAAACCGGAACAAATTATTAGTCTTTAAGGATGTCTGTTAAATTCATCACTTACTGTTAGTTTCTTTCTGCCTTTAGCTCTTCTTCTGGCTAAAACTTTTCTTCCGTTCTTAGTAGCCATTCGCTCTCTAAAGCCGTGTTTATTTTTTCTTTTCCGGTTGCTGGGTTGATACGTTCTTTTCATTGCTTATTTTATAATATTAATCAACAAAATACGAATGCTAAGCAAGAATTTCAAGGAATTAATAAAATATATCAGGAATTTTCCTCACATCCGTCCAAAACGTTTAAATTAAAATTAATTAAGAATTTTAAATTTGTTCTGGGGCTGTCCAAA